>JAEYTI010000109.1 GCA_023434145.1 Chloroflexota bacterium | reverse complement strand
AGGCAGGGGAACATCGTTCCCCTGCCTCAACCCACCAACAAACTGAAACACACCCTGCTAGGTGGGCCTCTACTTTTGAATCGCTTCCTTTGGGAGCCCAAAAAGAGGTGTGCGATGGTTGAAAACGCGAAGCGTTTTCAACCATCGCACACAACGTAGAGAAAAGGTAACTGCTGTAGAGCGGCTGCCTTTTTTTGTAGTTATTGACCGTAATCGTGCGTGTACCGGTAGTGGAGCTTTTCTACCATCTCGTCGGGGATCTGATCCGGCTCGCCGAGCTGCTTTGCCAGCCAGACCGTGCGCGCCACATCCTCCACCATCACGGCGGCTTTCACCGCACCTTTGCCCGATGGACCGATGGTGAACACGCCGTGGTTCTTGAGGATGATGGCAGGAGACTTGCCAATGCTGTCGACCACCACCTTGCCGATCTCCTCACCGCCGATCAGGGCAAACCCGCCGCAGGGAATCGGCCCGCCGAACTCATCCGCCTGAGCGGTGAGGTAGACGGGGATGGGCTTGCCGATGGCGGCAAATGCCGTAGCATAGGGCGAGTGGGTGTGCACCACGCCGAACACGTCCAGGCGCTGGCGATAGATGTAGAGATGGCTGGCGGTATCGGAGGAGGGCTTTTTGGTGCCTTCGACTACTTTGCCGTCCAGATCCAGCACCACCATATCTTCGGCGGTCAAGTCTTCGTACATCACGCCGGAGGGCTTGATCGCTACTAGCCCACTCTCAGGGTCGCGGATCGAGACGTTGCCGCTCGTCCAGGTGACGAGGTTGCTCTTGGGCAGCAGCAGGTGCAGTTTTACCAATTCGTTTCGGATTGCTTCCAGATACATCACGCCTCCTGCCTACTTCTTCGTCACAATATCGGCTTTGAGCGCCTTGAGGCGCTTCATCACGTCGTTCTCGCCGCGGCCAAAGTAATCGTGCAGGGTGCGGTACTCCTGGAACAGCTTCTCGTAGACGGCCTGGTGCTCGGGGATGGGAGCGTAGCGGTCATCGCGCAGGTGGGCCATCTTCTGGCTGGCCTCGAAGATGGTGTCGTAGCCGCCGGCAGCGTTACCAGCCGCAACCGCGCCAAACATGGCCGAACCGAGGGCGGGGGTCTGGTGCGAGGCCGCGACTTTTACTTCGCGCCCGGTCACGTCGGCGTAGATCTGCATCAGCAGGCGGTTGCGGTCGGGCAGCCCGCCGGTTGCCACGATCTCGGTTACCGGTACGTCGTTCTCGTTGAAGGTGTCCACGATCATGCGCGTGCCGTAGGCGGTCGCCTCGATCAGCGCGCGGTAGATCTCTTCGGGTTTGGTGGCGAGCGTCGCGCCGAGCAGCATACCGGTCAGGTCCACGTCTACCAGCACAGAGCGGTTGCCGTTCCACCAATCCAGCGCCAGCAGGCCGCTCTCGCCGGGTTGTAAGCGAGCAGCTTTCTCTTCCAAAAGCTGGTGGATATCGATTCCGCGTTGTTCCGCTTCCTGCTGGTAGGCGGCGGGGACGCAGTTCTCTACAAACCACGCAAAGTGATCGCCCACGCACGACTGCCCGGCTTCATAGCCGAAGAAGCCCGGCAGGATGCCTTCGTCCACGTAGCCGCACATGCCCGGCACCAGGCGTTCTTCTTTGCCGAGCACCATGTGGCAGTTGGATGTGCCCATGATGATCACCATGCGCCCGGGTTCGGTGACGGTGGAGGCGGGCACAGCAACGTGCGCATCGACGTTCGCCATGGCGACGGCGGTCCCCGGCTTTAGCCCGGTCCAGCGCGCGGCTTCTTCGGTCAGCCCGCCGGCTTTATTGCCAATGGTGTCGATCTTGGTGGTCAACTTCTCTTCCACCACGTTCTCCAGGCGCGGGTCGAGCGCCTTGAAGAATTCACGGGTGGGGAAGCCCTCGCGCCGCGACCAGATGGCCTTGTACCCGGCGGTGGTGTTGTTGCGTGTTTCTACCCCGGTAAGCTGCCAGATCACCCAGTCGGCGGCTTCCAGCATGCGGTCGGCGGCGGCGTAGACTTCGGGGGCCTCGTCCAGAATCTGCCAGACCTTGGGGAAGAACCACTCCGAGCTGATCTTGCCGCCGTAGCGGTTGAGGAAACCAAAACCCGGTTCATTGGCGCGGCTGGAGGCGATCTCGTTGAGCTTGTTGGCCTCGGGTTGGGCGGCGTGGTGCTTCCACAGCTTCACCCAGGCGTGCGGGTGATCGCGCCACTCAGGCAGGAAGCACAGCGGCGTGCCATCGGCCTTCACCGGCAGCATAGTGCAAGCAGTGAAGTCGATGCCGATGCCGATCACATCCGCGGGGTCAATGCCGCTCTCGCGCAGCACCGAGGGTATGGTGTGCTTGAACACTTCCAGATAGTCGTTCGGGTCTTGCAATGCCCAATCGGGGAGCAGGCGAACGCCGCTCTCGGGCAGCTTTTCGTCGATCACACTGTTGGCGTATTTGTGCACGGCAGTCGCGACTTCGCGCCCGTCTGCTACGTCCACCAGCAGTGCGCGGCCCGATTCGGTGCCGAAGTCTACGCCAATGGCGTATTTTTTACTGCTCATGGTTTACCTCCAGGACTTTTTTGATGGTACTTTGTGCTGTTGGCATGCCGGATAAGCAGTATCCGGCATGCCAACAGCACAAAGTACCAATAGAAAAATGCCGTCGGCGCGCCAGGGGACTTTGGCGCGCCGACAGGCGATGATTTATACTTCCAGGATCAGCGGGCGGCGGATCTTCTTCCCGCCCACTTCGACTTCACGAACCGGCCAGTTGGGGATTTCAGTCATCACTTCGAACCCCGACTCAGTGATCAGCACGGTATCTTCTGTTTTGACGCCAGTGATGGACGGGTTCCAGGCGTACGCCTGCCCCACATCTACCTTTGCAGTCACCTGCGGGTTGGCGACGAACTCGCGCGGCTCGTACCCGGCAGGCCCGCCCTGGTGGTGCAGCTTCCATTCGCCAGCGTGGCCCGTGCTCTCGTAAGCTTGCTGGATCTCGCCAAATACCTGCGCCAGGGTTTTGCCGGGGCGGGTGGCGGCGATCACCTGCGCGTCCACCTGGGTCACGGCTTCCTGCTTGCGCTTCAACTCGTCCGAAAGCGGGCCGTAGTGGATCAGGCGCGTTACCGAGCTAACCAGCCCGTACTTGCGCCCGCACAGCACCAGCATGGCGTACTTCTCCATCTTTTTGGCGGTGGGCAGCGGGTGGCGGAAGCCGAAAATGCGCTCGTCGGTGGCGATCAGGTTGACGATGGGCAGGAGCTGGCGGCGGTACGCTTCGGCGGCAAGCACGGCGGCGATCTCATACTCGCTCATGCCGGGCTTTGCCGCGCGGACGGCGGCGTTCATGGCCTGCGCGCTCAGTTTGGAGACCTCGCGGAAGCGGGCCACTTCTTCGGGTAGCAGGTTCATGCGCAGTACGGCGACCTCGCCGGAGAGATCCTTCGCGCCTTCCAGGGGCACGTCTGCGCCCACGCGCAGGCCTTTCGTCAGTTTGCCCAGCGCCTCCGATGGCTCATACCAGCCGCCGACCACAAACTCCCAGCCTTGCTCCTTGAGCTTTTCTTCCTTCTCATAGTGCGGGGCTTCGATGTTGTTGGTGATCAGATAGCGGGCGTTTTTCGTAATCAATAGCGAGGCTTCGCCGGTTGCGACCGCTGTGTTAATGTAGGAAGCGGCGCCGCAGGTGGCCCAGGCGAAGCTGCTCACCCGGTGCAGGAACAGCGCGTCCAGGTTGTGCTGGTCGAGCAGGTCATAGAGTTTGGAAAGTTTCGTTTCCAGTTCAGACATACGATCCTCCCAGGCGAGCTAGCGATTGTGGTAGTAGGTCGTCCAGCCCAGATATTTGGTGAAGGCTTCGTTCAGGGCGGGGGCAACCTGCGAGGGGTTGATGGCAACGTGATGCTCGAACCCGTTTTCGCAGATGAAGCTGAGCAGCTTTTGGAACTCGGGGATGCACACCACGCCGTAACCGCCAAAGGTGGTGAGCGGATCGTTGGTGAGCTGGGCCTCGCCGATGTAGGAAAGCATCTGCCCGGTGAGATCATCGGTGGAAAGACGGCAGTAGGTGATGGGCTGCTCCTTCAGTCGGCCTACAATGGTGCCGTAGGTGTTCTCCTTGCCAACTGTGCCCGCGATGATGGCCTGGTAATCCATCTTGGGCGCATCGGCAACAGAGACCGATTCTTCGATGAACAGATCCTTAGGCAGGTTGGAGCAGTGGAAGATCACGGCCTTGTCGGGGTCGGTGCCGTAGTTGTTGTTCCAGTCCACAATGGCGCTGGGTTTGCCGGAAGCAAGCACCATGGCATACATACCAACCAACCCGGCGATATCCGTCTCGCACGCGGATGGCATGAGCTGGTTGCTCATCATTGACATGAGCGTGCAGGGCACCACGCCGTAGAACTCTTGCATTGCCGTCCAGCATTGGATGGCGCTGGCGTCCAGGTAATTCTCGCCCATCCAGGTGTCGATCACCACACCTAGCTTCGCCATGCGGGTCATCGACTCGTTGGGGATGCCGTTGGCGGGCACGTACGCGTTCATGGTCTCCAGCTTGGCCTTCAGCTTCGGATCATCGGCCTTGATGCGCGCGGCCTTGCCAAACGCCTCGGAGAGATCCATGGTCACCACGGTGATGCCCGAGCGTTCCAACAGCTTCTCGGAGTAGCGGACGGTGTTGAAAGCTGCCGGGCGCGCACCAATCGCGCCGACGCGGGCAGAGCGCAGCCCGCGCGTGACGCGGCAAGTGGCTGCGAAGCTCTGCAGATCGCGGAGGAACTCGGGACCTTCGGGATCCATGCAGTGCTGCGAGGTGAGGGTGAACTTGATGCCGTACTGCAAGAGATTGTTGCAGGTGGACATTTTGCCGCAGAACGAGTCGCGCCGGTCCGCGATGGTCATTTTGGTGACGTCATCGGGGAAGGCGTGGATCAGCACCGGCACGTCGAGGGTTGACCAGCGCAGGGCATTGGCGATGGCGCTTTCCTCACCAAAGTTGGGCAGGGTCACCAGCACGCCGTCGATCTCTTCGCGGTGCTTCTTGAATAATTCGGCGCACTTTTGCGAATCTTCCAGCGTGAAGATGCTGCCAAAGCGGGTCGCTCCTTCATCTAAAGCAATTACGTTGATGCCTTCCTGCTCAAGCACTTTGAGCATGGTGGCGCGGCCCGTCTTGCACAGATGATCGGGGAAAAATCCACGGTTGCCAACGATTAAGCCGAGGGTTACAGGTTTCATGAGAGTCTCCTTGAGAAATGAGGTCAAAAATTGTTTAGCTACGGACAGAACTTTCGCGGACAATTAACTGCGGGTGCAGCCAGACTGGCTCGCAGTTGGTCTCAGGATTTTTCACCAGCCGGATGAGTTGATCGACCGCCTGTCCGCCCAGTTCGGCAAGCGGCTGGCGGATGGTGGTGAGCGCGGGTTCGTAATAAGCGGCTTCGGGTACGTCATCGTAGCCGACGATGGCAATCTCGTGCGGTACGCGGCGGCCCAGGCGGCGGGCGGCTTGCAGCGCCCCGGCAGCCATGGGATCGTTGCAGGCAAATACGGCTTCCAGATCTGGTGTGCGGCGCAGGAGTTCTTCAAGGCCGCGTGCGCCGCTTGAGGGGTACCAATCGCCGGTGACTTGCAGGGCATCGAGGTCTTTGATTCCCGCGCCGTTCATGGCATTACGCCAGCCGGAGAGGCGCTCGCGTGCCTCCCACCAGGAAGGCGGGCCGCTGATGATGCCGATCTTACGGTATCCCTGATCCAGCAGATGACGGGTGGCATTATGCCCACCGGCAAAGTTATCCACTGCCACTACCACAGCCCCATCAATCGGCTGCATGTTGATAAAGACGACCGGCACATGTAGCTTTTGGATCTGCTGTGCGGCCCATTCACGGTTCGTGCCGATCTCGGGCACAGCCCAAATGATGCCATCAACCTGCCGGTCGATCAGATTTTGGTAGACCTCCATGCCGGTTGTAGTCTCCGGTTCGCGCAGCAGCGAGAGCAGAAGCGAGTAGCCCATCTCGTTGGCGCGGCGCTCGATGCCGGTGAGCACGCGGGCAGGGCCGTAATAACTGAGCCCGTAGCCCACTACGCCGAGCGTATGCGTGCGCCCCTGGATAAGACTTCTCGCAAGCACGTTGGGCGAGTAGCCCAGGTCGGCAATGATTTCGCGCACGCGTTCGCGCGTGTCATCGGCAACATCCGGGCGGTCGTTCAATACGCGGCTAACTGTCTGCGTAGAAACTCCAGCAGCGTGTGCCACTTCTCTTATCGTGACCCGTTTTTTTATCATTTCATCATCTGCATTGAAGGAGATTGCCTGTTATCGTTCCCGTTAGCGTTCACGCAGGCACAATGATCGTAGCATGCTTTTCCGAGCGAGTCAACCGCTCGGCAGGACGAATTGACGGATACAGGTTTGGACAACTGCTTAAAGTATAGCCCGTTTTGGTTGAAACATTTCCCAGAATCGGCGACAATTGTGTTATGCAGTCCCCCGATAAACTCACGTGGTTGTGGTTCGCGCTGGTGCTGGCGGGCATTGTGCTTTCGCTTTTCTTGGGCATCGGCTGGCTGTTCCTGGCGGTGACCATCCGACGCGCGGTGATGGTCGTGCCGTCGCTGCGCAGATGGGTCCGCGAACGGCTGCTGGACCTGCCTCCAGAACCGCGCAGGGAAGACAGCCAGGCTGCATACTATGCGCGTATTCTCGGCTATGCCACGCTGGTGGCATGGCTTGGTCTGACGGTGTTTGCGTTTATCGCGCTCAACGTGCCGGTGATGGAGATGTGGGGAAGGTAGGGAGAAAGGATTATCTCCGCTTTCTTTTTTTCTTCAACCCCACGAAGGTGGGGTTTCGGTATGTTGCCGCGGTTTCAACCGCCAGGCAGCATATGCCAGATATAACCTTGATTACACACTTCCCACTTCTATCTCGATTTCTCTCGTCCCCTGCATCTTCGTCGCGACGAACGCCTCCGCGGATTCCTTCCCATTCACGCGGAAACTCTTTATCCTGCTCCCCTGCCCGCGGACGACAACATCCAGCGGGCTTCCCTGGTACACCATCCCGCTCAGCTCCAGGCGGCTGACTCCCTCGGGCAGGTTCGGGCGGAAAGTGATACCCTCCGTGGTTACGTCCATGCCGATCAATCCCATCAGCACCATGCGGAGAAAGCCGGTCGCGGACCAGGTCTGGCGGCGGCAGGAGTGCCACTGCCAATCGGGCGTGCCTTCTTGCAAGCCGCCGTAGATCGCGCCGGTATCAGGATGATAAATCTCGGCGAACATTCCGTCGCGGACGGCGAGTTTGGCAAGTGTAAACAGTTCAAAGGCGAATTTGTCTGGTGCGCCGAACTTCGCGGCAGCCTCGGCCCAAAATCCCTGCACGTGCGGCCAGACGGTGCCGGAATGCCGACCATAGCTATCGGGCATACGGCGGTAGCGCTCGTAGCTCGGCCAGACGCATGGGATGCCGTAAGCGGTGATGTATTGGCTGGCGATCACCCGGCGAGCCTGCGCTTCATCGGCAATCCCTATCAGCAGGGCAAAACTGCTGCCCAGCCCCTCCTGGTGATCGCTGCCGCCCCATTCGTCGACTAGATAGCGGTAGTTTCCACGTTCCTCATTCCAGAAATGCCGGTTGATGGCGGCTTTCAGTGCAGCGGATTTCTGCTCCCAGGCAGCTTCTTCCGCTTCGCCCAGCAGCCGATAAGCGTTGGCGTATAGGACGTTGGTCGAGAGTGCCTGCATGGGGATGCCGTACCCGACCGGCGCGGAAGTCCGCGGATTGTGCTTCGGCCATTCGAGGATGCTGGAGGAGCCGCCTGTGCGGGCGTAGCGGTCGGGGTAGGCGGCGACTCCGTCACCGTAGCAGGCCGGTCCGCGGAACAGTCCGGTTGTAGTATTGAATTCGGTTGCCTCAAAAAGATCCAGAGTGTTGCGCGTAGCATGAAACGCCAATTCGAGCAGATCGCTGTCACCGGTGTAGCAGTAGTAAGCCCACGCGCCAGTCGTCCAGATGATCGCATCCCAATACTGCCCGCCGATGAACACTTGACCATCCCGCTGCTCCAGCACCGAGAGCAGGGTATTGCGCGATTCTTTCGGGAAGATCAGCCCGGCGCCGTTCCATACATTGATGGCGGCGTCGCGCGTCCAGGGGGTATCGTACTCCAATCCGGCAAGGATGCACGGGCGCGGTTCGGTGAGCAGCCCATCTTGAAATGGCTGAATGTTGCCGACCAGATCGCCGATGGCGACGCGGAAGGCGCTGTTGAGAAGAGGATTGTCCGTCCGTAGAACCGGATGGCTCACAGCGAGATGCCCTCTTCCGACCAGATGGTGAACTCGCGGTGACCGTTTTCTTCCGCTTTGGTCCACTTGCCTGAGGCGGAAGCGAGCACGGCGTCAAAAATCTGCCGCCCGACCGTTTCCAGATCGGCTGTACCGTCGATCACCGACCCGGCGTTTACGTCCATATCGGTTGCCATGCGGTTGTACATCGGCGTATTGGAGGCGATCTTGACTACTGGCGCGATGGCATTGCCCAGCACCGATCCGCGTCCGGTGGTGAAGCAGACGATCTGGCAACCGGAAGCCACCATCGCAGGCAAAGATTCGGGGTCGTAACCGGGCCCATACATCAGGTACAGACCGTTTGCGCCCTTGCGGTAATATGGCTCGCCGTAGTCGAGCACGCCTTGCACCGGCGCGCGCCCGGCCTTGGCCATCGCGCCCAGCGACTTGATGGTGATATTTAGCAGCCCGCCCTCTTTGTTGCCCGGGCTGGGGTTCTCGGCCATGCTGGCCCCATTCCGCGCGGCATACGCCCGGTAGCGCTCGATGTGCTCGAAGACTCCCATTGCTACCTCGCGGCTGACGGCGCGGCGGGAAAACAGATGCTCCGCGCCGAAAAATTCGGTCGTCTCCGAGATGATCGACGTGCCGCCCGCCCGAACCAGCAGATCGGAGGCGTGCCCGAGCGCCGGATTGGCGGAAAGACCGCTGAATCCGTCGCTGCCACCGCACTCTAAGCCCAGCGCCAGCTCGCTGATCGGGATGGGCGTGCGCGGGGTGGCGTTGGCGGCAGCGAGCAGCTCGGGCAGCAGTTCCATCGCCCTCTGAATGGTTGCCCGCGTGCCGCCGCACTCCTGAATGCTCAGGCTGTAGACCGGTTTACCGTAGGCCTCGCTAAGATCGACCGGCTTTACCCGCTTCACCATCTCGCCGGTTGGGGCCGGGCGCGCGTCGAACAGGTTGAGATCACCGGCAATGAAGCGGTTGAAGGCGTTGAGATTGGTCTTTTCGCAGCCCAGCTCGATCACAATCGCCGCGCCGACGTTGGGGTGCTGGATGTGATTGGCCAGCATCCGCATGGTCGCCTCGACGATGCCGGTGAGGGCGCGCCCTGCCCCCTTGCCACCGGGCAGGACCATATCCGGGCAGCCGCAGCCGCGGTTGTGCGGGATAGCAGTTACTCCGTCCACGTTGGGATACTTCTCGCGGCTGTAGAGGCCGGAATATTCCGCCTGCATGGCGATGGCATTCGCCTCGTGGCTGGAGCAGTTGCTGGTGGGAACAATCAAAATCCAGTTGCGCACCCCAGCGCGGCCATCCGGGCGCAGAAAGCCATCGAAGGTGGGGATTGGACCTTCCCAGGCGGGCAACACGGGCGGAGCGATCTCCAGCGTGGCCGGGTCCACCTGCGGAACGATGCTTTCCACCGTCTCGTCGCTCACCGGGTCACCCGGCTGGAGCCCGCGGGAGACGGCGAACGGCTCACCGTACTGGCGCACCCAATCGCCCGCCGCCACTCGGCGGATGGCAAAGCGATGCCCAGGCGGCGTATCTTCGCGCACGGTCACTGGTCCGAGCGGCCCGGTGAGCTGTGTTCCGGCAGGCACCGGCTGGCGGGCCACCGCCACATCGTCGCGCTCGGGGTCCACTACAACGGCCACAGTCGAAACGGGAGGGGCAGGAGATTCGGTCATAAAACCTCTTGTTTATCATCGTGGGTGGCGATAAAGTTCGCCACCCACGATGATAAATTATTTTGTCATATGCTTCTTCACCACGCTGATCAAGCCTTCATTCTTTACGCACTTGTTCAGCGCGAAGGAGGACAGCACACGGTCCAGGTCGGTTTCGTTCATGCCTTCAAAGCAGCGAGCATAGTAAGGCTGGAGGAAGTTGCCCACAAAGCAGGAGAGCGCCGCCTGCGTGAGGTATGATCGCAGCGCGGGCCGGTCGAGGTCGGGATCATTGACCGTCTGCTCGATCACATCCGCCAGTGCGCCAACGGCGTGCACCGATTTGGTGGGGGGCAGCCAGCGCATCCAGAAGTCGGAGTACAGATCGTACTTGGCCTCCAGCGCCGGTTTGATCACGCGCATATATTCCGATTCGGGGTTTAGCGTCACCCAGCCCATAACGCCCACATCTTTGTACGTCCAGGTCGTCCAGTGGGCATCGTGCTCTTCAAACACGCTCAACTGGTCATCGAGCGCTTGCAAGCGGTCTTCCATCTCATTGGCCGGGCCGTTGTAAACCGAGCCGAATTCGCCCACCCACAGCGGCACGTTGTATTTGCGGGCAAAGGTTGGCCCCTGGTGATTGCGGAACAGTTCTTTCTGTTTGGCGCGGTCCCATTGCACACCGTTGAATGTGCCGGGATAGGGGCCGGGGCCGAAACCGGCAGGGGTGTAATTGTGACTGGAATAGACAAGGTTCTCGGCGAAAGGTGGCTCAAAGTTCTCAAACCGGTTGGAGAAGTAATCACCTTCGAGATAGATGATGGTCGTTGGGTCGATGGCGCGGATGGCTTCTACGACACGCCGGTAGATGCTGTTGATCTTCTCCCAATCGGTCTCGTACTTGTTGGAGAAGCGGCCAAAGCGCGCATTAGAGACCGGCTCGTTCATCACGTTGTACCCGGCAAGCGCGGTGTTGTCTTTGTAGCGGCGGGCAAACTCCTCCCACAGCGCTACAAAGCGATCCTGGAAGTGCTTGTGGTCCCAGAAGAGGGTCTGGCGGCTGGAATTATCGCTGTGCCAGTCGGTGTTCTGGTAGCCCTGCACGGCGTGTAGATCGAGAATGGCATATAGCCCGTACTTGGCACACCAGCCCAGGGCTTCGTCCAGGCGGGCAAAGCCTTTTTCCAGGTATTCAAACGGGGCGTCGTCGCGCTCGAAGTGCCGGTAGTTCAGCGGTAGGCGTACTACGGTGGCCCCGCATTCCTTCATAAAACGAATGTCGTCCTCACCCATAAAGTAGTCGAGCAAGCGGTCGAAGAAGAACTCGGCTTTTTCCGCGCCGAGTACCTGTGCCATTACCAACCGGGTGCCCCGCTCATCGCCGGGATAACCATTAATGAAGTTCTCCATGTTCATCCAACCACCGACGCACGTACCACGCAGCGCAAGTGGCTGGCCCTTAGCATCCACAATCCGGCCGTCTTTTACAACCAGGCGATCCATCGTTCCTCCATAGGGTTTGTTGTTATCTTGCCTTCGTACCGATCCGTAACGATTTTGTGTGTTTTGTGGGCGGGGCAGCCCCGCCCAAAAAAAACAAAAAAGT
>JAEYTI010000104.1 GCA_023434145.1 Chloroflexota bacterium | reverse complement strand
TTCGGGGGGGGGGGGGGGGGCGCCCCCCCCCCCCCCCCCCCCCCAAACCCCTCTTTTTCTTTCTCCCCACCCCAAGCGTGGGGCGGGGCCAGGGGTGAGGTTGACTTTGGAAAAGCCATATACCCCTGGTTACCAGGATTATGCTGTAACCTCCTCGTCCATATATAATAGAAGGATGGCTCTGCCCTTCGCACACTGCACCTACTGCGGGTCACCCTTCCCCGAGGGAATTGGATGGCCGCGCACCTGTGAAAGCTGCGGTCACACCACCTTTCGCAATCCCCTGCCGGTGTGCGTCGTGCTGATACCCGTCGATAACGGGTCCAGCGAACGCAGCCGGCGGGGCATTCTTACGGTGCGGCGTGGCATCGAGCCCCGCAAGGGCTGGCTGGCCTTACCGGGCGGCTACATCAACTATGGCGAAACCTGGCAAGAAGCCGGCGCCCGCGAGGTATTGGAAGAGACGGGCTTGCGGCTCGACCCGGCTGAGATCACCGAGCTGCGCGTCCGCTCCGCGCCAGATGGCACGCTGATTATCTTTGGCGCAGCGAACCCGCGCAAAATCTCCGCCCTGCCGCCCTTTTCCCCCAACCCAGAGGCCATCGAGCGCGTCGTCCTTACTGCGCCGGCGGAAATGGCCTTCCCCCTGCACGAAGAGATCGTGCAGGCCTATTTCGACTCGGTGAAGCGAGATTAGCGTGCGCATCACCGTGCTGGCGCATGGATCGCGCGGTGACGTGCAGCCCTATCTTGCCCTCAGCCTGGGTTTGCAGCGTGCAGGGCACACCGTAACCCTCGCCGCGCCCGAAATCTTTCGCGCCTGGATCGAAGGGTACGGGCTAACCTTCTCCCCGCTGGTGGGCGATCCGCACGCGCTGATGCAGCAGGCAGCTACCGGCAGCGGAATTCCCGGCCCAGTGCGCTCTTCACTGATGGTGCTGCGCTACGTCGCCCCTACCGCTGCCCGGCTGGTGGAAGACGTCCGGCATGCCTGCTGCGGCGCAGACGCCGTGATCCACTCACTACTCACCACGGCCCTGGGCCACCAGGCGGCAGTGGAGCGGGGCATACCGGACCTCTCCGCGCTGATTTTTGTTGTGTTCTCCGCTACAGGGGAGTTTCCTAATCCGCTCTTCCGTCCCTGGCCCGGCTGGGTTCACCGCATTAGCCCGAACGCTGCCGGGTGGGAACGAGTCTACAACCGCAAAACGCACGAAGAGTTTACACGTGTATTCTGGCTGGGCAACCGCCTGGGCTACCGCTGGCTCCGGCGCAGCCACCCCGATCTACCGGTGATCACCGAATGGCCGTTTGAACGGGAGGATACCGCCTGCCCCACGCCAATCCTGTACGGCATCAGCCGCCACGCCTTGCCCCCACCACAAGACTGGTCCGCGCCATTTACCACCGGCTGCCGCGACCTGCCCGGCTGGGATGACCCTCACCCGCAGCTCACCGGCTACTGGTTTTTAGAAGCCCCACCCGATTATCGCCCGCCCGCGGGCCTGCTGCGCTTCCTTGAAGCCGGGCCTCCGCCGGTTTATGCGGGGTTTGGCAGCTTGGTACCGCGTGACTCCAAGCGTCTGATGCGGATCACGCTCGATGCGTTATGCGAATCGGGCCAGCGCGCGGTGATCGCCACGGGTTGGAGCGGGATGGAGCGGGTGAACGGGGCCGCGGGAAATCTACCCGATTGGATCTACCCGCTGGAAGAGGTACCATTCGACTGGTTGTTTCAGCACGTCTCCGCCGCCATACATCACGGCGGCATGGGAACCACCGCGGCAGCCCTTCGCGCGGGTATCCCTTCGGTAATCGTGCCGTTCACCTTCGACCAGCCCTTCTGGGGCCGGCAGATCCACACGCTAGGGGCTGGCCCCGCGCCCATCCCCAACCGCCAGCTTACCGCGCCGGCGCTGGCGGAAGCCATCCGGGCCGCGCTCAACGACGAATCCATCCGCGCCCGCGCCGCCCAGATCGGGGAGAAGATCCGCCAGGAAGATGGGGTCACACGTGCAGTTTCATTGATTAACGCCTACTTCCAGGCTGCAAAAAACATCCGGGAGACGTAGTTTTATGTACAACCACCAACCATCCGGATATGCCTGTCCATTTTGCGAGAGCCTGCGCGAAAAACCGGAGAAGTTCATCGCCCGAACAGGCACAGCGGCTGCCCTTCTCGGTTTGCACCGCTGGGGCGGCAGCCCATTAGATGTGCTGGTCATCCCGGTGGAACACATCGAGAACCTGTACGATCTGCCTGCCCGGTTGGCCCCCAATCTTCACTCAATGACCAGAGCCGCTGCACTGGCGTTGAAAGCAGTTTATGGATGCGCAGGAGTCTCAACCCGGCAGCACAACGAGCCTGCCGGAAACCAGGACGTGTGGCATTACCACATGCACGTCTTCCCACGGTTCGAGGGCGATAACCTGTATACAGGCAAGAAAATGCCCGTACCAGAAGAAACGTTGATCGCTGAGACGGTAAAGCTTCGCGCGTACTTCGATGCCAACTGGGAAAGCCTGTTCGCCGATCCCAAATAATCGCTATTCGAACGTTACAGAAATTTGTTCAGCACCTTCCCACAGCGTATTGAAGCCAGCATTACACCGAGGCTTCTGTTAGCGGCAAAAACACACTGGGGCCGCATAACCCGCGCTTGCTCATGATTGCCTTCAACCGGGCAATGCCCTGGCCCAGCGAACGCGGCCCGCGGAATTGGTTCGTCAGCGCGTCGAGGTCTCTTTGCAGTTCGTCCATCAGCGCGCGGTCGCCGGTTTCGGCGGCGGCAAAAAGCCGGGCGCATAGTTCCGGCTCCAGGTTGCCGGTGGAAGGCACGAATCCATCGGCCCCGTACTCAAAGCCGTAGCTCGCCAGCGCAACCGACCCGGTAAGCACCGAGAAAGCTGGATCGTCGGCGTATGCATCCAACAGATCTTTCAACTGCTCCGGGTCACCAGAAGAGTCTTTGATCCCCACCACGCTGTCGAAGGCGCGCAGGTGCTCTACCACCCGCGGCTCGATCTTCCCATGCACCGCCTCGGGGATATCGTACAGCAGCACCGGCCCAGGGATTCGCCGGACGAGGGTAGAAAAGTAGTTAAACTGCTCATCCGGTGTGAGCGTGTAATATAACGGCAGCTGCACGACTACCGCGCGCACACCCATCCGCAGGTATTCCGCGGCGGCAGTGATACTGTCGTGCACCACCGTATCGGAAGTGCCAGCATACACCCGCACCTTGCCAGCGGCCTGCTCCACCGCGATCTGCACAATACGCGGGCGCATAGCCCGCGGCGTAGACGGCCCCTCCCCCGTGGAACCTAAAACGAATATGCCCTGCACCCCGCCGGTGATCACCTTGTCGATCAAACGGCGCAGGGCAGGCTCATCCAGCTTCCCCTCGCCCGTAATGGGTGTTACCAGCGGAATAATCGCTCCGCAGTCGGTTTTTGTAGGTTTGTGTAAGGGAGACATAAGGAAATGCCGGTCCGGCTCCTTGGTATTGCAGATTATTCAATGCTAGAATACATCATATCACGGAAAAATCCCCTGGTTCGACATCCGGATCTTAGGATTTTGCATCGATTATGAAGGAATGCTTCTCACCTTCATAGCCGATGCAAAGCCAAAAGATCCAGAATTCCTGGAAACAATATGCCACACTATCGCAAACTCACCGGAAAGCTGTGTTATCTTTCGCCTATCGCCCCTGAAGACGCCGCGGCCTTCACCGCGTGGATGAACGACCTTGCCGTCACCGTTCCACTCGGTGATGAAGCTTACGTGCCCCTCGCATTCGAGCGAATGGCAACGGAGGTCGATGAGGCCATTCGCCGCCAGGATCATGTTTTCTCCATCATCGACTGCGCCACCGACCAGCTCATTGGCCGCTGCCTGCTGTTTGGCATTGACTCAGTCAATCGCAGCGCCATGCTTGGCATCGTCATCGGTGAGAAAGCATTTTGGGGCCGCGGATACGGGCAGGAAGCCACCCGCCTGCTGCTGCATTATGCCTTCAACCTGCTCAACCTGCACAGCGTCATGCTCGGCACATTCGCGTTCAACAAGCGGGCGGCGGCAGCCTACCGGAAGATCGGCTTTACTGAGATCGGTCGCCGCCGCGAGGCACGCATCATCGCAGGCAAAGCCTACGATGCGATCCTGATGGACATGCTGGAAGACGAGTATCGCGCCCGCTGGGGCAGCGCCGTGGACGGGCTGGAAGGCGAGTAACCGCGGTTGGACGGCTCCGCGAGCGCAGCCGCGCCGGTTCAGCCGGCAAGCCCAGGCGGCGTGAATCTTCCTCGCTACGCGGCGATGGCCGTGCTGCGCGGCATGGCGGTGTCCACTTCGGTGGTGCTGTGGGTCGTTTTTCTCCAGCAGCAGCACGGCCTGAACCTTACCCAGGTAACACTGTTAGATCTGCCCTTCTGGGTAGGAAAATTCCTGTTCGAAATCCCCACCGGCGTGGTGGCCGACCGCTATGGGCGCAAAATTTCCCTGGCGATCAGCATGGGCATGAGCAGCGTCATCTGGCTGGTGTTTGCCATCTCCAATTCCTTCTGGATGCTGGCGGCGGCGCAGTTTGTGGGCGCGCTGGCTGCCACCTTCTCCTCCGGCGCGGACGAGGCCCTGCTGTTCGAGTCGGTAAAGGCCGCCGGGCGGCAGGCAGAGTATGCCAAACTCGCCGGTCGGATGCGCGCGCTGGAAACCGCTGCCGCCATGCTGTTTGGGCTGGTGGTGGGTCTGGTCGCCGAGCGGAATATTCTGCTGCCTGTGCTCTTCACCGCCGCGCTGTATGGGCTCACCGTCATCCCAATCTTGATGATGCAGGAGACGGCCCCCGGGGTCATCGGCAGCCGCGCTCGTTCGCAAACAGAGGAGCCTACAGCGCCCGGCCCTTCACCCGCTGGCTATGCGCAAGTTGTTCGCGAGGCATTTGCCGCGCTGCGCAGCTACCCTGCCCTGCGTTGGGCCGCAGCTTACCTGGTGGTGCTTTCCTGCGTGGCATTCTATGCCACCGTCTTTCTCCAGCCCTACGCGCTGAATCTCAGCTTGCCGGTGATGGCGCTCGGACCGGTGATGGTGCTGATGCAGCTCATGGGCATCGCCGGTTCGCTGGCCGTCCCGCGCGCGCAGCAGATCTTCGGTAGCCCGGCTATCCTCTACGGCGCGCCAGCGCTGATCACGCTCCTCCTTCTGGGTGCCGGGCTGTTGCCGGGTGTGCCCATCCTGGGCGCCGTTTTCGTGGCGGCCTTCCTGTTCGCCCTCACCCAGCCGGTACTGCTCGCCGTGCTGCAAAGCTACGCCCCAGACGAGATCCGCGCCACGCTGCTTTCGATCCAATCACTGCTGGCAATGGTGTTCCTCATCTTCACCGAGCCTGCGCTAGGCGTACTCTCCGACCGGTTCGGGGTGGCATATTCCTATCTGGGCATGGCGGCGCTGATCGTCATCTTCCTCCTGCCGCTGGCATTACACCGCAGCCACCCGCGATAAACGGCCCGCTACACATCCCCTTCGAGCGATTGGGCATAGCCGGTTAGCTCGGTGTATCCGTATCCGCTGACCGGCGCGCCGTTGCGCGATCCACTGACCCGCACAGCCCCTTCCCAGTAGACCACCGAGACCTGCAGCTCCTGGTCGGCCATCAGCGGCTCTACGCGCAGATCGATATTCTGCCCCGGAACCTGCAAGCGCCAGCGTGACGGATACACCCCGCCGGAATGCGGGCTGCGCCACGTTGCCTCAGGGGTGATGGAGAAATCCTCGCGCTTTAGCGAAGTGGCTGTACCGTCCGGCGCGATAAAGGTTCCCTGCGAGTATTCCGCGATGCTGCCGTCTTTGTTACGAATGTGAAACAGCATCATCTCGCTGCCGTCGTCGAGCTGGATAGCGAACCAATCCCAGCCAATCTGCCCATCAGACAGCACCGAGGTGGATATTTCGCGATCCAGCCAGCTCCATCCGGTGACCGGGATCGATTCCCCATCCAGCGCGACCCTTCCAGTCGATTCCAGCCGGGTCTGCGAGTAATAGAGCGAGGCGTTGCCCGGTTCAGCGCCCTTGCGGCTGTAGCCCCGATCTCCCTGCAAGGTGATTCCCTTGCGGTCGGTGAGTGTCAGATCCAGCGCCACTTCGCCTGCCTTCGCGCTCAGGCGGAAGGTATCCTCGCCGGTCTGCTCCACCTGCCAGTCGTGCAGCCAAACGCGGTACAGCGGGTCCGCAGTAGCACCCGCCAGCCCTGCCGCACCGCGCTCATAGCGCTCAAAGGCATGGAATTTTCCGCCGCGAATATCGGATAAAGCAAAGTGGGCCAGGTAAATCTGCTCAGCGGACCAATCCGACTCGCGCTCGATGCGTTCGGCGGCGGGCCGTACCGCGCGACGGAAGAAGGTGAGCTGATAGCCAAAGCGCTGACCGTCCGCGCCTTCCAGGTTGCCGGTGTAATACCACCATTCGGTCAGAAAATCAGGGTGCGGGCCGTGATCCTGTGGAAAGACAAAATCAGGCGCGCCTTCGGCACGCGAAAATCCTTCGATGTTCGCATCGATCTGCGGCAGCCCCTCCACCCGCGACTGCACCCCGCCATTCCCACTGGGGGAGCAGGCAGTGACAGCGAGAATCAGCGCAAACAAAATAACCAGGAAACGTTTATTCATACCGAATTACCTCAGCGGCGGCCATGCGGCTCATTTTGAGCGCCGGGTAGATCCCAGCCAGCAGCGCCGCCGCCATTGCTACTAGCATAGCCTGCGCGAATACCTCCGGCTGTACCAGCATTTGGAGCGTCCAGCCAAACGAGCGGCGGTTGATCACGTACACGAGGATCAGCGCCAGCGTATACCCCGTGGGGATCGCTAGCAGCCCGGCGACAAGGCCCATTAGCCCGGTTTCTACCATCACCAGCCGCCAAAGCTGCCCGCCGGTGAGACCCAGCGCGCGCAGGATGCCCACCTCGCGCTGCTTTTCGAGCTGGAGCAGCAGCAGGGCGTTGAGCACGCCGATAAACGCCACCAGAGTCGCCAGCATGCGCAGCGCCACGGTAATGGCAAAGGTGCGGTCGAACACTTCCAGCACGTCAGCGCGCAGGGCGCGGTTTGGCCGAATATCAAGCTGCTGCACGCCGCGCAGTTCATCTTGCAAAACGCGGGTGATCGCATCGGGATCAGCGCCCGGGTCCAGACGCAGCCCCAGCGCGGTGAGCTCTTCATCTTGCCAGAGTGGACGGTATACGTCCATTGCCATCAACACCTGGCCTTCATTGGAAGTGTAGTCGTAGATGATGCCCAGCACGGGGAAGGTTTGCCAGCCGGCTTCTCCGGCGAACAGGCGCACCTGCCCGCCCGCCCCGCGCATGCCCAGGCGGTCTGCCAGCGGCTCGGAGATCAGCACGCCGCCGTTCTGCATCCGCGCCCACACATCCTCGGCACGGCCCTCCAGCGAGTCGTAGATGCGCTCTACCCCCAGCCTGGGGTTATCGGTCGCCGAGAGGTTCACCGGTCCAGCATCCGATTCCACCGTCACCGAGCGCAGCGTATCCACACGCGCTACGCCGGGCCAACGCTGCACGGTCTCCGTTACGCGCGGGTCGATCACCACCGAAGAGCGGTTGGCCGTAAAGCCCGGCACGCTGACGTACACGTCGCTTTGCAGGGTCTGCTCCAGCCACACAATGACGGTGTAACGGAAACTGTCGATCATCAGCCCCACGCCGATGATCACCGCCACCGCCACCATCAGCGCGGCCACAGCAACCGCGGTGCGGCTGAGGGCATTCATCACATTTCGCGGCGCCATTCGCCCGATCAGCCCAAACAGCCGCCCGCTGATCGGTGTAAAGAAGCGCATCAGCAGCACCAGTGAGGCCGAGGAGAGGAGCGCAAACCCTACCACCACTAGCAGCGTGCCGGTGAAGCCAAGTACCACGCTGGCAGATGGGATGGCAAACACCGCTGCTCCCAATGCTCCTGCCGCCAATCCGCCCAGGGCCGTGCGTCCCACCGCATGGCGGGCTTTGCTTTCCAACCCCGAGCGTAGCAGCGCGGCGCGCGGTGGAACCGTGGAGGCCTCCCAGGCAGGCAGCGCGGCGGTGATCACCGTCGCCAGCAGGCCCATTAGCGCCCCTTTCACCAGGCTGAAGGGATCGATCCCTACCGACTGTACCGTGGTGGTGAAGTAGAGATCGTTCACCGTCTGCGTGACCATGCGCAGCGTCACCTGCCCGAGGGCGATACCCAGGGCAATGCCCAGTAACCCGCCCAGCAAGCCCACCGTAAAGGCTTCAGAGAGCACCAGTGCGAACACTTCACGACGGGTAACGCCCAGGCAGCGCAGCGTGCCAAACAACCCGCGCCGCTGCACCACAGAGAAGGTCATGGTGTTGTAGATGAGGAACAGCCCCACCACCAGCGCCAGCAGCGAAAGCGCCGAGAGGTTGGTTTGGAAGGCTTCGGTCATTTGCTGGATCTGCCCGGTGCGCGCCGATGATCCGGCCAGCCGGTAGCCTGCCGGAAGCCAGCTTTCTACTTGGGCGGCTTCGCCATCGGTCAACATCAGTTCCACGCGGCTCAATGAGCCCGTCAGCCCGGTTAGCTCCTGCGCAGTGGCGATATCGGCGATCAGCAAGCCCTCCAGAGTCCGCGTGGAAAGATCGTCGTCCGGCGCGAGCAGCCCGGCGATCCATGCCCGGCGCTCGTAACCGCCTACCAGCAGCGTGATTTCCTCTCCCATGTTCAGGCCGTAGCGCTCTGCCAGCGGGCCAGAGATCAGCACCGCACCCGGCTCTACCAAAAAAGCAGCCAGGGCATTGGAATCGGTTTGCGTGCGGTCCTGCCCGGCCTGTGTGCCGTTGAGAAAGCCGCGGAAGGGCTGGTCGGAGAACGGATCGATGCCCAAAAGCTGCATGGGAGCATCGCCCAACTGCGGAGAGGTGACGTACTCGCTGATCACCGGGGCGGCGGCTTCGACGATCCCTGCGCGGCGCAAGTCCGCGTAGACTTCCTCGCTCACACCCTGCGGCCCGCCTTCGATCTGGTGAGTGGCCTTACCGGTGACCGACTCGGTCGAAAGGGTAAAGGCCCGCCCGGCCCCTGCATTGGCAAGATCAATGGAAATGACGACTGCTACACCCAGCGCAATGCCAAGCACCATCAGCGCGCTTTGCCAGCGGCGTGCCAGCAGATAGCGCCATCCAATGTTGAACAGCGCTTTGGAAGAAGCGGGCTTGCTCAACGCGCCTCCGCCTGGTTGACCGGTTCCTCGGCAGCCCTGCCGTTCTGCGGGCGCGCCTCCAGGTGACCATTGTGCAGCGCAAACACCCGGTCAGCGATCATGGCGGCCTCGGTGCTGTGCGTCACCAGGATCATGCTCTTGCCCGCGCTGCGCGTCAGCCGCTCGAGCAGGGCCAGCACCTGCGCACCGGTCTCCTCGTCCAGGTTGCCGGTCGGCTCGTTCGCCAGCAACAGCATGGGGTTATGCGCCAGGGCGCGCGCAATCGCCACGCGCTGCTGCTCGCCACCGGATAGCCGGTCAGGGAAGGCGCTTTTGCGATCCGCCAGCCCAACAGATTCCAACAAGTTCTCCGCGCCGCGCAGGCCCTCGGGGGTATCCATGCCGTTCAATTCCAGCGGCAGGATCACGTTCTCCCACACCGTCAGCGTGGGAATGAGGTTGAAAAACTGGAAGATAAAGCCAATGTGCTTCCGGCGGAAGAGCGTGCGGTCACGCTCGTCCATGCTGGTCAGTCGTTCTCCCTGCAAGGTGATCTCGCCACCGTCTACCCGGTCGATTCCGCTGATCAGGTTGAGGATGGTCGTCTTGCCAGAACCACTCTTGCCCAGGATGGCAACGATCTCACCACGCGTCATGGAGAGATCCGCGCCCTGCACCACCACGCGCCGCTGCTCCCCCTCCACGTAGCTTTTGGAAAGCTTTTCGACATGTAGAAAACCGTCCGCGCCTTCGATACCTTTAAATGAAGATGCCATGTGTCCCTCTCTCATGGCATCATTCTACCAGCCTGTTTCGTGAATGTAAAAGGATTGTAGAGGGTGGAGAAGACGCCTCACCCCCGGCCCCTCTCCATTTTTCTTCGAAAAATAGAGAGGGGTGCCTTGCTAACCCACATGACTTGCGGAACAAGGCACTCCTCTCCATTTTGCCGTTCCTGCAAAATGGAGAGGAGACGGAGGTGAGGTGTTCTTACATCACCACCGCCACCGCAAAACCGTCGTATCCCTTTGCGCCGACCGTCTGGATTGCCGTGGCTGTGACTCGTGGTTCGGCTGCCAGCGCGGCGATAAAGCGGCGCACGCCTTGCACGCTCACGTCGCTGCTGTTGGGGTTGATCACTTCGCCGTCGCGCACCACATTATCCGCCACAATCATGCTGCCGGGATGGGTCAATTTCAGCGACCATTCCAGGTAGTCGGTGTAACTGGGTTTGTCCGCGTCGATAAACACGAAATCGAACGGTTCCCGGCCTTCTGCGGCCAGCCGAGGCAGCGTATCCAGCCCGCGCCCCTCAATCACATCCACCTTATCCGCCACACCAGCACGCGCAAAGTTTGCCCTGGCAACTTGCGCATGCTTGGGGTCGGCCTCCAGCGTCACAATGCGCCCATCCGGCGGCAGCGCGCGCGCCATCCAGATGCTGCTGTAGCCTGCCAGCGTGCCAATTTCCAGCACGGTTCGCGCGCCAATCGAGCGCACCATCACCTCCAGCATCTTGCCAAGGTTCGGCGAAACCTGGATCTCCGGCAGCCCGGCCTCAATTCCCGATTGCAGCACCATCGCTAGCACATCATCGTGCGGCGAAAACAGCGAATGGAAGTAATCGTCAACGGCAGTCCACGGTTCCTGAGCCATCGTTCCTCCTCATTTGATCGCGCTGAGCAGCGCCGATCACTGTTAGGTAATTCGCCGAAAGTATCTTAACAATGGAAGTTCTACGCCTGGCGAATTACTAGGGTAAAACGCCCGGATGCAGAAGGCTGTCTGTAAAGGTACTTCTGGCGTTTTACTTAGAACCAATCGCGACGCAAAAAGATCATGATCACCACGACAGCCAATGCCATCGAAATGCCCAGGATCACCCACGCGCCCGGATAATTTGCCTGTTGAAACGGTAAATCGACGTTCATGCCGAAGAAGCTGTACACAATCGTCGGCAGGTTAACCACGATGGTCGCGGAGGCGAGAAATTTCATCACCGCATTCTGGTTGTTGGAGATGATCGATGCAAAGGTGTCGGACGTGGAGGTAAGGATGGTGGTGGAGATGTTGGTCATTTCAATGGCCTGCTGGTTTTCCGTGATCACGTCCTCCAGCAGATCCTCATCTTCCTCGTACATGCGGAAAAACTGCCAGCGCTGCAAGCGTTCCATCATCAGTTCGTTCGATTTTAGTGCGGTGGTGAAGTACACCAGGCTCTTTTGATATTTCAGCAGTTCCAGCAGCTCGCGGTTGCGCAGGGATGCCTGAAGCTGGTCTTCCAGTGTGTCGGCAATCCGGTTAATCTCACGCAGGTAGGAAAGAAACCGCCCCGCAGAGGCTAGCAGCAGGCGCAGGATAAAGCGGTTGCGCTTGCTCGTCTCCAGGCCGCGTACCCTTCCGGATGCAAACTCTTGCAAAATTTCGTTTTGCCGGCGACAAACGGTAACGATCACCTTGCCGTTGGTGATCACACCCAGTGGAATGGTGATATACGGCACGTCCGCGCGGATGCCCTGGAAATATGGCACGCGCAGCAGCACCAGCAGCGTGCCATCGTCCTCACGCTCTGAGCGGGCGCGTTCGTCTACATCCAGCGGGTAGGTGATAAAGTCCTGCGGGATGCCCATTGCAGCAATTTGTTCAATCTCATCCGTGGTCGGATCGATGACGTTAATCCAGGCATTGTTGACCGGCTCGTCAATCACTTCCAGCCCGTGCTCGGTGCTTTTGTAGATGGTGATCACGGAACCTCCTGAAAATGCGCGATACGTACCCGGTTATTGTACTCCAAACGGGAGTATTTCAGTTTCTTCAGGGATGGGCTGCGGTGACGTGGTCACCGCAGCCCATCCCTGAAGAAATGAAAGCGTACTTCACCAAACAGGGTGTGTGTTAGTTTGTTGGTGGGTCGAGGCAGGGGAACGATGTTCCCCTGCCT
>JAEYTI010000100.1 GCA_023434145.1 Chloroflexota bacterium | reverse complement strand
GGGCAGGGGAACGAAGTTCCCCTGCCCTAACCACAACAAACGGAACATCCCCTTTTTGCTCAGGCCTTGTAGCCAATCTTCCGCAAGAAGCCTTTGCGCCAGTCGATTTCCGCCTGGTCTTCTACGCCTTTGGGCTTGTAGCCGTCAATCACACCAACGATACCGCGCCCTTCCCCATCGTCAGTCACCAGCACTTTGGTGGGGTTAGCCGTGGCGCAAAAAACATGGCAGACCTCTGGCACGCTCTTTACTGCATTCAGGATGTTAATGGGGAAAAAGCCCTGTGCCAGGAAGATGAAGAAGCTGTGCCCCGCGCCAACGTTGAGCGCGTTTTGCTGTGCCATTTGAATCATTTCCGGATCGGTGCCAGAAACACGCACCAGGCACTTGCCCGATGCCTCGCAGAACGCAACCCCAAACTTAATCCCCGGCACAGAATTGACCAGCGCCTCGTGGAGATCCTCAACGGTTTTAATAAAGTGTGACTGCCCGAGAATGAAGTTGATATCCTCCGGCTTTTCAACCGGTACGGAGAGTATGTCCATCGATTTCCTCCTATCTTGCGAACACTACAGTGCTATCTCCCACGGGTTGATTCTACCCAGCGGTAGTGAAAGCGCAACCAAAATATACAACTTACTTACAATCTCAAAGATTCATAGCCCAGAAGCGATATAAATTTTGCAATCTTTGTTATGATCTACACTATGCGGAATTCCGACAGTCCCTATTTAACCGACCTGTTCGCCATCTCACTGCGCTGGCTGGCGCTGTTTGGGTTGGCAATCTCCCTCGGTATTGGACAGTCGCTAAACGCGCCGCTTACAATTATTGCGCTGGTTCTGCCCGCGCTGTGGAATGGGTTCGTTTCTGCGCTAGGGATTTTCAACCGCCGACTGGTAGGGCACCGGATTATAAACGTCGTTCTCGACGTGCTGTTTGCCTTTGCGCTGTACCTTGCCGTTGGCAAACAGGGCGGCACGGTGTTTTGGGTGGCGCTGCTACCATTATTTAGCGCATCCATTTACTTTGAAGCACGCGGGGCGCTGGTTATCACCTTTGTCATGCTCGGGCTGCAAGTGCTGTATAAAGCACTGGTCGAGGGCGGCAGCATTGATCCAGTCTCACTGGTGCCATTGGTTACCTTCCACCTCACCGTAGGGGGCGTCATGGCAGCCCTCAGCGTGCCGCTGGTTCGCAGGCTGCGCCGGTCGTACCAAACTCGTCTTACACAGCGCAAAGAGAGCGAGCGCCAGGTGCAGCGTCAGGAACGCGACCGCATGCGCGCGCTGTTTGAAATGATCGAGACGTTTAGTTCCACCCTCAACTACCAGACCGTGCTCGATACCGTGCTTGATACCGCCCTACAATCCCTTTCAGGAGATGGCGGCGTCAAAGACAAGATGATCGGCGCGGTACTGCTGTTTGGTGATGTAAATGATTTAGAAGTTCGTGCATCTCGTGGGTTTATCGCGAAAGATATCACCGTACACCTGCCGGCAGAAAAGGGCGTGCTTGCAACAGCTCTGAACACTGGCGCAGTGCAGTTCATCGAAAAACCGGCAACAGATCCCGAACTCGGTTCGCTGCTCTCGCTTCAAGATCATAACGTTGCGTTATGCCTGCCGCTGATCCGCGCGATGAACGCCTTTGGCGTGATGCTCTTCGCCCATACCGACTCAACATTTTTCAACCAGGACCGGATGGATACCCTGCAAATGATGGGCAACCAGGCGGTGATCTCGCTACAAAATGCGCGCCTGTATCAGGCCCTGGCCCGCGAGAAAGAACGGATTGTGCAAACGCAGGAAGAAGCACAGAAGAAACTCGCCCGAGACCTGCATGACGGTCCCACGCAGTCTGTTTCGGCGATCGCGATGCGCCTAAACATTGCCCGCAAGATGATGGAGCGCTCGCCCCAAGAAGCGATGGAAGAAATGGTCCGCGTGGAAGAACTGGCGCGGCGGACCACGCAAGAAATTCGCCACATGCTGTTCACCCTGCGCCCGCTTGTCCTCGAGACCGAGGGGCTCATCCCGGCGCTGTGCACCATGGCAGAGAAGATGCACGATCTCTACCAGCAGAACGTTATCATCGACGCGGACGAGTTTGTTGTCTCTAAGCTGGATATGAACCAGCAGACAGTCGTCTTCTATCTGTCGGAAGAATCGGTGAACAATGCCCGCAAGCACGCCGAGGCCAATGAAATCACCGTACGGCTCAAGCACGCCGGCAAGCTGACCAACGTGGCCCTGCTGGAGATTATCGATAATGGGCTCGGTTTTGACGTGCAATCCGTGATGAGCGCGTACGATCGCCGCGGCAGCCTGGGGATGATCAATCTGCGCGAGCGGACGGAACTGATCAACGGGCTATTCAAGATCGAATCGGTACCGGGTAGAGGCACCTGCGTGCGTGTGTTTATTCCACTGGATGAAGAAGCAGCCGACCGCCTGCGCAACGGTCGATAAACAGGCCCGTTCAACGCGGTAAAGAATTGTCGATTTAACCGGCTATTAAACGGTAGAACATTTGATCCATATACTTTTTTATTTATTGTTGTTAGAATAAAATCTTAGAGCAACTATGCCAACCACCGCAGGGATTTACTACGCATTATACGAAGACGGGAATAAAGACCAGCCCCCGGTCATATTGATTCATGGTGCGGGGAGCAATCATACCGTCTGGCCGGCCGAAATCCGGCGGCTGGCAGGCCAGCGCGTGCTGGCAATTGATCTGCCCGGCCACGGTCGCTCTAGCGGAGTGGCCCTGCAAAGCATTTCGGCCTATGCCGATCAGATGATTGAACTACTGGCGGGTCTGGGTTTGTACCAGGCCGTTTTTGTTGGTCACTCGATGGGTGGGGCAATCGCGCTCGACGTGGCAGCCCGCTACCCCAACAACGTAGCCGGGCTGGGCCTCATCGCTACCGGAGCGTACCTGGGCGTGGACCGTGGTTTCCTGGAGAATCTAGGCAACCCCGTAACGGTTCCCACGGCAATGGCGGCTTTCCAGGGCCGGGCATTTGGGTCTGGCGTTTCGCCACTGGTCGCAAGCCGATGCATGCAAGCGCTGCGAGAAGCGCGCCCCAGCGTGCTACACGGAGATTGGCGCGCCTGCGCGAACTTCGATATGCGCGAGTCGATCACACGGGTCGAAGCGCCAACCTGGGTTATTGCCGGAGGAGAAGATAAGCTGACCCCGGTCGCTTATGCACACTTCCTGGCAGAGCGCCTGCCGGCTGCCCGCCTGCAAGTTATCCCGAGCGCTGGGCATATGGTGATGCTGGAACAGACCAGCAAAGTGGTGCATGGTTTGCAGCAGTTCCTTGCTGCGCTGGCACAGGCGCGCTTCAGCGCCTCGCGCGTGCGCCTGCCCTCCCCCGCGCAGATCAGCGCGATGCAGAAGAAGAATTATTAATATTGATCCCAAATTTGACTGCGTCAAATTTGGGATCAATATTAATCGCGTAAAAGACGTTCCAGTATTGGCACCGCCGCATGGATGGCCCGGGCGCGGTGGCTGATGGCGTTTTTGTCTGCTTCCGGCAGCTCTGCCATGGTCAGGCCGCGCTCGGGGATCAGGAAAATCGGATCGTAGCCAAAGCCGCCTGTCCCGCGTTCCTCAGGGATCACCTCCCCGGGGCAGTCGCCATCGGCGGTGTACACCTCGCCATGAGGCGTGGCGACGGCAACCGTGCAGTGGAAATGCGCATCCCAGGGACGCGGCTTGCCTTGCAAATTTTGCAGCAGGTAGCGGCGGCGGTCGGAGTCGGTAGCGTTAGGCCATGGCGCATAGCGAGCGGAGTATAAACCCGGCTGCCCATCCAGTGCGTACACCTCCAACCCCGAATCGTCGCCCAGGGCGATCAGGCCGCTGGCTTTGGCATAGGCGCGAGCTTTGAGAATGGCATTCTCGGCGTAGGTAACACCGTCCTCCACCACGTTCAGATCCAACCCAAGCTGCGTTGGCAGAACCAAATCGACCGGGAAGGGCCCTAAAATAGCGCGAATTTCGCGTAACTTTCCAGGATTTGAGCTGGCGATGAGTAAAGTGGGCATGTGCTAATTTTTATGGTTTTTATGATAAATTTTAACGAAACTTGACTTGCCGAATCGGATGTGCTATACTCTGCGTGTATTATTATACTGGACGAAGAAGCTACCGTGAACCTACCACGATACCCATTACGTTTTAACGTCGGTTTTCTCCTCAACCAGCCTATTGGTACGAATCGCGACATTCATTTTGAATTTCCGAATGTCGAATTAAAGCCCGATCTTAAACTAAGCAATTTTAGCGGAGTTGCCCGCGTTAGCCGCACACCACAGGGAATTCTCGTACAGGGCGATTTTCGGGGGGACGCACCCGCGGAGTGTGTCCGCTGCCTGGTTGAGTTCCAGCAGAGCCTAGAAACAAATTTCAGCGAGTTGTACGCATTTGATAATCGATCCATCACAGATTCTGGGTTAATATTGCCCGAGGATGCCAACATTGACCTCGAGCCGCTTGTTCGTGAATACCTGCTGGTTGAGTTGCCTATCAGCCCGGTTCATGATGAAGCGTGTAAAGGCCTCTGCCCAATCTGCGGGATCGATCTGAACGAAGTTCCTGAACACCACCACGCAGAGGAAGAGTAGCAGCAATCTCAAAACGGTGATCTTTTTGAGATTGGTTAGACCTCGTTACCCGATAATTCCAAATAACCAACCTCGTTTCAAGAAAGGGAGCCGCAGTATGGGGACCCAATCAACGGACGGTGTTATCTCAGGAGGGTGTGTGTGACAAATCCCGGTCGACATAAACGCAACACTGAGATTTTGAGCATGCTGCTTGAGAAAGCGGATGTGCAGGGGTATCTAACAACCGAAGATCTCATGGAGCTGTACCCGCAGGTAAGTGAGGATGCGGACCGGTTAGAGCAAATCGTTCTGGCGCTCCGGCGCAGAGGCGTGGACATTCTCGACCAGGATGAATCGGAAGCGGTATTTGAGGAATCCGAAGAAAACATCAGCGATAGTGACGTTGATGCCTTCGTCGACCTCACCCGCATTTCCAGCGACGACACCGTTGGGCTGTACCTGAAGGAAATGTCGCGGGTTCCGCTGCTGAATGTGGACGAAGAGCTGGATCTTGCGCGCCGCATCGAGCGCGGCAAGCAGGCGCGCCGCGATCTTTCTCGGTTAAATGGCAGCGCTTCCCTCTCGAAGAAGCAGGATCTGGAATGCGTGGTAAACGACGGCGTTCAGGCCCGCGAGCATCTGATCAAGGCCAACACCCGCCTGGTGGTCAGCATTGCCAAGCGCTACATCAGCCGCGGTGTGCCCTTCCTCGACCTGATCCAGGAGGGCAACCTGGGCCTGATGAAAGCCGTCGAAAAATACGAGTACCAGCGTGGCTTCCGCTTCTCCACCTACGCCACCTGGTGGATCCGCCAGACCATCACCCGCGCCATCGCCGACCAGGGCCGCACTATCCGCGTGCCGGTGCACATGGTCGACCGCATCCGTCAGCTCTATCGCACCACGCACGAGATGGAGCAGAAGCTGGGGCGCGTTCCAACCACCGACGAGCTTGCCGAAGAGATTGGCGTGAACACCAACAAGGTGGAGTGGATGATGCGCGTCTCGTGGCTGCCGCTCTCGCTGGAAAGCCCCATCAACGACGACGAGGAAGACTCCGAGCTGGGCATGTTCATCGAGGATCAGGTTACCCCCACCCCCATCCAGAGCACCTACTCCAACCTGCTGCGCGAAAAAGTGCAGGAAGTGCTGGATACGCTGCCCCCGCGCGAAGCCCGCATTCTGCGGCTGCGCTTTGGGCTGGAGAACGGACGCGCCTACACGCTGGAAGAAGTCGGGCAGAAATTCGGCCTCACACGCGAGCGCATCCGCCAGATCGAGAGCAAAGCTCTCCGCCGCCTGCGCCATCCGCGCCGTTCGCGGCAGTTGAAGGACTATTTGTAGCTGTATTTGTCTCTCATTGAGGCATTTATACCCGATTGGGTAAACTGCACGCCACACATACATTACAGGCTGCCTTCCAGCAGCCTGTAACTATTTAATCCTTTGTGTTACAGAATAAATTGTGATCCCGTTCTGATCATACACTACCGGATAACGAACTGTGGAAGCAATGTAAGAGCGCGTCATAAAGCCCGAGTGACGGCCCAAGTAGATGTAATCTACGTTCTCCTTGAAGATGAAGTCCTGCCAGTTCGAGGGAGGATTCGTATCATCGTAGAACACGGTTGCCCGAGATGTAAGCGGCGTGATCCAGCCGCCGCCATCAGAGGGGACAATTTTGCCCGTGCTCCAGGATGCTGAATTGATCAGGAAGCGAGCATCCTGTTCGGTATTGGCACGAATCCAATTTACAGCCGCGGCGTCTGCGGGGCTGAAGGTCAGTGCCGCTGGATTTAAGATGCCCATTTGTGAGATACCACCAGCCAGAAACAGGAGCGCAAAAACAATCAAACGAAGATGCCGTAAGGATGGTTGGGCGGCCTTTTGCGTGTCATTCCCTCGCAGGGTGCCAGCCAGCAGTGCCAGCGGAATTGATAAAGCAAGCAGCAGGTTGGTATAGCTAGCCAGGCCAAAACCTAACAGCGGAGACTGTAAGGCAGTTAATATGGCCTGCGTGACGAACCACCCCACGGAGAACCATAGAAGCAGTCTGGACCGGAAGAATGCCCAGACCGCGCCCATCGATCCTAAAACAAACAGCCAGCCTCCCCCCGCACGAAGCAGAAGCTGAACCATGTCTTGTGAGCGTAGATCTTCCTGTGCCATGCGCGACTGACCAATCATCTCGTCAAGGCGAGGCAGCAGGTTGTCACCGAAGCGCAGCACCATTATGCTGCCAACAAGGAAGATTAGCAGGAGTGCGGCACCCACGAATCGAGAAGGCCGAGTACCGCGCAGCCAGACGGGAGGTCGCAGTGCCAACAAGATGACAGCAAAGCTGGCCGACAAAGTCAGCATACCGTAATGGCTGAGCATCATGCCGGTGAGTAACAGAAGAAATAGACTGTATTTCTTCCAGTTCTTAGGTGAAGGAGGTGGTTGCAGCGCCGCCATAAGTACAGACAGGAAGAAAGGCAGCAGCGTTAGACCGAGCAAGAAGGGATAGCGCCCCCAGTTCATCAAGTAACCAGGAAGACTCGGCAAACAGGTGAGGGCAGCAGCCGCAAACAGTGCCGCGGCGCGCGGATGCTTTAGGCCGCACTGTGTGAAGACCGGCAGGGCAAGCACGAAGAGCGCAGGGCCGTTGAAAGCGCTAATCCACTGTCCCAATAGGAGCAAAACACGTGACAGTTCCAGTCCAGTTAAAGTGTGCAGCAAAGCCGCGTGGGTATGGTACCCAACGTGATATAAAAGCCCGGAGGGAATGCGACCAGCAGACAAAATAGTCTGAGTCATCTGCCAGTGACTCAGACTATCCATCCACATAGGAACAGGCACGTCCTGAATCTGCATGCAGCGGACGAACAGCGCCCACAGGAAGAGCAGCAAGACTATCGCCCCATCCAAAGAGGGGCACAAAAGGGAAAACTTCACCAGATCGTGGAAAACACGCCACATTATGCGAAAACTGGCCAGCAGCACCAGGGCGACCAGCAACCAGGACGCACCTTGACCGAACAAAAGATACGCTACCGGCACCAGTGCCAAACCTACCCCAGCCGACCAAAGAAACCCATCTTCCTGGGTTGAGCCAGGGAAATAGCCCATGAGAACCAGCAGCGCGCCTCCAATCAGGCAAATAAAGGCGGTCAGCGCGAGCAACAGCAGGTAGTCCGGCAGTACGGAACGGACACCAGCCAGCAGTAAAGCGGGCGTAATGGCGGTATATGTGCGAAAGGTCAAGTCGCGCGGCACTGTGACGTCGTTCAGTCGCAGCTCGCCAGTCGGGTATACATCTTCATCTGATGCGAGCAGCGTCACCGTATCTGGCGGGGCTGTCGTTTCCACGCTTAGGACGTACGCTCGATCCTTTGAATGGGGTTGCGGCGGGAAGGAGAGCACCAGGCGGCGCTGTCGCTGCACTTGCCGGAGCGGAAGATGCCATACGCCCACGTCACCCGGCGTGTCATCCTTATGCAAGCGCAGCGTGAGGGTATGGTCTGCGCTCAGTTGGCCAGGCGGAACCAGCGCGAACACTTCCACTGCTGTTAGACCATTACGTGTAGAAACAAAGCTTTGCTCCAGCACGTTGCTTGCATTCAACGGACCTGCGAACTGCGACGAGCGTTCCTGTCCCGTCATCGGATCGGGCAGGCGGGCATGGACGAGCAAGGGAACGGCCGTGAGCGCCAGCAGCAGCAGGGTCGCTCGCTGAGTCCAATTCGATTTCCGCCAGCCGGAAATGATATCGTTCAATCGCTGCTATTTTTGAATGGCGGGCAGGAAGATTTCCTGTCCAATAGTGACGTACGTTCCCCAATGCGTTGTGCCAACAAAGGGAGCGCCGGTAAGCAGGTCGAAAGTGAACGACGCTGAAACTGTTGGATCTTTCAGAGAGCGCAGCGTCACGGTGTACGCACCGTCATGCATCAACCGAGAAGTTCTGAGATGGATGTACGCCTTGCCGTCCACATTTGCATATGCATCCTCTGAAACAACCTCGTTGTTGATCAGAACGGCAAGGTCGGTGGAACGGGGGAAGTAGCGACCGATCAGGTAGATGGTGCTGCCAGGCGCAACCGGTTTGTAGAGAAAGTCGTAGGGCTCAAGGGTTTGCTGTGTATGATAGGAGGCAAAACCGGAGGAATGATTGTATCCCGCGCGGGAGAGCTTCCCACCCACATACATGGAATCGGCGAATGGCAGCAGGTCATAAACCGTTGGGGTAAATTTCCAGCTGTTCCAGCTGTCATACGCGCCGGAACCCAATGTCGTCCATGTCGTCCCATTCCACAGGATGATGCTTGAGGTTTTATAGTCCGAAAGCTGGATATCAAACTGGCCACCCGCAAATACCCCGTCTGGTCCGGCGCCCAACGAGTAGATCGGCCCAGGAGCGCCTTCACCCAGCCTGCTCCAGGTGCTGCCACTCCATTGGGCAACATTTCTAGCCGGCTGGCCTCCTGTCGGCGTAAATTCGAATTCTCCACCGATGTAAACGCTGCTATCCTTCAGGAGTATTGCTCGAACAACCGAAGGCGCGGAGATGCCGCCTCCAGGTAATGCCCAGCCGCTGCCATTCCATTTGGCGATAGCACCGGGGAATGCCCCACCTGCGTAGAGATTGTTCAGATCGCCGGCCAGCGCATAAACTGTGCCATCGAGGCCACCGCCAAGCGCCTGCCACGCGGAACCGTCCCAGTAGGCTATGTTCTGAACCGGAACACTTCCCGCGTGATCAAATGTACCCGCAGCGATCACTCCGGCACTGCCGACTGCCAGCAAGCGGTATACAGCTACCTCTCCCCCACTAGAAGCAGTCAATCCGCCGCCGAGAATCTGCCATGCAGCGCCATTCCAATAGGCGATATTCGCGGCAGCCTTGCCACCAATCTCACTGAAGCTGCCGCCGTAATACACGCCATTGCCCTGCACGGCAACCGACAGTACCTCACCGGTAATTGATACGGGCATTCTTGATTTGGAAGGGGCAGTCCAAAACGAACCGCTCCAGCGCGCCACCTGATGCGGAATCCCCTGCACTGCAGCAAAAATATCCGTGCCGTTCGAATCCAGGTCACGGATCTGGATCGTATCATAGCCAGGGTAATCAGGGATGAAGTGTCCGTTCCACTTTTCATCTCCTGGATATACCGATAAAACCTCACCTGGGTAGAGTGGCAAAACAGGGTAGGGAGAAAGGCTGTTATAGGCAGCCGCTTGTTCGTAGTAGTCTGAAAGCCGCCCCTCCACTGATGAAGCGGTTGCCAGTCCGTCCACACTGAATGTTAGAATGATCAGCATAGGAAATGCCAGGGCCAGAAGAATCTCGGTAGCAAGTTTGGCGAAGGGGCGAAGTTTCATGGGGGTTTTCTTTGATGTGAGATGGAGTGGGAAAGAAGTGCCGAGGAGGTGATCCCCCAATAATTTTAGTCAGTATCCTCTTTACTACACAGTGCCAAATGTCATGATCCATTTCTACCGCTTCAATGTGTTTGATTGCTGTGGAGCTCAATCAACCTTCCTTGTCTGTGATACAATTCGGGCCGGAAAACGAAAGGTTTTCTCTCCTGAGGGATGAACGAATCCGCTGTCCATCCCTCAGCAGAGAAGAATAATATATGAGGTGCTCTATGTCCGAATCTGTTCTGGTCGCTGTCGCATGGCCCTATGCCAACGCCGAAATCCACGTTGGCAATCTGACCGGCTCTTATCTTCCGGCGGATATTTTTGCCCGCTATAACCGCCTGCGCGGCCGGAACACGCTGATGGTCTCAGGTTCGGATGCGCATGGCACGCCGATTACCGTGCGGGCCGATGCGGAAAGCACCACCCCGGTGGAAGTCTATAAGCGCTTTCACGAGGGCTTCCTCGACCTGTACCAGCAGCTTGGCATCACTTACGATCTATTTACCAGCACGCACACGGCCAACCACTTCGACGTATCACAGGATGTGTTCCTGGCGCTGAAGGAAAACGGCTATCTGTTCACCGACCGGCAGTTCCAGTGGTTTGCGCCCTCGCAAAACCGCTTCCTGCCCGACCGCTACGTAGAAGGCACCTGCTATATCTGTGGGTACACCAACGCCCGCTCCGATCAGTGTGATAAGTGCGGCAGCCTGCTCGAACCGCAGAAGCTGATTGACCCGCGCTCGCGCATCGATAACTCGACGCCCGAGCTGCGCGAAACCGAGCACTACTATCTGGACCTTGGCAAGCTGCAAGACGAGGTTGTGGCCTTCCTGCGCGATCGCGAATCGTACTGGCGGCCCAACGTGCTGCGGCAGTCGCTCGGGCAGATTCTTACCGAGGGCCTGCGCGGACGCCCCATCACACGCGACCTGGACTGGGGTATCCCAGTGCCGATGGAGGGTTGGGATGGCAAGTGCCTGTACGTGTGGTTCGAGGCAGTAATCGGCTATCTCTCCGCGTCGATCGAGTGGTCGAAGATCACCGGCGACAAGGATGCCTGGCGCAACTGGTGGCACAACCCCGAAGCGCGCACCTACTACTTCATTGGCAAAGATAACATTCCCTTCCACGCGGTAATCTGGCCGGCACAGCTCATCGGCGTGGGCAAGACGTTCGACAAGCTGTACGGCAGCCAGCCCGAGGCGCCCCTCACCCTGCCCCACGATGTTCCGGCGAATGAATTTATGAACCTGGAAGGCCAGAAGATTTCCGGCAGCCGCAACTGGGCTGTATTCGCGCGTGATTTCCTCACTCGCTATGACCCCGACCCGCTGCGCTACTATCTCACTGTTACCATGCCCGAAACGCGCGACTCGGATTGGGACTGGGAGGATTTCTACAAGCGCAATAACGACGAACTGGTGGCAACCTGGGGCAACCTGGCCAACCGCGTGCTGTCGTTTACCTACAAGAACTTTGAAGGCAAGGTGCCCGACCCCGGTCCGCTGACCGACCTGGACAAAGCGCTGATCGAGACGGTGGAAGCAGGGTTTGAATCGGTGGCGAAGGAATTGGAAGCCGTCCACCTGCGCGCCGCCTTATTCGAGGCGATGCGGCTGGCGGGCGAAGTGAACCGCTACCTCGACCAGACCGCCCCCTGGCAGTCGATCAAAACCGACCGGCAGGCAGCCGCCCGTGCTGTATATACTGCTCTACGCGCCATCGACTCGCTCAAGATTCTGTTTGCGCCGTTCCTGCCGCACACCAGCGAGAAACTGCACACCTTCTTTGCTGGGTCGGGCCCGCTCTTCGGCACGCAGAGCGTGGAAACCCAGCAGGATGACCTGGGCTCGCATACCGTGCTGCGCTACCACCCCGAGACCGCCACAGGCCGTTGGGAGCCGAGCAAGCTCCAACCAGGACAGGTGCTCAACCAACCCGGCCCGCTGTTCAAGAAGCTGGAACCAAAGATCATCGAGGAAGAGCGCGCCCGCCTCGGAAAACCATCTTAAATAAAAATCCCTTGAGAGAACTCCGTTCTCTCAAGGGATTTTTATTTAAGATGAGCAATTCAGCCAATCTGGCAGGGTGCGCAGCAGCGGCTCCATTACCATGCGCGCGCCGTCGCGGAATACTTCCGGGTCAACATACGCCTCGCCGCCGTCCACGCTGACCAGATCACTCACGCCGCGTAGGATCAGGCAGCGCGTGGCATTCCGCTCTGCCACCCAGGCAATCGCGCCCGATTCCCAATCCGCGGCAGCGGCATTGTATCGCTCGATCAGCATGGGGATATCATGCACGCAGATATCGCGGTCCGCGGAGACCAGCAGCCCGCGCCGCACCGGCAGCGGGAGCGGGCCACGCAGCCAGGAGAGATCGATATCCACCGTGTAGTGGTCGACTGCCGCTTGTGGATCGCCCATCTGCTCGATGATGTCATAAACCAGCGTGCGCTCCACCAGCATCAGCGCGCCGCGTTCCACCTGCCCGGCAAGGCCTCCGCACGTGCCCAGGTTTACCAGCAGCAGCGGCGACCAGCGCGCCAGTGCATACTGCGCCGAAGCAGCGGCAGCGATCTTGCCCCATCCGCCGTGCAAGAACATCACATGCCGGTCCGCCAGCGCCAGTTCGAAACATTCGCCGTAAGGAGTTAGCTGGATTGTAAGCGGTGTATCACGAAAATATTCGCGCACTACCCGCCATTCTGTGTTTGCCGAAATTACCACTACCGCATCGATCATTGGCTGCCCTCCGCGCGCGTGGGAGACGATTCTTCATCCCAGCGCACCTGGTTTTTGCTAAGCAGATCGATCAAGCGCAGCCGTCCGGTTCCGGCCGTTCCCGCAGCGGGCGTGCGCTGCGCCCACATCCATGCGGCGTTTGCCACGTCGTAAGCGGCATTGGGCTGCCCCAGCCGCTGTGCGTTCTGAGAAACGTGCTGCAAGGTCAGCGCATCGTTCATCATCCAGTGATGAAGCGTTTCCAGCACTTCCACCGGGCTGAGCGCCAGCGCTCCCGCCCCGTTCTGCACCACGTAATCGGCATTACCGGTCTCTTGCCCTGGCAGCAAGTCGACCAGCAGCAGCGGCAGCCCGCACGCCAGCGATTCCGTTACGATCAGCCCGCCCGCCTTTGAAACAAGGAAGTCAGCAGCTTTCATCATCTCGGGAATATTGCTGGCGTATTCGTACAGCTTGACGGGCACGTGCCATTCGATCTCGTGCAGCGCGCGGAAAAGCTTTTCGTCACGTCCCGCCGCCACGGCAATTTGAATCGGGATGCCGAAGTGATTGATCACATTCAGCGAGTCGATCAGCCGGTCAACACGGCGGCTGCCCACGGCCAGCGCAGTGATGATATCTTCCTGCCAGCCCAGCCCGCGGCGAATTTCGCGCTTGTCGCGCTGCTCGCGAACCACAACCGGGTTCACCGGGATGCCCGTCACCTGCACCTGCTCGGGCCGCAGCCCATAGTTGAGCGCAAGGTCGCGCACCTGTTCGGTAGGGGCCAGGCACAAGTCCACGCTGCTGCTGAACCACAGCCGGTGCACTGTTGCAAGATCTGTGATTGCCATCAGGATGGGGATTTGCAGCCGCAAGATCGTCATCACAGCACGCAGCGCCGCCTGATACAGCGGATAGGTCGAGATAATCACATCCGGTCGAGCGCCGCGGATCAGGTCGCGCAGCACTTCAAACAGCAGCACGGTCAGCGCCTGCTCCGCGATGACAGCCGGAACGGCGGCGTCAGACGCATCAAAGCCGAACTTATACAGCTCAGGCAGCCTGCGTACCAGCTTATCGTAATCAGCCCCGCTATCGCGCAAGAAAAATGGCGCGCGGCGATCTTCCAGCGGGTTGACAATCGATATCTCGCATAGGTCCCCGTACATTTCCTCCATCGCGCCGGCAACCGCATTTGCTGCGCTGCGGTGCCCAAAACCCGCATCCGCCGTCAGGATCAAAACGCGCTTGCGCGCCGCCGGTACGTCCATTCGGTCCCCCTCACCCCCGCCCAGGCAGATTTGCAGGCGGGCGCACCCACCATCCTGCCGGGTTCAGGCGGAATACCAGTTCAAACACCTGCCCGCTGTGATTCATGCACAGCACGTGCAGTCCATCGGCGTCTTCCCACTGCCTCCCGGTCGATTCCACGTCCACCGGGTGTTCCTGCCAGGTAAAACGGCGCGGCTCAAAACGCCCATCCAGGTGCCAGCGGGCGGTCACCCGTGTTGGTTGCAGACTCATGATACCTCCCCTTGCAAATAGTCGAGCACCAGCCGCAGCGCCTGCTGCGCGGAGATTTCTTTGTTGGCAATGCGGTCGCCATCCCAAACGAACTTCCAGGCGCGCTCAAAATTTGGCGCGCTCAGGCCAATCCACACCAGGCCCACCGGTTTTTCCGGCGTTCCACCGCCCGGTCCTGCGATTCCGCTGACCGAGACGCCTACCAGCGACTCTATGGGGAATGCACCTGCCATCCGCTGCCGCGCACCGCGGGCCATCTCAATCACCACCGCCTCGCTCACCGCCCCATGCTGCTGCAGCGTCTCATGCTGCACGCCAAGCCACTGCTCTTTGGCCTCGTTGGCGTAGGAGGCAATGCTGCCCAAAAATGTTTCGGACGAGCCTGGCACATTGGTCAGCAGGTGGCCGATCAGCCCGCCAGTGCAGGACTCTGCGGCGACCAGCTTCAGACCTCTGCGGCGCAGCCAGTGCCCCACCTGCACTTCTAGCGCGTCATCGGTTGGCAAACTTCGGTGCATCGGTACTTCACCTCCCTGAGGCTGCTGTAACCAGAAAATCCGCATTCGGCGGGATCTTCAACACCTGCCCTATGGCAAGCGCGGAGTCCATCGCGTCATCCTGAATTCCATTGTACTCCGCAATTGCAGCCGCAGGCGTCTTCCAGCGCTCGGAGATCAGCCCCAATGTGTCGCCGACCTGCACGGTATAAGCGGCTGGCTGCCCGCTGATATCCTTCTCCATCCATGCCCAGCGAAATACATCGAAGCCATCGTGACCGGTGCGCCCATTGCGACCATCTTTCGCCCAGGCGTTGCGGGCAATGCCAACGGATGGGTTATTGGCATTATAGAGTACCACCCGTTCAATTGTGGTCTTCTCTTCGGGATGCACCTTCACGAGGTTTGTCACGGTATAAACATTGCCGTCAGCGTCTACCTCGGTTACTAACAGCATATGATCAAAACCATCTTTCTTGCTGTAAAGATAGAGAAAATCGCCCGGATAGAGCGGGAACACGCCAAAATCGAACTTGCTGAGCGGCTCGCGGAAGTGGTGAACAGTGTATGTCCCGGGCGGAAAGATTGACCAGGGCCTGCCGTTGGTAAGCGGTTTCGCCAGCCAGAAGGAAATGCCACCGCTAGACCAGCCCCCAATACCCGGGGGGAATGCGCCCACATCATTCATGATCGCCCAACTGAGCGGGCCGCACATGGTATTGGGGGCTTCCACCCCGTTCGGGCCGAGCCAATCGATCTTCTGTGCCATCAGAGAGGCGTTGTGGGTATCGGTGGCGGTGTACAATCCGGCAGCCCAGGCGTAATCGGGCCAGCCCGCGCTGCTCGCGCTCCACCAGCCGGAATGCACGTCAGGCGCGGTTCCCAGGTCGATCATCCAGCGGCAGGGTGGAAGCTTAAGCGCCTGGATGACAGTCGTATCGTGCGCCGGGAGCGAGAACCTGTCGCGCCAGTAGGCAGAGACATACTCGCCCCAGGGGAAGTCGGGCTGAAGCACATCCGTAGAGGTCACAGGGATGGCAAGGATGTGCATCGAGTCACCCGGCCCGGTGCGCAGCCACGTGACGAACCCAGACACGTGCATCGCGTTCATCATCGTCTGTATCAAGTATTCATTCTGCACATCGCCTACCGATATCGCATACGCACCCCGGCGCGAAAAATCATACTCTCCAGTTGCGGCATTCCATACGCTGCCCGCCAACCGCTCAGTAAGGGGAACCTTCAAGTCCAGCAAGCTATCGGCGCGGGCCAGCATTGCCATAGGGCTGTCCAGGGCTGCCTGGGCCTCGGCGGTGAAGCAGCCTGCCGGCTCGCCCGCCGGAACCTCCACCGGCACCACTTGCTGTGGCGACTCCATGTCAGGTGTGGGTTCTGGTTCAGATGTGGATGTACGCTTCGGCTCGTGCTGCGCTGTAGCTACCCGCGGCTGTGCCAGGCTGACTTGCGTGATGGTTGGCTGCAGGGTGGCAAGCTGCGGTTCACGCAGCGGCGCCCAGAACTGGCAGCTCATCAGCAGCACGGGAACGATAGCCAAAATGATGGTGGAGGAAAATGGACGCTTGTTGGTTCGCATTTAAGGTTTAGTATCTATCCGAAAATTATTTTGTGTTTGTTGTTTGGGGGCGTTGCCCCCAAACAACAAACACAAAATAATTTTCGGATAGGTTCTTAGAATAATCGGCCCTGCTCCTCAGAAGCAGAGGGCGCGACTGGCAGCCCAATCAGCTTCTTGAGTCGGTTGCAGGTGGCAGGCGCGTGACCGGCATAATCGTTATCGAAGAAGCCAAACACCGTTTCAATCTCGGCGCTGTTGGCTTCAATCCGCTCCAGCCACGCCTGAAGGCGCTCAGTGCGGTCGATCACTTCGTGCCCGGGGTGCGGGATGACATTATGCTTGCCGATCCAGCGGATATAAAGGAAGTCGGTAGTTGGGTAGATTGCTACCGGCAGATCCTCATAATCGGTCGCCACCCAGCAGACCTTGTGGCGGCGAAGCAAGTCGGCGGTTTGAGGCAGGTGCCAGGAGGCATGGCGAAACTCTACGGCATAGCGCGGGCCTTTTGGCAGGGTGGGCAGAAATTTTTCCAGCGCATCAATCTCTTCAATCTTAAAGCTGGGGGGAAGCTGGATCAGCACCGCGCCAAATTTTTCACCCAGGCCTTCGGATGACTCGATAAACACACGCATCTCAGCTTCTGTGTTTTGCAGGCGCAGATCGTGCGTCACCCGGCGCGGCGACTTGAGCGTGAAGCAAAACGCGTCCGGCGTGCTCCCCGCCCAGCGCTGAATCTGCGAGGCAGGCTGCGGTCCGTAGAATGTGGTGTTGATCTCGACGGCGTTGAAGATTTTGCTGTAGTAGCTGAGGGACTGGTTGGCGGGCAGCCCCGTGGGATAAAAACCGCCCTTCCATTCCGGGTAGGTAAAGCCAATCGTACCAAGGAACCAATCGACCATGGAACACCTCTCGATCCGCAGGTTCAACACAATCCCCTTTAACGATTAAACCATAAAGCAGATCGAAAAAACATACAGAAGCGCCGAAATTAGACCAGATTACGATTTTGACAGGCCTTCAGCGGCCGGCACACTTCACTTTGGGGGAAGTTTTGGGGCATCACCAGACTGCTACCACACAATAGAAATAGACCTTTCAGCGTATGGCTTTTCCAAAGTCGATTGAATTTTTCAAATCCCTTGTTCTCAGAAGTGGGGTTGAGGGGTTTCGCGGCCCATGAGG
>JAEYTI010000092.1 GCA_023434145.1 Chloroflexota bacterium | reverse complement strand
AGGCAGGGGAACGATGCTCCCCTGCCTCAACCCACCAACAAACTGGGAAGTACCCAAGAAACGGAAACGCACCCAAAGAGCAACGAAAATACAATCATTCTGCCAGTTCAGGTATAATATAGCAGATATTGTCGCTTTTGGTAACCCGGCTGGGCTGCGAAATCGCCGACCAAGGCGTTTCTCTTCCTCTAGCCGGTCTGTTGAACCGGTGCTGCGCGAATACGCCGAAATTCAAAGCCTGCGCCGGTTTGAGAGAAACCGTGGCTGGCACGTCAGCCATAGAAGGAAGTCGCGTTATGCCTGTCCCATTGAAAGCCGGGGAAGTGCTGCGCGGTCGTTATAAGATTCGCCGGATTATTGGCCAGGGGGGGATGGGAAGCATCTACCTGGCCGATGACATGCGGCTGGAAGGCCGCCTGTGCGCGTTGAAGGAAGTAGAACACGACCGTTCCCTTCCCATAGATTTAATGCGAGAGGCCCGCGAGCAATTCTTGCGCGAGGCTACAGTGCTTGCGCGCCTGGATCATCCCAACCTTCCCAAAGTCTCCGACTTCTTCTCGATCGGCACGCACGATTACCTGGTGATGGATTACGTGCCGGGGAAAGATTTACGCGCCCTGATGCTGGAGGCACGGCACGCGGGCACCTTTCTCGGCGAGCAGGATGTGCTCAACTGGAGCAGCCAGCTTGCTGATGCGCTCACCTACCTGCACAGCCAGGATCCGCCGATTGTCCACCGCGACATCAAGCCGAGCAATCTCAAGCTGACGCCCAGCGGCCTGGTAAAATTGGTAGACTTTGGCCTGGTGAAGCTGCTAGCCCCTGGAGAAGTGACCATCACCGTGCTGCAAGGTCAGGGAACGGCGCTCTATACCCCACTGGAGCAGTACGGCGGTGACAGCGGGCACACGGACTCGCGTTCCGATATCTACGCGTTTGCCTGCACGCTCTACCACATGCTAACCAACCAGCCGCCCGCCGATGCCCGCGACCGCTTTCTCGACCCTGACCGGCTGATTCCGCCCAGGCAGATCAACGGGGGCATCAGCATGCGCTCCGAAAAAGCCATCCTTTGGGCCATGTCGCTGCACCCCGATGACCGCCCGCAAAGCGTGGAGGAATTCCGCGAGAGTTTGCTCGGTGGTTACCGCCCCGTAAGCAACCGCCCGGCGGCCCGCCCCGGCACATCCATCACCCACTACCTGCACACCAACCCAGAGCAGATCTTAATTTGGGTTTCGGCGGGACTAACGCTGCTCAGTTTGATTGCGACTTTGGCCCGGTAGCCGGTCGCTCGCGCGACGAGCGCAGCGGCGCGCCGAACTGCATCCACAGGAAACCGACTAGCCATCCCAGCAGCACCCCAACTACGGTTACAATGATGACACCGGTCGTGCCAGCGTCACGCAAAAGGTCTTCCGTGCCAGGCAGCTTTAAGGCCAGGTAGTTGTATGCCAGCAGCCCGCCAATCACGCCGCAAAGGGCCCAGCGCAGCCCCCAGCGCGCGACTGCCTGCCGCACGCCTATGTAGGCAGCAGCAACCGCGCCAACCAGCACCACCAGCAGCCCAAAGAACCAGTCGGAAAAGCCCACTGTAGGCGGAGGCGGCGGCGTAGAAGTAGCGGTTGGGGTGGGACTTTCCGTTGGCGTAACCGTTGGGGTAACGGTAGGGGTTTCGGTCGGCATAGCGGTGGGCGGAACGACTGTGACGCCGCCCGAGACGGTATCCAACCGCAGCAAACTGGTACGCGCGCCGCTATCCGTTGCGGCGTGTATCTCCAGGATGCCCGAACGCTCGATACGATACATCGCCGCGGCCGCGCCATCCTTTGTTACAGTATCGATTTGCTGGGTGGATGAGCCGCTGGTTTCACTGATAATGTTAAACATAAAGCGCACTGGCGTGCCATCAGGTACCGGTTTCCCGTTATGGTCGTAAATGACCCCCGTTCGCAGCGGGATAACGTCGTTGACTTCAAAGTTCGGAGCCGGGACCGGCGCGGGCGTGCTGGTTTCCGTCGCGGAAGGCGCTTCAGAAGCGTCGATATACAGCGGAATTACCTGCGCCGGATTTGGCGAGGTGGCCTGAATAAGATCGTACCCTACCCCAGGTACCGAGACGGGCAGCACGCCGGTAGGCACCATCTCCTGGAACAGCACGCGGGCCGCAACATCAACAAACGGCGCAGATTTGCTGTACATGGCGTAATAAGCCGTCAGCTTCGAGATATCGGTGGCGTCCAGGTAATATGGCGCGTTGAAGGCAAACACAATCACCTTCTTGTTTCGCAGCAGGTCCGGGCGCTCATTAAGCAGCCGCCGAAAAGCCATGGAAGCAGGCTGATCGGCATCCGGTTTCAGCATAGATACGACCACCCAATCTGCCAGTTGCAAATCATCTTCCAGCGGGGGCAGTTCGGCAACACCGTTGAGATAGCGCCACAGGTCTGAGAAGGGGTAGGATGACATTAAGCCCTGATTCACCTGCCCGCTGCCACGTGGACCATACAAGCGCAGCACAGCGCTTTGCAGCGCATCCACTGTTAATGTCACCTGGTCACTGCAACCGCTGCACTGCCTGCCCGACTGTACATCGGTAAGGAAAATGATGCGGTCGCGAGAACCGGGCGGACCGGGCAGTTCATTGAGCAGTTCCGCCGGGCTAGGACTAACGAGCGTTACCGCCCGGCGCGCCGTGTTAAACGTCACTTCCTGCGAATTGCCGATTTCCGAAAGCCCATCCCCGGTGGCAAGCACATCTTCCAGCGAAAACTGGGGATACATGCGGTATTTCAGGGTCAAAATTCGTTCAACCGAGGCATCTACACGCTGTGCAAACGCCGGATCTTCGCGGTACTTCTGCGCAAAGAAATCCAGCGTGCGCACAATGGTTGCGTGCGCATCCGGATCGGTGCTGGCGACGAAACGGTCGAGGAACAGCAGGTCGTTGCCGGCGAAAAAGGCCTCGCGGGCAGCGGTGCGCGCATCAAAAGCGCTGCCGGTGGGATCGTAGAACCGGCGCACCGCCTGGCTGCCCAGGTTATCGGATACCATCAGGCCGCCAGCAGCACGCCAATCATTCAGCGGCGGTTGGTTGAGGATCAGTTCGAGGGCCGCCGCGTCTGAGCTGACGGGGCGGGTCGTGGCACGGATGTTTCCCTGAAAGCCCTGATAGCGGATATGCGAGACCAGCAGCCCATCTGCAAGCATATCTGGGTTCGAAAGCGAGCCGGTGACCGAGAAGAACGGAGCCAGCTCGATCTGCTTGAGCTGTTCCAACGATTTGCGGACTGTGGCAATTTCTTCTTCTGGCGAGCGGTCTGAGCCACCGCGCCCAGGGAAGTGCTTGGCGATCACCGCCATGCGATTTTTGGAACCCTTGTGCAGCCCGGCAATGTACGACTGACCCATCCTGCCTACCCAATAGGGATCACCACCAAAGGTGCGCACGCCCAGGTCTTCGCCGCTTTCAATCTGGGGTGTATCCAGCACATCCAGCGAAGGACCGAGATACAAGTTGAAGCCCAGGGCCGAGAGCTCCTTCCCCATCACCCCACCTACCTGCTCCGCGAGATCCGGGTTCCACGTAGCGCCAATCGCCATCAGGTTGGGCAATGGGGTTACGCCTGAAATTACTTGATCATTGGGGTACAGATCACCTTCTTGTGAGGTACCGATCAACAGCGGTATGAACGCAGGCGTGAAGGTAGTGGCATTGGTCGGGCTGCGGGCCTGCTGTTGAGAAGCATCCCACTCGCTCTCTTGCAGCAGCTGCGTAAGCGTGCGCGTTTGAGCCAGCACTTCTGTACCACCGCTGAAATTGTCATTGCCACGCAGCAGCATCACACCGCCCAGGTGGTGGTTCGCAATCAGATCATGAATCTGGGCGTTCTCGTCATAATTAGTACCTGAAAGCGTCACCAGGAAGAGCTGTCCCACCCGCTCTTCTGGTGTCATTCGTGCCAGCATCGCCTGGGCACTCTGGCTGGCTGTGCTTCCCTGCTGCTGCGGGCTGGCCTGTATATCTACCGGCGGCACCAGCATCAAAGCAATCATGCAGGCGAGCAGTATGCGGACCGCTGCATACCAGGTGGCTTGCATCACGCTGCCCCCTGTTCTGCCGCGCCCCAGCGTGCGCAGATCTGCTCGTGCACTTCGGGCTGAATATTCCCACCGCTGATGACAACGGCAATGGGCGACTCAGTCGGGGCAAGGTTGAGCCGGTCGCGGTCCAGCGCGGCAGCCAGCGCCACCGCCGCCGAGCCCTCAATCACCTCACCGTAGCGGCGGTACGCAAACGCTACCGCTTGCGCTACCTGATCCTCGCTGACAAGGACAAACCGGTCGGCAAAGCTGCGCACCAGCGGAATGGTAATCGATCCTTCTTCCACCGCGCCAGAAAGGCCATCTGCCAGACTTGGCTGTTCTTCGACGCCTGTTTGCGAACCGGTGTAATAGATGGCGTGGAAGAACGGTGACGCCTCTGAGTTGACCCCAATCACCAGCGGGCGCGCATCCATGCCTTGCAGCGACGCGCTGTTGCCCACTGCCGCGCCAATGCCGCCGATCAACCCGCCGCCGCCAACCGGAACAATCCCCGCCATCGGCATGACCGGCGCCATCTGGCTGAGAATTTCTAGTCCCACGGTTGCTTGCCCGGCGATCACCTGTCCGTCGTTGTATGGCGATACCCAGGTAAGATCGTGTTCGTCGGCATATCGCAGACCGGCGCGCTCGGCGTCTGCATATCCACCGGGCACAAGGCGCACGTCTGCGCCAAGCGCGCGCATTTTCTCCACTTTTCCGGGCGCTGCATGTTCCGATGCAAACACAATAACCGGGGCATCCACTTTGCGGGCGGCATACGCCACTCCCTGCCCGTGGTTTCCCGCTGAAGCAGTTACCAGGCCGCGCTGCTGCTCCCAGCGTTCCAGACACAGCACCTTGTTCAGCGCGCCGCGGATTTTAAAAGAACCGGTGATCTGCCGGTTCTCCCATTTCAGGTATAGATTATGATCAGTGTCATACGTCAGTGGCGTCTGGTGGATCAGGCCGTCGAGCCGGCGTTTGGCCTGTTCCATCCACTCAACAGGGATCATTTCTCCTCCAGCATGCTTTCGTCCAGCACTCGGTGGGCGAGGCGCGGATCATCGGTAATGATACCATCAATTCCGATCTGGAACAAACGCCGCATTTCTACCGGGTCGTTCACCGTCCACACATTCACCATGCGGTCCCGGCGCTTTTCGCTCGCCATGCTCTTTTCGGTAACATCGGTATAGTAAGGGTGCAAATAATCTGGCGAGAGCAGACGGCCCAGCCACCCCCGCCCCAATTGGCCAGCCTTGCCCGGCAAGGTCAGCAGAGCGGTAGGGATCTGCGGCAGCCGTCGGCGGATGCGGAGGTACGTCAGCGGGTGAAAGGTTGAGAACATGACCTGTTCCTGCAACCCAAACTTGGTCACCAAGTCTGCCACCTTATCAGGCAGATTATCGGTGGGCGAGGCATAATTGGTCAGTTCCACGTTTACCAGTGTGCGCGCGCCCACCGCCACGAATACTTCTTCCAGTGTCGGGATCTGCTCGCGCGCGAAGGAGGAATCAAAATGCATGCCCGCGTCCAGCTTTTTCAACTGTGCCAGGGTCAGTTCGCGCACGCGGCCCTTGCCGCCAGTTGTTCGATCTACCGTCTGATCGTGGATAACCATCACGTGCCCATCGGCAGAGAGCTTTGCATCCAGCTCAACGCCGTCCGCGCCGTGCTCTAATGCCAACCGAAATGCCGCCAGCGTGTTCTCAGGCGCGTGGGCCGATGCACCCCGATGCGCCATCACAACCGGACGGGCAATTCGATTCAACTGGTGCATCGATTCTGCCCGTTACAGCTCAACAAAGTACGACGATGCCGCCCGGTCGAGCAGGTCGCGGCTCATCGTAGGTTCAACGTTCAGGTAGCGTGAAATGTCGATGACCTGATCGCACAGATCGCGCGGGTGCGAAGCGCGCAGTTTGCGATTGCGCTTGATGTACCACTCCTGGAGCAGGTACGCCAGACCCTGGTCGTTATAGGCAATGCCCTTCGCGGCGGCAACACGGCGGAAAATTTCGCGGTACTCTTCGTAACTGGGGTCGCCAATTTCAATCTTATGGCGCAGGCGGCGCAAGAACGCCTCGTCCACCAGATCGCGCGGCGGCAGGTTGGTGGAGAAGATAACCAGCACGTCGAACGGCACCTCGAACTTGCGCCCGGTATGCAGGGCCAGGTAGTCGATGCGGTTTTCCAACGGCACAATCCAGCGGTTGAGCAGATCGCGCGGGCGCACTTGCTGGCGGCCAAAGTCATCGATCAGCAGGATGCCACTATTGGCCTTTACCTGGAAGGGCGCCTCGTAAAACTTGAGCGTATCGTCAAACACCAGATCGAGCCCTGCCAGGGTGAGTTCGCCGCCGGTGACAATGAATGGGCGGCGAATACGCACCCAGCGCGGATCTCGGCGCGCGCCGGTCCGCAGCGAACCCGTCCCCTGTGCGGTCGCGTCGGTTTCGGGAACAAGCTGGTGATTGACCGAGTCGTACATCTTAATCACCTGCCCATCCACAAACAGAGCAAAGGGGATAAAGATATTCTGAGTCATGATGAGGTTGCCAACAGCGCGCGCGATGCTGGTCTTACCATTGCCAGGAGGGCCGTAGAGGAATATGGAAGTGCCAGAGTTGACGGCAGGGCCAAGGTTCTGATAGGTGCGTTCAGAGATCACGTAGCTCGTCAGCACCTGGCGCATCACCCGGTTGGTCACCTGCATGCGGCCTCGCTGCTGCCGTCGCACCGAGTCATTGTATACAGCAATCGGTACCGGGGCCGGCCCGGCATACTGGCTGCGATCTAATGCCTCGCGAGCGCGGCCAATGCCAAGGCTGGTGATGGCATACAGGTAAGCCCCTTCACCCAGCCCCATCTGCGAAGAACGAACTTCGATCAACTTTTCCCGTTTGAGCGCTTCTAAAAGCGTATCGACCACGCCCGAAAACGGAAGGGCAATCTCTTCCGCGATCTTGTACCCGGTCAGGTAACCCTGAAAGTACATAACCTTCAGTACCAGGTCTTGCAGCCACAGCGGCGAAAGGCCCGTATCATCGACACTCATAATCGGCGGGGGAATAAAGGCCGCATTTGCCGCAGCTTGTTGAGCGTTGGCGGGGCGTGCAGGAGCATTGGTCATTCAGCCCTCCAGGGGAAAGGGAATTCGCTTCCGGTACATTGGAAGAATTGTTGATTACAAATTTTGAAAAAGGATCGATTTTGTACGCAAAAATTATAGCATGTGGAAGGGTTATCCACAGCCAAAACTACCCGCAGCGACAATACAAATTTGTTAGCTTGATGCGTATGGCGGCTGAAGCCGCGGCTATGTACCAAAACCCCACCTTCGTGGGGTTTAAGAACCTTCAAACACCGAAATCTGAGGCATTTTGCTTCTTGTCTTAGCCCCACGCAGGTGGGGCTTTGCTGACCTGGCCGTGGTTTCAGCCGCCCGGCATCTTACCAGTCAACTAATCTACCGCATCAGACTGCCGAAAATCGCGCGCGTTCATCTGCGAGGTGGTGATGCCGTTGAACTCGTTGCGCTCATAATGGTACATCACATCGATATAGTCGCCCCGCTTAATCCCGGCGGCTTTCTCCGCCTGCCGGAATGCCACCACGTCCAGCACACCCCGGTTGCCTGGCACTTCTACCTTCAGCTTCGCGTGCTGTTTTTCAGCGCCCATGAACCGCACGTCGACTACCTTCACCCCGCGGGTGATAAACAGCGCCTCGGCGTTGCCCTGCCCAGTCGGCTGAAGCATATCCAGGTAGCTGAGGAAGTTCTGCTGGCGCAGTTCCTCAAGCCGGATCTCGGCATCGGCGCGCAGCACAGGGCGAAGATCTTGACCGGCGAGTTTGTCCCGCGCTGCTTCGCGCAAGCACCGCATCAGTTCATCCAGATTTTCGCGCTTGATCGTGAAGCCGGCAGCCAGCGCATGCCCGCCGTGCCGCTCCATCAAGTGGCGGCAAGCATCCAGCGCTTCGGTGATGTGAAATTCGGGTATGCTGCGGCACGAGGCACGCGCCATGCCGTTCTCAAATACGCCCACCACTGCCGGGCGGTAGTAGGTTTCTACCAGCCTCGAGGCTGCCAGCCCTACCACGCCCGGATTGAACGTCTCATCAAAGGCGAACAAAATATCCTGCGCTTCAGCGCCCAGGCCAGATGACTGGGCCTTCATGGTCGCCGCATCTTGGGTCTTGCGGGTCAGGTCCTGACGGTGGCGGTTCTGGTCATCCAGTTCTTGCGCCAGCCTGCCCGCCTCGTTGCGGTCCATTGTCATCAACAAATGCAGCGACGTCTCCGCCGTTTCCAGGCGCCCAGAAGCGTTCAGGCGCGGGCCGAGCATAAAAGCAACATCGGTTGCGGTCACGTTTCGTGAATTGATCCGCGCAACGTTGGCCAGGGCCTGCAAGCCGGGCCGCTCATAGAACATACGCGCCCGCATTCGCTCCAGACCCTGCCGTACCAGGACGCGATTCTCGCCCACCAGCGGCACCACGTCCGCTACCGTGCCCAGCGCCACCAGGTCCAGATAATCCTCCGCGCACACCCCAGCATTGGGGCGCGCGATGACAAGGGCCTGCGCAATCTTGTACGCCAGCCCCACACCAGAGAGATCCTTCTCTGCGTATTCGCAGCCATCCTGCTTCGGGCAGATCACCGCGCAAGCGGATGGGAGTTCCTCTGCCGGGTGGTGATGATCGCTGATCACCATCTTGATGCCCAGTGCCTCCGCCAGTTTCGCTTCTACCGGCGAGCGGATGCCGCAGTCCACCGTCACAATCAGTTTAATACCCTCTTCCGCCAGCGTTTTCAGGGCTTCCACGTTCAAGCCATACCCCTCGTCAAAGCGATTGGGAATGTACGGGCGCACTTGCGCGCCAAACTGGCGCAGTACCAGGGTCATCAGGGCTGTGGCGGTAACGCCGTCTACGTCATAGTCGCCATAAACGACGGTGGGAATCTCTTGATCGATAGCATCTAACAGACAGCTTACCGCCTCGCGCATGCCCTTCATGTTGAAAGGGTCCGTGCTGGTGGTTGGCGAGCAGTCTAGATACGCCTGAGCTTGTTCAGCGGTGGTTATGCCCCGCGCAAACAGAATTTGCCGGAAAAAAGCCGGGTATGCAGCCAGTTTCTCTCCCACCTCTGAGGTGATTTGTTCTTTGACGACCCAGCGTTTACTCATCCGTGGCTGCATATCCTGATCTCCTATATTGGTATTTCGTACTGTTCTAAATGGTGTACTTCGTATGTCTCGAAAACAGCACGAAACACGCACAATTAATAATCTTTGGTATAAACCCGCGGCACGCGGGCAGCCAGCCCACACACCACTTCATAGTTGTTGGAGCCCCACTCGGCGCCCCAATCCTCGGCGGTGATGCACGCACCATCCTGCGATCCAATCAGGACAACCTCGTCGCCCATCTTCGCCTCGGGCACATCATCGAGCCGAAGCATGCATTGGTCCATGCACACGCCGCCCGTCACTGGCACGCGCTTGCCGCCCACCAGGGCAAAGTTGCCCAGCCGCCGACGGAAACCATCCGCGTAGCCGGTTGGGATCACGCCGATGCGTTCGGGAGACTGGGTCTTATAGCGGTAATTGTAACCCACCCCGTGCCCGGCTGGCAGCTCTTTTACAGAAACCAGGCGAGTCTTCCAGATCAGCGCCCTGCGAAAATCACCCTGCAAGGGGGCCTCTGGCGCGGGGTGCAGCCCGTAAATGGCAACGCCAGGACGCACCATATCAAAATAGGCCTGTGGAAAGTACAGGCAAGAAGCCGAGTTGGCAGCGTGCACAATCGGCGGGCGCAGACCATCGGCCTCCACAGCACGCACCAGCTTCGTGAAGCGTTCGATCTGCCAGTCCGTCGTCTCCAGGTCTGGCTCGTCGGCGCGCGCCATATGAGTGAATATTGCCTCCAGTTTCAGACCCGGTAAATGTTGAATCTGATGAACAAATGCCGCGCCTTCTTCAGCAAAGACACCCAGGCGCCCCATGCCCGTATCGAACTTGGCGTGAACGTTCAGCACGCCCCCGGCAGAGATTGCCTGATCAGAAAACGCCTGTGCGATCTCGGGGTGGTGAGCGGCAAGGCTAATTCGATTCGCGATTGCCTCAGGCACGTGCGCGGGATCGCAGAACCCCAGCACAAGGATGGGAAGTTCGATACCGGCCTCGCGCAGCCAAATGGCTTCGTTCAGCCGGGCTACCCCCAGCCATGTCGCGCCGCCCGCTTGTGCGGCCTGACCAGACTCGATCAGGCCGTGACCATAGCCGTTCGCTTTGATAACGGCCATCAGCGGCCGCGCTGTGATGCTGCGCAGCAGTTCAACATTGTGGCGAATTGCGCCAAGATCAATTTCCAGCCAGGTGGAGTATCCGTTCATGAAGGTCCGCGTGGAAATAACAGATCAGTTTTTGGATACGTATTAGTATAAATCAAACCCTATTGCCGAGACAAGATAAGCAGCAGGCTCTTTGGGGGTTGTTGTGGTTGTAGGGGAAGTTGCTGCGCGACTTTCCCCTAAAACCACAACAACCCCTAGAGACCCCAAAGGCAATCAACAATTTTGATGGCACGGTGCGGTATAATCCGCACATAATGACGAACGGAAACACACGCGCCCCTTTTACCTTTGACCTGGAAGCCCGCCAGGGCAGCGCCCGCGCCGGGATCTTCCACACGCCGCACGGCGATATCCCCACGCCCATCTTTGCCCCGGTGGGCACGCAAGCCACCGTAAAGGCCGTCACCCCCGTGCAGTTGGAAGAGATCGGCGCGAAGCTGGTGCTCTCCAACACCTACCATCTCTACCTGCGCCCCGGCGCGGATCTGGTGGCAGAGATGGGCGGGCTGCACCAGTTTATGCGCTGGCCCCGGCCTATTCTCACCGACTCGGGCGGCTACCAGGTTTTCTCGCTCTCGGAAATGAACAAGATCGACGAAGATGGCGTTACCTTCAAGAGCCACATCGACGGCTCGATGCACCGCCTGACCCCCGAAAAGTCGATCGAGATCCAGGAGAAGCTGGGCGCGGACATCATCATGGCCTTTGACGAATGCGCCCCGCCCTACGAGCGCGACTACAACGAGCGCGCCATGCGCCGCACCCATGCCTGGGCCGAACGCTGCCTGAAGGCGAAGCAGCGCCCCGATCAGGCCCTGTTTGGCATCGTTCAGGGCGGTGTGTTCCCCGATCTGCGAGCGCAGTCGGCAGAGTTTATCAGCTCGCTGGGCTTTCCGGGCCATGCCATTGGCGGGTTGTCGGTCGGTGAGACCAAAGATGAGATGAACGCCATGCTGGAAGTGGTAAATCCCATCCTGCCGGAGAACAAGCCGCGCTACTTGATGGGCGTCGGCTCACCGGAAGACCTGATCAACGGCATTGCGCGCGGCGTGGATATCTTTGACTGCGTGCTGCCTACACGACTGGCACGTCACCAGGCCGCCATGACCCGCACCGGTCGCGTGAACCTGATGAACGCCGAGCACGCCCGCGTGCAGCGGCCCATCGATGAAGCATGCGGCTGCTACACCTGCCAGAACTTCACCCGCGCCTACCTGCGCCATCTGATCGTCGCCAAAGAGATGCTCGCCGCCACGCTGATCTCGATCCACAACCTGTGGACGCTGCTCCAACTTGTGCGCGACGCCCGTCAGGCTATCTTCGACGGCACGTTCGATGCTTTCGCCGCCGATTTCCTGGCCAACTATCCTAAACAGGCCAAAGTAGAGGGCTAGCAAGTTTTCTCGCGCCCGCGCTACCGCCAAACATCACAACCTTATCGAGGTACACTATGTCGCTACTTGAAGCTATCATCCTTGGCATCATCCAGGGGCTGACGGAATTCTTGCCGATTTCCAGCTCGGCACACCTCGTGCTCGTTCCCTTTCTGCTCGGCTGGGAAATTCCCGAAGAGCAAGTGTTCCCATTCGGCGTGCTGGTACAGCTTGGCACCCTGCTCGCCGTGATCCTCTACTTCCGCAAGGATCTGTGGGAGATCATCAAAGCCTTTGTGCAGGGCTTGTTGAGCCGAAAGCCCTTCGCGGATCACAATTCGCGCCTGGGCTGGTACCTCATCCTCGCCACCATTCCGGCGGGGTTGATAGGCCTGCTGGTAAAAGACCTGGTTGAGGCGGCGTTTAACAGCCCGGCAGCGACCGGTTTCTTCTTGCTGCTCACAGCGGGGCTGCTCTTCCTGGCCGAACGCATCGGCAAGCGCGATCGCCCCCTGGAGGCTATCACCTGGAAAGACGCGCTCGCCATGGGTGGCGCGCAGATCCTTTCGATCTTCCCCGGCGTATCGCGCTCCGGCTCCACCATGGCGGGCGGCCTCTCGCGTCACTTAGAGCGCCCCGCTGCCGCGCGCTTCTCCTTCCTCATGTCCATCCCGGTGATGCTGGCCGCTGGAATTTTAGCGGGTACGGATCTTATGGAAATGTCCAATCTGGGCAGCTTCTTACCGGCCCTGGCTGCCGGTTTTATCGCCGCCGCGGTGGTGGGATACGCATCGATCCACTGGCTGCTGAGCTATCTTGTCCGCCACTCGCTGCGCGCGTTCGCCATCTACTGCATCATTCTGGCGGCTGTAACCCTCATTGTCTTCTATGTCCTTTAATCGCTCCTGGTATGGCCGGTTCCTGGCGGCACTGATCCTGCTCGCAGCCTTTATGACGGCTTGCGGACCTTCGCTGACGCCTCAGGCGCCGGTCACACCCGTTGTTTTCACCATCCAGCACACCCCGGCCCTCAACGCACTGCGCAGCGATATGACCGCCTGCATGAATGACCGTGCCGGCGCCGGGCTGGTGGTGGAAGAACGATCTGGCGCGGCGCTGATTCTCGGGGAATCAGACGCTTCGCTGCGCTGGGATGTTCAGGGAGAGCTGCCTACTTTCTCCGCTGTCATTGGGCAGGAAGAACTGGTCATCATCACCCACCCTGACAACCCTAGCAGCGCGATTCTCCTGGCGGATTTGCAGTCGATCTATACCGGGGGCATGCGCGAATGGCCCGAGCCTGGAACACTCGTTTCCCCTTACGCTTATCCGGCAGGAGATGATGTGCAGCTTGTATTCGAAGCGATCATCCTGGGCGGTACAGTGGTGCCGTCACGCATCACCTATACCGCGCCCGACCCAGCCGCGGTGATCGAAGCAATCGCAGGTGACCCAAGTGCGTTGGGCTATATTCCGCGTCGCTGGCTGAACAGTCAGGTAAAGGAATTGACGGTCGAAGGAATCGAACTCGAGCGGTTGACTCGCCCGCTGGTGGCTTTGGCCGAATCCGAGCCCAGCGGCCCGGCGCGCGATTGGCTGCTGTGCCTTCAAGATGAATTAAAGTAATCGTGCGAGTGCGTGGTGTGAATGCCCAACTCCGTTGGGCACTCACACCACGCACTCGCACAGGTACAATAAAATCAGGAGACAGGTTATGTCCATCAAGCTGATTTTACGAAAGAAAGAATACCTGATCGAAGAAAAGAGCATCCAGGTGAAGAAAGCCCTGGAGCGGCTCCAGCTTTCTCCGGAGGCCTACCTGCTGGTACGCGCCGGTGAGCTGTTGAACGAGAACGACTGGCTGAAAGATGGTGATGAAGTGAAAATCGTGGCGGTCATCTCCGGTGGTGCATCGTGACATCGATGAAATGCCGCAAGTGCGACGAGCGCGCCGCCATTCGCATGCGCCAGCATCGCCTCGCTTTGTGCAAGGAACATTACATCGCGTGGTTTGTCGAGCAGACGGAACGGGCGATCAAAAAGTACGACTTGTTCCACAAACGCGAGAAGGTGCTGATTGCCGTCTCGGGTGGCAAAGACTCACTGGCGCTGTGGGACGTGCTGTGGAAGCTGGGCTACGAAGCCGACGGGCTGTACATCAACCTCGGCATCGACTCGGAGGAAGCGTATTCGGACGAATCCGAGCGCTACGCGGTAGAATTTGCCGCCGAGCGCGCCCTCAAGCTGCACGTGATCAACGTAGCAGAGATGTACAGTGAGACCGTGCCACAGATGGCGCAACGCTCGAAGCGGGGGCGTTACAAGCCCTGCTCTGCGTGTGGGTTGGTGAAGCGCCACGAGATGAACCGCGTGGCCCGAGACCTGGGCTACCGTGTACTCGCCACCGCCCATAACCTGGATGACGAAGTCGCCATCCTCTTCGGCAATGTGATGATGTGGCAGACCGATTTGCTGGCGCGACAGTCACCCGTGCTGGAAGAGGCCGAAGGCTTCGTGCGCAAGGTAAAGCCGTTCGTCCGCTTTTACGAGCGCGAGACCGCCGCATACGCTTTGCTGCAAGGAATCCCCTACATTGAGGAAGAGTGCCCGCATTCGGAGGGCAGCAAGCAGCTATACTACAAAGAAATGGTCAACAAGATGGAAGAGGAACAGCCGGGTATCAAGCTGGCTTTCTACGTGGGCTTTCTCAATGCCAAAGAGAAGGGCGCCTTTCCCACCCAGAGCGAGGCCGCGCAAGAAGGAGAGCTGCGACCCTGCCCCAACTGCGGCCAGATGACCACCAGCGAGGGTCTGTGCGCCTTCTGCCGCACCGTTCAGGTCTGATTATGCCCGTTTTTCTCCTGTAGATGGCGTGAAATAACGCCATCTACAGGAGAAAAACCACCCTGATTCCCCATTGACGTTTTGAACATTTGTACTATAATTGAAGCATCCGTTGTACCAAACCAATGGGGTTACGGTATATAATAACCAGTATGTTACCTTGAAAATGTGATCTAGGAGAGAAAGAATCATGGCGCGTAAAACCGCACAACCCCCTCAACCATTACCTTCCGGCCCATCGCCTATGGATGATGCCCGCCGGGCAGTGCTCGACAAAGCTGTCGGCGACATCGTAAAGCGCTATGGAGAAGGATCCATCATGCGCATGGGTGAAGCGCAGCATATGATGGTGGAAGCAATTCCCACCGGCTCCCTTTCCCTGGATATTGCGCTAGGGGTAGGTGGTATTCCGCGCGGCCGCATCACAGAAATCTACGGGCCCGAATCGTCTGGTAAGACGACCATTTGCCAGCACATCGTTGCCGAAGCGCAGCGTTTGGGCGGCATGGCGGCCTATATCGATATGGAACACGCTATGGACCCGCGCTACGCAGCGCACTGCGGCGTGGATATTGAAAACCTGCTGATCTCACAGCCAGATACTGGCGAGCAGGCCCTGGAAATCGCTGAGACCCTCGTCCGTTCGGGCGCGGTGGATATTGTCGTGATCGACTCGGTCGCGGCGCTCGTTCCGCGCGCGGAAATCGAAGGTGACATGGGCGACGCGAGCATGGGCATGCAGGCGCGCCTGATGTCTCAGGCGCTGCGCAAGCTATCCGGCGCGATCAACCAGACGAAGACTGCTGTACTTTTCACCAACCAGCTCCGCCAGAAGATCGGCATCATGTTTGGCAATCCCGAGACCACTCCCGGCGGCCTGGCGCTGAAGTTCTACGCCTCTACCCGCATGGACATCCGCCGCATCCAGACCATCAAGGTCGGCGCGGAGATGGTAGGCAACCGGGTGCGCGTGCGCGTGGTGAAGAACAAGGTCGCCCCGCCCTTCCGCACTGCCGAGTTCGACATTATGTATAACGAAGGCATCTCGAAGACCGGCGACATTATCGATCTGGCGACTACGCTCGAGATTGTGACCAAGCGCGGCGCGTTCTTCTCCTACGGCGATATCCGCCTGGGCCAGGGCCGCGAAAACGCGAAGGAATTCCTGCGCCAGAACTCCGAGATCTGCAACGAGATCGACCAGGCTGTGCGCCAGCGTGCGGTCAGCGGCGATATCGCCCTGCCCCTCGGTGGTGGCGGTGGTGGCGATGACGACGGCGGTGGTGACGACGAATAGACCACACCCGGCTTCATTCCCAGCCTGGGGGTGAAACAGGTTGAGACGATAAAAGAGATGCCGATCCCCGGCATCTCTTTTATAATTGTTCTATGAGGAACATCCCCTCCCTGCTGTTCGCGATCATCCTCCTGCTTTCCCTCTCTGCGTGCAGAGCCCTTCCGCGCCCTCGAGCTTCAGGCGCGCAAGAGCCGCTCTTCATGCCGCCCACCCTGCCGCCCCCGCCCACCGAAACGCCCGCCCCAACCACCGAGCCAACGCGGGGCGCGCTATCTGCAGGGCCAAATGTAGATTGCCAGGATCTGCTGTCCTTCCTCTCTGACGTGACCATCCCCGACGGAACTGTTGTCGGCCCCGACTCGACCCTCGACAAGCGCTGGGAGGTGGAAAACAGCGGCAACTGCAACTGGGACTCCACCTACCGCGTGCGCCTGATCGCCGGATCTGAGCTGGGCGCGCAGACCGAGCAGGCACTTTACCCGGCGCGCTCCGGCAGCCGCGCAGTGATCCGCATCGTGTTCAAAGCTCCCTCCGAGCCGGGATCGTACCGCAGCGCGTGGCAGGCCTACAACCCGCAAGGCGAGCCGTTCGGGGACCCGTTCTTTATTGACATTGTGGTGCAGTAGACGGAATAAAAAAACCGGTGATGTGTTTCCACTTCACCGGTTTTTTTATTCCATTAACGCTACGAGCCGAACCCTACCAGCTTGAGAAACCAGCTCCGGAAGCCGATGGAGCGCAGCTCGTTGACCGCTTCCATGGCGCGGTGCAGGTTAGCTGGGTACTTGCTGTACATGGCGCGCTGGTATTCATCCAGCAGCACCAGCGCGTGATCCTGCACGCCGGGGACCACGTTCACCAGCATGGCTACCTGCTCGGCAGGCGTCAACGCCGGGTCGACCTTGCGGCCCCACACGCGCAGCATGAAGGCCACGTTGGCAAACAGGTTTTCCATCGGGGTGCGCAGGGCGCGGCGCGACCACAACCGCAGCCAGTCTGGTGTGCGGAAGCCGCGCTCATCCAGCGCTTTCTCAATCCAGCTTGGCAGCGGCAGGTCAAATGTACGGCGGCGAATCCACTGGTACAGCGAATACAGCACGCCGATGGCAGCCACCACCAGCAGGCCGGTCAGCCAGGGCCGGAACTGTTCGAAAACCACGGCGCTGCGGATCTCTTCCGCGTTCATCAGGTCTTCCGCGCGCTGCTCCTGGTTCGCCAGCGACCAGGGGTCCATCTGCACTTCCGGTTCCACCGCGTTAATCCCGCTCGGATCATTCGACGAGCGCGAGCCTTGAGGGAAGGTCGACTGCGGCTGCGCTACGGTCGGTTCAAAAGCTACCCAACCCAGGTCCGGGAAGTACACCTCGGGCCAGGCGTGGCTGTCTTTCCCAATCACCGTGTAAAGACGATTTTCGGTGTCCCACTCCCCTTCAGCATAACCAACCACCAGCCGGGCCGGGATGCCCAGCGAGCGCAGCATAACCACCTCAGCAGAGGCGTAGTAGTTGCAGAATCCGGCCCGCAGATCAAACAAGAACCATTCCAGCGGATCGCGGTTGCGCGGAGGCTGGGGAACTGTCTCGGAATAGGTGATCGTGCGGCGCAGGTACTGTGTCACCGCAGTTACCTGATCGTAAGGCGTTTCTTCGTCGCCGGCAATCTGACGGGCAAGCTCGGCAATACGCGGCGAAAAGCTATCTGGGAGCTGCAAGTAGCGCTCGGCGATGTAATCCGGGTACTCGGCGCCTGCCTCACGCATCGCCAGAATAGTTGGCTGCGCTACAGAGGCAAGGATGGTGTATTCCTCACCGGCAGCCAACGGGGGATCGAGAACAATCGCGTTCAAATCCGTTGCGCCATTGGCAGCCATCGCGACTACTGCTTGCGCCTCACGGCTGATCGAAAGCGGCTCAGCGGGGTAGTACAGTGTCTTGAGCAGCGTTATACTCGAATTGAACGTGAACTTCATTTCGCGCCGGAGATCCCAGGAGGGATACATCACCTGCTCCTGAGCGGGGCCAATGGTCCGCGAGTCGCTAATGGTAGAGTTCCACTGCCCCGAGCGGTAGTTATCGTAGGTGCGAGCAGACCAGTACAGCCGGCGCGACGACTTACCGAATTCCGGTTTTACCGTGAACACCACTTTGTCATCGAGCTGCCCGCCGGTGCCGAGGAACATATTGCTGCCATAGCCCTCAACCACTACCGGGCTGGAGCTGCGCAACGAATTTACCGCCTTAGAGACTCTGTCGCGGAAAACCTGGAAGCTGCGCGAAACACGCTCGCGAGCCGGGTCTTCTGAATTAAAGAAGTTTATCAGCATGGGCGTGTTCCAGGCCAGAAGCGCCACCACCACTGCCGCCACAGCAACGCCGCGGCCCAGGTCGTAGCCCACTTCCATTTCCACTGTTCCGCCGCGCTGCTCCCACTCTTTGCGCGAACGCAGGAAGTAGATGCGGCCCACCAGCAGCAGGCAGAACACCAGGAACATAAAGCTGTAACCAGCGCCCGAGATGCGCGTGGCGCCGTACATTTCCGATGTATATTCAATCACCAGAATCATGCCACCCAGCGACAGCAGCGGCGCCCACGGATTGGCAAGTCGAACCAGCCGGTATGTCGAGAGCAGACTGGCGAACCAGTATAATGCCGCCATCGTCGTCAGGAACAAAATGGGGTCGCGAACAGGTTTATTGGCTAAAAAGTCCGCGGTAGCCCAGTAGATGCGCGCGTAGAGGAAGTTCAGGCGGTCGGACCAGGGCATTTCCGGCATAAGCAGGCCCAACTGCCAGGGGACGAAGAACAGACTGAACACCAGTCCCATCACAAAGGTAATCCAGCCGCGGAAAATGCTCTTTCCGAGGGCGAATCCAAAGATGGAACCCAACACAACAATAACGGTCATTAAGGAGAGGTGTTCCGTCCAGTTTGTCGCTTGCAGTCGAATCGCGGCGCTGAACAGCGCGCCCAGCAAGAAGAGGGCCGCCGGAACATCCCACCATCTTTGCATCTGGTTTTTCATACGGTTGAGTGTACAATATAATCCTGCTGAACGTCAACCTTTTTCATTTAAGGCGAGTATTAGAATCCACGAACAACGCAGCCTGGTATGGGTTATGGTGTGTTATGTGAGGGAGTTGCTATGTGACTCCCTCACATAACACACCATAACCCACCGAGCAGTTGCGAATCCACTTTACTTTTCAGCGCCACTGCGGGCGGAATACGTCACGCCAGCAGGCATGGGCCAGTGGAAACCAAAGGAGAGTCTTAACCAAGATGGATGCGCTTCACGAACTCGAACTGCTGATCATTCTTTTTCTGCAAAGCATGGGGGAATGGCTGGCCTCGCCCATGCGGTCGATCTCGATGCTGGGCAACGAAGAGTTTTACATGCTTATTATGCCCTCGCTGTACTGGTGCTTTGATTCAGTCATCGGCATTCGCGTGGCGATGATGCTCCTGCTCAGCAACAGCTTCGGATCCGTATTCAAGTTGGCCATGTTCCAGCCCCGTCCCTACTGGATCAGCACGGATGTAAAAGCATGGTCCGCGGAAACGTCGTTTGGCATTCCATCCGGGCACGCCTTTCATGCCGCGGCGATTTGGGGCATGCTGGCGGCAAATTTGCGCTCGCGGTGGGGCAAAATTCTGATGATCGTGGTAATCTTCTTGATCGGTTTTTCACGCATCTACCTGGGCATGCACTTTATCAGCGACGTGCTGCTGGGTTGGCTGCTAGGCGCGCTGCTGGTGTTGGGTTACCTGAAGCTGGAAAAGCCCATTGTTGCCCGCCTTCGTACCCGCTCGCTAACAGCGCTGCTCCTGCTGGCGCTGGTTTCCTCGCTCATCATCATCGTGTTCATCCTGCTGGCATCCGCTGCGCAAAGCGGGCGGACTGTGCCCGAACTGTGGCGGCAGAATGCTCTGGCAGGCGCGCCGGGCAACGAGATCGATCCGTTGAGCATTGAGGGCGCGTTTACGCTGGCAGGCACCTGGTTCGGCATGCTGGCTGGCGCGGCGTGGTATTTCCACCGCACGGGCGGGCTGTTTAACGCCGGGGGGCTGCCGTCGCACCGCTTACTGCGTTACGTCGTAGGCCTGATCGGCGTCTTCGTGCTGTGGTTTGGCCTGGGACAAATTCTCCCTCGTGAGGCCGACGCTGTTAGCTACGCGCTGCGATTCGTGCGCTACACCCTGGTCGGGTTGTGGGTATCCGCTCTGGCGCCGATTCTGTTTGAGCGGCTGGGGATTGCCAGCGCTCCAGAAGCAAAAGAGCCTGCTCTGGCAGTCTCGTAGTGAATTTTTGTTTGAGGGTAGCTGAATCAGCATGCTTCGCACGCTGATTCAGCTACCCTCAAAATTATTCCTCAAACCGGGATACACCCTTGAGGTGATTCGAACTTGCCCGCCTGGGTAAATCCTCTATAATATTATCTGTAAGGATATGCTTTAGGAGGGAAAACATGCAGAAAGCACTCAACCTAATGCTGGGGCTCGTGTTGGGCGGTCTGTTTGGCAGCGCGGTAACGCTGCTGCTCACGCCGATGTCCGGCGATCACCTGCGCACGGAAATGCGCGAATACAGCCGCCAGGTGCGGGCAGAGGTGGAACAGGCAGCCAACGCCAAGCGCGCCGAGCTGGAGTTAGAACTGGCCAACATGCGCGGCGAAGTCGTCACCGATTAATATCACGCATCGAGAAATGAAGGGAGGGCACGCGAGATCATCGCGTGCCCTCCCTTCATTTCTCGATGCGATCGTAACTGTTCAGCCGCAGGGGCTTAAGGCTGTGGTGCAAGTTTTGAAAACTTGCTTTCTTTATTCTTCGAAGCGGAAGCGGTATGGCGCGGCCTGTGTGGTGAAGCGCGTGGTGCCGCTCACCACGACCACCACCTCATCGTTCCAGCCCAGGTCGAACGTCAGGCTGCCTGTCTGGTTGGCGTCCAGCGGAACGCTCTCTACCTCGTCGCCATTGCGAATGACGGTTACGCGGTAGGTCTGCGGCAGGCGGTTTTGGATGCGCACAAAGCCATCTGCTTCCCATCCGCCTTCATCGGCCTCAAAATCCTCGGCGTAGTCAATCGCCGGGATCTGTACATCATCCAACAGGAAGCCCTCGCCTGTCACCTGGGCATCGGTTATGTATTCGAAGCGGATCTGCACTTGCTTACCCGCCCAGGCACTAAGATCCACCGTCTCTTCAATCCAATCGCCCGTCTGACCGTTGTAGGCTCGGCCAAAGCTGTTTCCCGACGGATCTTCATCTGTGCCGGAGGGGATCTGTACAATCTCCCACTGCTGGCCATTTTCCGAAACGAGCAGGTACAGGTAGTCATAGTCTGTTTCAATGTCGTACCACGCACGGTAGGTCATCGTCAGCGGGCCGGTGATGTTTGTGAAGTCAAACTCCTGTGTCATTGTCATGTTCGATTCATCGCCGCGATTGGACCAGAAGGCGTAGTTGCCCCTGTCACCATCCGCGCCCAGCACACCCACTTCGGTTGTGCCTTCAAAGTGCATGGTGTAGCTGCCGCCGCAGGTGATGCGGATATAATCGGCGGCGTATTGGTTCACCGTGCGGTTCTGCCAGCTATCCGAGCAGCTTCCAATATCTTCCGTCGGGCCAAAGTCTGGCGCGTTGCGATACTCCTTGTAGACGTAGCGCCCATCGCCCGCGTCATCGTCATTGAGGTAATTGGTTATCGTCCAATCAACAAACAGGTCATCTGCCCACACAGGCGCTCCCGTGACCTCATCCACCGCGTTGAGCGATTGCAGCACCGTATCGATGCTGTCCATGCCGTTATCGGGGTGGGCAACCACTGCCTTGGTCGCCTCACTACCAAAGCGGTCCAGGAAGTACGAGAAGAACATGAATGACGCCCCATAGTGAGGGATGGAAGCCGGAGATGATGGCCAGGTTGTCAACTGTAAATCGGGGTTCATCGCAAACATAAAGGAAGCCCCACCTACATCGTACCCATTGAGGTGTTGCGCCAGCTCTGCAAAGCCCTCGTTCACCCAGCCTTCCTCATTGCGGTCGGTGTTCCAGTGAATCATGTGCTGGAACTCGTGCGCCATCACCCCGGAAAATTCGTTCCCGCGCAGCGACACATTATCCGCGCTGATGAGGAACATCTCGTGCGCGTTGGAATACTCGCTTGCATCCGGGTGGTATTCATCACCCGAGGAGAAATAGCCGCCAATTGTGCTGCCCAGCCCACCCGCGTACAGCACATAGATATGCGGGTCGTTATCCACCCCGGGAGTCCACTCACTGCCAAAGAAAGTGCGGTTCGTAGGATAGGTTTCGTTCTCAAAGGTTTCCGCGATCCGCTGCACATCGCTCTCGTTGAAGCGCACGCCATCCTGAATCCAGAAATATAGGTGTGGGGTCACATATTGCAACGTTGCCTGCACCTCAAACTGCTGGGTTGTTTCCACATTCATCACCCAGAAGGTGTCCTTCGCGCCTACCTGCAGGGCAGGCGGAATACCTTCAATGGTCTCAGGCACGTTGGCTTTGCCTTCCAGTCGCTGCGCCAGCTCACGCGGATCGCTTTCGGGAATGGTTTCGCTCTTTAAGGTGTTCAGCGTTTCGTCAGCGGTGCCAGGGATGGCAGGCTCAAAAGTTGGATCAACCTGCCCGGAAGGGGATCCCTGTGTGGGGGGCACAGCAGTCGGCTGGCCCGGGCGGGCAGTAGCTTGGGGAACGGCTGTTTTCGGCCAGACCTCCACTGTTACTTCCTGTGGGAATGGCGACTGTTCGGTCACAACCACGCTGTTATACGATATCAACGCCAGCCCACCCAAAGCAACAAATGCGCCACAAGCGCAAAGGCAAAGCAGCACCAACGCTGCGATCCCAACAATCCACCACTTCCGATCCGTCTGCACGAGAACCTCCCAGAATCTTCTTTGATACCTCGTTCATTCGGTTTCTATTCACCAAAGGTGACCATAGAAACCGAATGAACGAGGTTCAAACAGCAATTTATCTCTTGTACCACATTCGCATCGAATCGAGCAAATTGCCTCGCGTTCCGGTGGCACAAAGGGACTGATTATTCTACTTTCCGCCCGGCACGGACAATTTCCGCGCCGGCTGTGAGCATACCAAATGTAACCCAAAAGTAGGGCAGCGCAAAGGTATCGATGCTAAACCCCTCGATCACCAGCCCCGCCAGTGTGAGGATACCTGCCATGCCTACCGCCCGCAGCAGCCTATCAGAACAGGGCATCAGCAGGCGAGCTGACCGCCAAAGCAGGTACATCCACGCAGCAAAGCAGCCAAAGCCCAACACGCCAGTTTCTGCCAGCAAGCGCAGCCAAAGGCTTTTAATATTAGGCAGCGCCGTCCAATCATACATCAGCATGCGCATTTCTTCCAGCGCCCAACCAAAGGCGCTCAACTTTTCTACGAAGAAGAAGCCCGCATTGCCCGGCCCCACCCCCAGCAACGGATAATCCCCAAACACCTCCCAGCCGGTCTGCCAGAAAACCAGGCGCTCGGCAAACACAAGCTGATTGGCATAGTGCATGATGGAGCCAGCACGCAGGGCGTCAAAGTCAAACAGGCGGGCCATGCGCGGATCGAAACGCGAGAGGCCATAGGCGATCCCAACCGCAAGGCCAATGTAGAGGAGCAGCAGCAGCGGCACGCTGGCGGCAAAAAACCAGCGCCGGGTAGCATTGGTGCGCAGGTCTTCGCGCAAAAAGCGCGCAGCGAACCGCTTCTGCGCCCAATTCACCAGTTGAATGTTGCCCCACAAGATCAGCACTGCCACCATCACCAGCAACGAGAGCAAGCCAATGCGCGATACAGACAAAACCAGCGCGCCAATGCCTCCTAGCAGCAAAATGTTTTCTGCGCTGATCTTCCACAAGCGAAAGCGGTGAGCTGTGAAACCACAAACCGTGGCAGACAGCCAAACCGGCAGGTAGATCATGTTAAGCTGGTGCGCCAGCCACGAAGGCTCATAGGCAAAGCCATTCGAACGGTTTACATAGAGCAGCAGGCTGGTAGAAACCTGCCCCTGAAAATCCCACATCCACTGCGGATAGCTGCCCAGCATCTTCCAGGTGATAAACTGGGTGAATGCCCATGCCAGCATAACCAGACCCGAGAGGTTGAGCATCGCCAGCAGGAACGCAAGGCGATCTGACCGGCGCGCCCAGCCGGAGATCACCAGGTAAAAGCACATCCCAACACCCAGGGTGGCAAAAGCTTCCAGCCCGCTGCGCAGCGTCGTCACCGATTTATACGGCGGAATATCGATAAAGAACGAAGCCCCAAAGGCCATTAGACCAACGAGCACAAATGCAAGCAGCGGCGTAGACTGCGGTGCGAGACGCTCTCCGCGCAGCAGTGCCGGCAGCCACCAGAATGCCATCAGCGCGACCAGCGGCAGAAGCGACAGCGGCGCCACCATAGAAGAGCCGGTGATCTTAGCCACCAATGGAAAGCTGGTGAACGGCAGGGCAACGATCAGCGCCCCGGCACAAGCATATCCAAGAGTCGTCCAAATGCGGTGGTTCACGGTTCAGCTTCTTCTCAAAAGGCGGCTGATCAGGCCGGTTTCCAGCAGCGCCACAGCAATCACCAGGCCGATCAGCGCACCACCCAGCGCAAAACCAGCCCGCCCATAACGGACAGGCCCTACTGCCTCACCCGCCGTTTCCGGCTGTCCGATCCTCAATCCGACAAACAGTCCCCGGCTTGCGGTAAGTTCTTCGTTGAGCTGCTCGCCTGCCTGCACTAACCCTGCCTGAATCGCCTCGAAGTTCATATCACTGCACTGCACGGAAACCGGCTCGCTGACAGCAGCCCGCGCGAGGCACGTTTCCAGCGAGCGTGTGTATCGGTTCAGGCTGTCCGCGAGGACGGCATGACGATAGCTTTCGGAGATCACGGCGTGCGCCTCACCCATCCATAAGGCGGCAATCTGCTCGGCTGTCGCCGGATCTTCCGCACGCACGCGCAGTTCCCACACGTTCAGCCGCCGTTCCACAATCGCCATTTGGCGCATGGTTATCGCATCGAGCGTGTACCCTGTTTCGAGAGCACGCGCCGCTGCCCGGTCCATCACGTCATTGGCGGTCAACAGCCCGCCGACCACTTCCATAGCGATGTCTTCCTCGAACTGCGACATCGGGCCGGTGCTCACATAGTCAAAGCCAACCGGCAGCCGGGCGATTGATTCGTACAACACGGGGCGCGAGAGGTGCGCGGCCCAACCGATCAGCGCGCCGGTCATGGTCAGCGCAGTCAGCACCCACCAGTAGCGGAATGCATTTTGCAGCGCCAGCAGCGGGGTGACACCTTCATCGAGAGCGGCAGGAGCAGCCGGCCGGGTGCGGTTAACGGGCAATTGACTTCCTCCAGGTGAACTTGTGAAGCCAATTATACCCGTGAAAAGGCTGCTCTGGCCGCTACTGCCCCACCGGCAAGGAGAAGTTATTGGCTGTATCACCAGATTGATAGCTGATCAGCGCCAGGTTTTCACTGCAATCAGAAGGCAGGTTGAACGTGACCGGCTCGCTGAGCGACAGGCCGTTCAGGTCAAACACTTGAATCTGTACCGCTGCCCCACCTAGCGTAAGATAGCGCGATAGGTCGATCTCGTACCCCCCCGGACCATAGGTATCAGTCGAACCTGCTAGCGCCATCCCTTCTATAATCTGCCCATTTACCATGCCCGAGATCACCACAACCGCTGAAGCAATCCCATCCCCTGATGCGGTACGCACCTGCCCCGCAACACCAGCCCAAGCGCAGCCAGCATCCATGTGGGGAAATGCCGGTAAATAATCAGGCGAGCCGGGGAGCATTACCAGCGAGCCGGGGGCCGCGGTTGGCCCAAGAGTTGCACCCGGGGTAGATGTGGCGGTCGGCTCCGGCGTAAAAGTACTGGTTGGCTCCAGCGCGAAAGTGGCGGTGGAAGCGGGCAGGCTGATCATCACGGTTGGTTCGATGCGCACCGGGGTAAGCGTTGCAACCGGAACCGGCTCTTCATCCGGCACATTCCATGGTATTACCGCGCAGATCGTCATTGCAGCCAGCACAACCAGCAAAAACATCAGCAGCTTTGGCATCCAATTATTCATGCAGCGCCGCGCTGCAAGATGTGTTCCAGATCTGCCTATATTGGTACGAAGTATGTATAGCTTCTCAGGTATTGGGGACCGATAATGGGCATCGGTTACCCGATCCTTCTCAGCCTACTTGGGTTTGCGCGTGCCCGCGACTTTGTCTCTTCTCATCAGAGCGCTGAACAGCGCCAGGGCGAGCTTTCCCGCCATCAGCAGGTACATTATCCAATTGATCAGGAAGAAATAGTCCCGCGCCAGATGCTTTTTATAGTAGAGGTAGTACGAGCGGTGCCACTGGTAGATTGAGTGGTAAACCGCTACTTTCGATCCGCCTTCGCCGCCGTAATGGACGATCTGCGCGGCGGGCACGTAATACACCTGCCAGCCAGCCTCCCGTGCTCGGAAACAGAAATCCGCATCTTCCTGGTAGGCAAAGAACTGGTTATCAAGATAACCGATCTGCTCTATCACTTCTCGCCGGATCATCATAAAGCTGCCGGAGACAGCTTCTACCTCGTTGGGCTCATCTTCCGGAAGATATGTCATCAGGTAGCGGGCAAATCGTTTGCTCTTCGGAAATCTGCGCGACAAACCGCTGAAATATGTAATGGTATCCCAGGGACGGGCGGCACTGCGGCGGCACTGTTTCTGTAAGCTCCCATCGCGGTTGAGCACTTTGGGCGTGCAGATCCCGGCACGCGGGTGGTCCTGCATAAAGCAGTCCAGCCGGTCAAAAGCGCCGGGGTGCACCAGCGTATCTGGGTTTAATTGAACCAGGTACTGCCCTGTGCCCATTTGCAGCGCCCGGTTCATTGGGCGCGTATATCCTTCATTCTTCTCTTCAACCGCATACCGGACCTGCGAGAACTCCGCTTCCAGCATCTCGATCGTTCCATCTTCCGAACGGTTGTCGACCACGATAATTTCAAATGGCTTCTGCGGCGGCGATTGGTAGATCGAGTTCAGGCAGTCACGCAGATAATTACGCGCTTTGAAGGTGACGATGCAGATGGAGTAGGTAGGAGTGGTCATGGCTTTACGGCTTGCGGAATGGGAAAATAGGCGACATCAGGCGGCGAATGTACACCCAAATTTCGCCAAGCAGCACCAGAATACCTCGATGCCTCAGCGAATACCATCCGCGCTGTGTATTTGTCGGCATCCTTTCCCATTCTACCGGAATATTGTTGACCGTTGTGCCATTATGAGCTTCCGACACGAAAGAGAACAACGGTTTTCCGCGAACATGCTCAGAGATTTCGTTCAGCGTTTCAAGTAGCTGATCGGCGCGCTTCTCTGGTGAATATTCTTGCAACACATGCCGGTATGCTTCTTTGCCCATCTGCCTGCGGAAGTCCGGTTCGGTTACAAGCCGCAAAAGGCAGGCTTTCCAAGCTTCCGGCGAATCCGCTAGCAGACCGTTTTCTCCATGCGTGATGGCAAAACGGAAGGCATCGGTGGGGCTGGCAACTGTAGGAACATCAACCAACCCGGCCTCCATATACTTTATCTCACTTTTCGACTGAGAAAAAGGATTATCAAGCACCAGTGGCGCCAGGTTAATATCAAAGTCGCGCAAGATGGCAGGCAAATTCCGCCACGGAACAAACGGCAGCCGCCGAATCCGTACGCTAGCGCTGCCACCGAACCGCTCGAATCCTGCCCCGGGATCCAATGGGCCAACCAAATGTAGCGTTACATTCTCTTGCTCCGCGAGGATTTCCAGTAGCGCCTGGCGCACGAGCGCGAAATCTCGGTCGTGGGTGGGTGTCCCGCTGGCGTAGCCAATGACGGTCGGTCCAGCGCCTTCACTTTTCGATCGTCGCGCTGATTCCGATAATTGCAACACCTCCTGGCTAAAACCATTGCGGTGCACCCAGGCTGGTTTGCCAAGTTTGCGAATTTCTTCTGCCAGAAAATTAGTTGAAGCAATCACACCATCGCTCGCCTCGATGGTCGCCCGCTGGCGCAGCATGTCCTGCTGGTAGATCCTGCGGCGCACCGGATCCTGAAAATCTGGGCTATTGATCCACTGGAACGCCTGAGGATCAAACGTCAAATCATCTACATCCACCAGCACTGTCGTCCCCTGACGGCGCGCCTGCCGCACGAGCGATTTAACGTTGCTATCCATCGGCACGCGGTGCAACACAACCACCTGCATACCGGGCAGTAAACGCGAAATTCCGCCCGCAGTGATGTGCCGGTACGTGCAGGGCACCCCCGCCATCTGAAGCTGCTGGTAGGGGTGGAACGTGCGGTAGCGGCGGGTATCGCCTTTTACGCCGCTAAGAAACAGAACCATGCTCTTCCAAGAACCTTTTTTCTAATTGCAGTAGGTTTTTGCTGCGCGCCCGAATCAATTTGGCAAGCACCGTAATTCCGCTACTTTTCCATCGCCATACAGAGTGCGTCTCGCCAGTCCGGCAGCTTCAAGTCAAATGTATTTGTGAACTTCTCACAATTCAAAGGCGTGAAGAGCGGACGAGCAGCGGGTGTGGGAAAATCCGCCGTCTGGGCAGCGACCACTTCTACCTTTTGCTGGTATTCATCCCCGTATCTCAGAATTTCCGTTGCCCACTCCATTCGGCTTGCGATCCCGCTGCCGGCGAGATGGTACAGTCCACTGTAATCTTTGAGCCAGGCAGCAGGGTTGCTTCCGCCCTTGGCCAAAAGCTGCCCGGAAATCTCCGCAAGCGAGCGAGCCCAGGTTGGACCGCTTACCTGATCGGACACGATGCGCAGCGTATCTGTGTTTGAGGCCCACTGCAGCACCTTCATTACGAAGCTGTCGCGCCGGTTGCTATATACCCAACTGGTGCGCAAAATCAAATAAGCGCCGCCAACTTGCTGAATAGCCTGTTCACCTTCAAGTTTGGTAGAGCCATACACGCTCAATGGGTTTGGCGCATCCTCTTCCAGATATGCGCTGCCCTTTGCGCCATCAAACACGTAATCCGTAGAGAAGTGGATCAATGCAGCATTTCGCTGAAGCGCCGCCTCTGCCAGCGCTCCTACCGCGGTGGCATTGATTGCGCGGGCAATGTCGACTTCCGTTTCGGCATTATCTACCGCAGTGTAAGCTGCCGCATTGAAGATGACCTGCGGATTATAGCTAGTTACCTGCTGGATTAACTGCTTCGGCTGTGTAAAGTCAATCACCGGGTATTCCAGCGGTATCGTTTCACCCAGCGTCGAAAGAGCGCGCTGCGCTTCCCAACCCAACTGTCCCTTGGAACCCAGGATCACAATCCGCATCACGCCTCCAGAAGCCGCAGCAAATAGGCTCCATATCCATTGGAGGACATTTTCGTGGCCTCAGCCCGCAGTTGATCAGCCTCAATGAACCCCATCCGGTAGGCAATTTCTTCTGGGCAGGAGATCATCATGCCTTGCCGTTCTTCAACAGCCTGCACATAGTTTGCCGCCTGGATCAACGTCTCGTGGGTTCCGGCGTCCAGCCAGGCAATACCTCGTCCTAGTACCTGCACCTGAAGTTGATTAAGTTCGAGATAAATCTGGTTCAGATCGGTGATCTCCAGCTCGCCGCGTTTTGAAGGTTTTAAATTCGCCGCGAAGTCAACCACCTGGTTATCATAAAAGTAAATCCCGGGCACCGCGTAGTTCGAACGCGGGTTCTTTGGTTTTTCTTCGATGTTCAACGCGTGGAAATCCGCATCGAATTCCACTACACCATACCGTTCAGGATCGCGGACCGGATAAGCGAAAATCACCGCGCCATGAAGAACCTGTGCCGCCTGGCGCAGAAGCGCTGGCAGGCCGTGTCCGTAAAAAATGTTGTCGCCCAGGATCATGCAGACAGAATCCTGTCCGATAAAATCTCGGCCAATGATGAACGCTTCGGCCAGCCCGCGCGGCTCCGACTGTTCCGCGTACTGAAAACACATGCCCCACTGCGAGCCATCGCGCAGCAGCCGCTGGAAACCAGGCAAATCCTCTGGTGTGCTGATCACCAGCACATCGCGGATCCCGGCAAGCATCAGCATCGAGAGTGGATAATAGATCATCGGCTTATCGTAGACCGGCAGCATTTGCTTGCTCATTGCCATGGTCAACGGATACAGCCGCGTTCCTTTTCCACCTGCCAAAATTATCCCTTTCACTTTTGACCTCCTCGATTGGCATAATTGCGTTCCATCCAGCCGGAATCGTTCATCTTTGTGCGAACGGCCTCTACCCACTCAGGATGGTCCAAATACCACTTCACCGTGTGGAACAGGCCGGTATGCAGCGACTGCTTCGGCAGCCAGCCAAGTTCGGCGGATATTTTCTCAATATCCATTGCATAACGGCGGTCATGCCCTGGGCGGTCCTTCACATACGTGAGCAGCGAATCGTACGATTTTCCGTCCGGCATCGGTTTCAGCTCATCCAGAATGGAGCAAATATCCTGGACCACCTCGAGATTGGCAGGCTGGTTGTTCCCGCCCACGTTGTACGTCTCGCCCTTGCGACCTTTTGACGCCACCAGCCAGATGGCTTCACAGTGATCTTCCACGTACAACCAGTCGCGTATCTGCTGCCCGTCGCCATAAATCGGCAGCGGCTTTCCATCCAGCGCATTCAGAACCATCAACGGGATGAGTTTTTCGGGGTACTGGTAGGGCCCGTAGTTATTGGAGCAGTTGGTTATGGTGACAGGCAAACCATAGGTGTGGTAGTACGCCCGCACCAGGTGATCGCTCGACGCCTTCGAGGCGGAGTACGGGGAGTTGGGAGCATAGGGTGTGCTTTCTTTCCAGGCCGGCTCGCCGGGTTTCAGCGTTCCAAATACCTCGTCTGTAGAGACATGATGAAAATGAACATTCTCTACGGGGTGGGTTTTCTCCACCAGCCAGGCCTTGCGCGCCGCTTCTAGGAGTGTAAACGTTCCGTTCACGTTGGAAAGGATGAACTGCTCAGGGCCAAGAATGGAGCGATCCACATGGGTTTCAGCAGCAAAATGAATGACCGTATCCACCGCATAGCGGGCGAAAAGATCATTTACCAGCGCCTTGTCACAAACATCCCCATTTACAAAAACGTGCCGCTGCCCATCGGGCAGATTCTCCAGGTTTTCCAGATTCCCCGCATAGGTGAGCAGATCGAGGTTGATCACCCGAACGTCTGGCTCTGTCCGGAGCAAATAGTGAATAAAGTTTGAGCCGATAAAACCGGCGCCGCCAGTGACGAGAATATTTTTCATGGAGTGTTCCTGTTTATTCAAAAAGTTCAGCTTCTTCAAATCGTTTGCCCTGGGCATCTTTTGCCGAGAGGATCGGCGGCTGCCCACTCGGGCAGGGCCAATCAATGCCAATCGTCGGATCGTTCCAAAGAATGGTCCGCTCAGACTCCGGTGCGTAGAAGTCCGTCACCTTATACATGAATTCGGCCCATTCGCTGGTAACCAAAAATCCATGCGCGAAGCCCTCTGGGATCCATAGCTGGCGTTTATTTTCCGCGGAGAGAACAATCCCCATCCATTTTCCAAAGGTGGGCGAAGAGCGACGTAGATCGACGACTACGTCATAAACCTCCCCGGCAATTACGCGCACCAGCTTACCCTGCGCGTGCTGGATCTGATAATGCAAGCCGCGCAGCACACCCCTGGGCGAGCCGGAATGGTTATCTTGAACAAAGGTGGTTGGGATACCGGCTTCGGCAAAGAGTCTTGCCTGGTAGGTCTCCATAAAGAAACCTCGCGCATCACCAAACACGCGCGGTTCCATCAGAATCACATCAGGGAAAGAGGTCGGTGTAAATTTCATGGGTTTTTGGAATTATACCATTCAGATTTATGGATCAGAACGAACGATTCTTGGCTTTTTGGGTTTTGTTGTCGTAGAAGATGCCGTGCATATTCTACGACAACAAACCAAGAGGCTCGATTTTCTTACCAGGCGATTTATTTTCTTCCGAAAATAACAACCTGCTCATCCTCATATAGTTGGGCCCACCCCTGCATGGGAAGCTCCTCCAGCAGCGGACGGTCCGGAGCCAGCATTATCGTATCCACATCGTACTGATTAAGTAAATCCTGCCAACCTGGGCGGGCATTTAGGGCATCCATCCAGGCTAAGATTAGATCATCACCAAACAAATCCGTGCGCCCATCGATAAAGATCCGCGCGCTGCGGGCGTACCACTGCATGTAGCCGCCCCAATTGTACTCGTTGAACACCCGCGCCCCAGGCCGCTGCGCTTCCATCCATTCCACCGCGTCCACGGGGTAGCCCTGCTGCAGATAGTGACCGACAAGGGCCGGGTGCGTGACGATGTAGAGCTTGGAAAAGGCGGCAAAAGCTAGCAGCGCCACCAGCAGTAAATTGATCACCTTTTTGAAGCGCCGTGTGCCGGGGCTATCGGGCGGGGCTGATTTGTGCAAAGCGAACCGCTGTATCAGCGGCGAGTGTTCCCGCGCGCGTTCCAGCGCCGTGGCGCCGTAGCGGGTAAGCACCGGCACGGCGACGAGCGCAAAGGGCCCAAAGAACCGCCCAGAGATCATCGCCATTAGCGAAAAACCCAGTACTATCGCCAGATCGCTTCCGTCCATCACCCGACCTGAGAGCGCAACTGCCGCGACCACCGCCAGCAGCAACCACACTAGCGACTGCTGCACCAGCACGTGAAAGTCTGGCGAGGCCCACTCGGGGATCAGATTTTGCACTGCCTCAAGACCGACCGTTTTGGTCGTCAGCAGCCACATGTCGATTCCGTTGGGGTTGATCATCACTGCCAGCGCGGAGAGGAGGGTCCACAGCCCCACGCGGAGCATGTTGTTCCAGGGCATGGGGCATGGGGTGGGGATGGCGAGCACATGGTTGAGCGCCTCACCACCGAGCACCGCCGCGATAAGCAAAAAGCCCATGGGAAAGCCGCCGTGGACGTTGCCCCACAGCATAAAGATCAACGGCAACGCCCACAAATAGTTGCGGGCGCGCCACTTATATAGGTAAAGCAAGTAAGCAATCAGCGCGAACAACACCAGCGAGACAGTCTGTGGGCGCGGCGACCAGACGGTAGAAGCCACAACGCTTCCCAGCAGCAGCGCCGCCGATTTAAGCAGCGGCGGGCCTTCGCTCTGCAAATAGACCAGCGCCATGCTGCCCAGCGCCAGGGCGGTCACAAAGGCGCTGAGACCTAAAAAACCTGCTCGCAAAAACAGCCACACCATGGTTATGTCTGCCAACCAGTACGCATTGGTCCACGCGGCACCGCCACGGGTAATGGTGAAAATATCCACCATTAGCGGGCGGCCTGTGCGAAGAGTCTCCTCGCCTGCCCGTAGATGCCACCACTGGTCGGTGTCGAGCGGTGTGCGGGCTGCCATCAGAAAGATCAACAGGAAGGTGACGACCAGCAGCAGGCGCGCAAAGGCATTCCCCTGGTCTGTCTGGCTATTGAAGGCAGCAGGCTCAGAAGACGAACTTGCCATCCCGGTACACCACTTCCCCATCAACCGCGATGTGCGAGTCGCGCTGCAAGTCGCAGATCATATCCCAGTGGATCACCGAGCGGCTCAGACTGCCGGTTTCAGGGTAGCCCGCGCCGAGCGCCATATGGAATGTGCCGCCAATCTTCTCATCGAACAGGATATTGCGACTGAAGCGGCGGATCTGGTAGTTGGTGCCAATGGCAAACTCGCCCACGTAGCGCGCACCGGCGTCTGTCTCCAGCATGCGCAGCAGCAGACCCTCATTGCGCGTGGCGGTCGCTTTCACCACCCGGCCCTGCTCGAAGGTCAGCTCCACGCCTTCTACAATCTGCCCAGCATAGATCGCCGGGTAGGTAAAGCGCACCCATCCCTCCACCGAGTCTTCCACCGGGCCGGTGTAGATCTCGCCATCGGGCATATTGTGGATTCCGCATGAGTTGAGGAACTTGCGCTCCTGGATCGACATGCGCAGATCCACATCTGGGCCTTTTAGCTCGACGCGGTTGTGGCCTTCGATCCGATCAATCATGTGCTGCTGTTGCGCGCCAAACGCCTTCCAGTAGGCTACCGGGTCGGCGGTATTGTCATCCACGTGGCAGGCATCAAAGTAAAATTCCAGGTACTCGTTCCAGCCCATCTCCGCTTCCATGGCATACGCTGTGGTGGGATACTGCGTGCTGATCCAGCGCAGGCTGCCCTCGGCGGCGCGACGAAAAACCGTCTGCTGGATGGCAGCCATGGCCTTCTGTCGCCGTGCCATACGGACCGGGTCTACTTGAGTAAGCGCGCGCGTATTGGCCTCAGAGTACATGCGGATGCGGGCATCGAACTGCTCCACTGCCGCTAAGTGCAGTGCCGGGGTGAAGTCGAGCTGGTCATCATTGGCGTGGGCGAAGAAAATTTCTTCCTGATCGGGCAGGGCCATCAGCAGGTGGGGGTGCCCGCCGCGCTCCAAAACACGCTTGTAGCAAGCGCGCAGCAGCGGTTCGGCCAGTATGGTGCCTTCCACCAGCACCTTATCCCCCGGCTGAATGTCGACGGAATAGTCCACCAGCACGCGGGCCATCTTTTCAACGCGCGAATCAGTCACAAGATCCTCCAAAAATAGGGAAACTCAGATCACCATTATACACCCGGGGGCATTTGGCGAATTATAATAAGGTTTGCGGTGTTTTTTATTTGCCGGGCAGTGCTGCTGCCCGGCAAATAAAAAACACTATCCCAAAAGACACTTCTAAGGATTTTTTGGATGAAACAATTATTACAAAATTTGCGCGATGGCCAGACCCTGGTGGCGGAAGTTCCTTGCCCCAGCCCGCGCACCGGCACCGCGCTGATCCGTACTGAAGCTTCGCTGGTATCGGCGGGCACCGAGCGCACACTGGTATCCTTTGCCGAACAAAATCTACTCGGCAAGGCGCGTTCCCGCCCCGACCTGGTGCGCCAGATGCTCGATAAAGCTCGCCGCGAGGGCATCCTTCCGACCATCGAAGCCGCGTTCAACAAGCTCGATCAGCCCATGTCTCTAGGCTACTCCTCCGCCGGGACGATTGTCGCGCTTGGTAAGGGTATGGAGGGCTTCCAGATTGGTGACCGGGTGGCCTGCGCGGGCGGCAATTACGCCGTCCATGCCGAATATGCCGTAGTGCCGCGCAATTTGCTCGCTCCGCTGCCCGAAAACGTCGACTTTGAGTCGGCCGCCTTTACCACGCTGGGGGCTATCGCCATGCACGGGTTCCGTCTGGCGCAGCCCATGCTGGGCGAGCGTGTCGCCATCATCGGTATGGGCCTGCTCGGCCTGCTTGCAGCAGGGATCGCCCGCGCCGCCGGATGTCCGGTATTTGGCGTCGATCTCGACCCGCGCCGCATTGCCCTCGCCCACGAGATGGGTCACCACGCCGTGACGCGCGATCAGGCAGAAGAAGCCGGAAAAGCATTTTCCAAAGGCCAGGGCTTCGATGTTGTCCTCATCTGCGCGGACGCCCGCTCCAACGACCCGATCAACCTGGCAGGCACCCTGGCACGCGACCGCGCCCGCGTGATCTCGGTTGGCGCGGTGGGGTTGGAGATTCCGCGCAAGCTGTATTTCGAGAAAGAACTCACCTTCCTCGTATCGCGTTCCTACGGGCCGGGCCGCTACGACTCTGTTTACGAGGAGCGCGGGCAGGATTACCCCAT
>JAEYTI010000059.1 GCA_023434145.1 Chloroflexota bacterium | reverse complement strand
AGGCAGGGGAGCATCGTTCCCCTGCCTCAACCCACCAACAAACGGAAACATACCCTTGCTCTTTCGGGTGGGTTTGCCCACTGTGCTGTCTGTTTTCGAGGGGAAATGTATGAGATAATGCCCCTGTAGAGTGGTTGTGCCGCTAAATGAGAATGGCCTGGAGAGGTTGGAAATGGGACGTGCGGGGGCGGAGCTTCCTGTTTTAATTGCGCAAGCGGGGCCGGTGAACGGTCAGCGCTGGCTTATTGATCACGATCTGGTCGTGGGACGCGATGCCTCCTGCGAAGTTTCCATCTCAGACCGCCAGGTTTCACGGTTTCATGCTCGCTTCAGCCCATCGGGTGATGGTGTTGTGCTGGAAGACCTGGGAAGCAAGAACGGCACGTACGTGAATGGCGAGCGCCTGGAAGAACCCCGCACCTTGTTCGACGGCGACCTGGTGCAGGTTTCGCTGGTGCAGCACTTTGTCTTCCTTAGCTCCGATGCGACGATGCCCATGGATATGGAGCCCCTGGCGGTTGGGAGAACAGAAGCGGGCGGGCAGCTTACGCTCGATATCCGTTCTCGCCGGGTATGGTTGAACGGCAAGGAGATTCTTCCGCCGCTCTCGGTGCCGCAGTTCCGCTTGCTGCAAGTGCTTTATGAAAACGCCGGGGAAGTGGTGGAGCGCCAGGATTTGATCAACTACGTATGGGGCGAAGGCGAGGCAATTGGCGTATCGGAACAAGCATTTGATGCCCTGGTCCGCCGCCTGCGCGAACGGCTGGCAATGGTTGACGCGCGGCATATGTTCATCGTCACCGTGCGCGGGCATGGATTGAGGCTGGACAATCCGAAGGGGTAGTTTTGAATGCAAACTGCCGTAGGTGCGGAGCACCTACGGCAGTTTGCATTCAAAACTACTCCGAACACCCTACTTATTCATATTCGACTGCATCGAGAAGCGCAGGGCGGAGCGGTAGGTTTCTTGAAGTCGCTGGGCCATTTCCTGCTGCCCCTGCTGTTCGAGCTGCGCAACGAGTTGGCTGAGCATCTGCAAGAACTCTGGCGTGATCGAGTCGGCGTTCGCCTCCATGATCTTGCGGCGGGATTCTTCATCCTCGGCGCCCATCAGTTCTTCGGCCAGGGCGATTTCCTGCGGGGGCGCGGAAGCCTTCTGGATGATATCGACCACCTTTTGCAGCTTGCCCAGGCGATCGAGATCACCCGCCTGGCGCGCCTGCTGGAGTTCAGCGCGCAGTGCTTCGGCAAAGAAGTCATCCATTGCGGGAAGGACCTGGCTGGCGGCCTCTTCGATGTTCTCTGCGGCGAGAAGCTCATTCAGCAGCCCGCGTGACTGCTCAAGCATCTCCTGCATGCGATTGTTAATCTCCTGTGAAAGCTGCTGCAAGCGGTCGCGCAGCTGCTCCAGTTTGGCTTTTTCCTCGCCCTCGGCACTCTCAATCCGGTTGGTAAGGATCTGGTAGAACTCGTAATCCAGCCCGGCGTGCGCCATGCTAACCAGCGTGGTGAGGCGCGTTTCAGATGGGGCCTGAATCATGAGGTCTAGTAGCTTCTCACGGGTGAGGCCTTCCTGGCTGGCTGCCTGCAGCGACTGCACCGCCGCATTCATTTCGTCTGTCTGAGCCTGGATCTTGCGGCCGGCCTCGGTCAGCGGCAGAATTTCCATCTGCATGGCGGCGAGGGCGCGGCCCGAGTTCTGGTCACCGGAAGACATGGAGGCATCAACCAGGCGGCCCAAAATCTCGAAGAAGCGCTCATCTACGAGCTCCTCCTCCTGCTTGACGATCTCGGCGCGCGATTCGGCGGAGGTGGTGGAGATGAGGCGCTGGATCAGGTTGAGCCGTTTCTGCGAAGCATCCATCATCTCGCGCGTGATGCCTTCCCCTTCCAGTACCTTTTCGATCATCGACTGGAGCGTGAGCATGGTCTGCGGACGGAACAAGTAGGCCTTGCGTTTTTCGTTCGGCAGCTTGTTGACCACTTGATTGATCAACGGACCGACCAGCCGCTCCTGCTCATTCAATGGCAGACCCAACTCCGGCGGGAAGTAGGTCATCAGCAGTTCTTTTTCATTGTCGTGATAGACAATGGGGGTGGCAAGTGGGCCCTGATAGCCGCAGTGGGGGCAGTTGGCCACATTAATATTCCCCGAGAGGAAGCGTTGCTTGGCTTCCGGGTCGGCATTTACGTCAAACAACTGTTCCACTTCCGCGACAATCGGCTGTCGGCAGCGCGGGCAACTCACTTGTACTTTCGGCATACGATTTCCTCTCAGGTGAACGATCTGTTAATATTGCTGCTCTGACCATGAAGAGCTTGCTGTACCGCAAAGCGATACAACAAACCCCGGTATAATGCCCACGATTATACCATCTCCAGTTGTATTTTTCTTCCGGTCCCTGGGTTTGGGTGCGTTTCACTTTCTTGGGCAGTTACCAGTTTGTTGGGGTGCTCTCGTGGAGAAACGTAGTTTCTCCACGAGAGCACCCCAACAAACGGATAACTGCCCAAGAAAGTGAAACGCACCCTCCAATTGAGCCAGCCCAATTGGACCGGTTGAATTATTATACAGTAAGATCTAAATAGTCATGTTTTCAAGGAGGGGGGAAAGGATCGGGCCAGTTGATGGTGAAAACGAATAAGTACGCAATGGTCAATGGCTTTCCCCTCACCGAACTTGCCGGTTGGCGGTATCCCTTCGATCCTGCCAGTCATGTAGGAGCGCAGCTATGCGGGCCGAAAAAATGTCGTAGCAACACAAGCGCTGCGCCTCTACGGCTCCAATGAGCGCAATGCCCATCCGCGTATTTATTTGTTAATCGTCATCAACCCCCAGACACTCTTTGAGCACGAAACGAAATCGGGAGACCCGCCCCTAATGTGGAACAGCCTTGCTGATCGGCTTTACCTCTGGTGGAACAATAATTGAGTGCGAGAATTTTGTGAATCTGTAGTATATTCATGCCCGGAAGGGACCGGACAGCATTATGGCATTGATCAGCGTACACGAGGCCAGCCTGGGGTTTGGCGGGCCGCTCATCCTGGAAGACGTAAATCTGCAAATCGAGCGCGGCGAGTGGCTGGGCTTGCTGGGCCGTAACGGCATGGGCAAGACCACACTGCTCAAGCTGGTATACGGCGAAGTGGAGCCGGAGAACGGCACGGTGGCCCGGCAGCAGGGCATGCGCATGGCGTATCTGCCGCAGGAAGTTCCGCTGGGCCTCACCGGAAGTGTCGTGGACGTGGTCGCCGCCGGGCTGGAACCGCTGCCTCCCACCGCCAACCCTGACGAGCATTGGCAGCGACAGATTCAGGTGGAGAACGTCATTTCGCGCATGGAGCTGGACGGGCAGGCGCGTTACGAAACGCTCTCCGCCGGGATGAAGCGCCGGGTGCTGCTGGCCCGCGGGCTGGCGCGCGACCCCGACCTGCTGATTCTAGACGAGCCAACCAACCACCTCGATATCGACTCAATCCGCTGGCTGGAGGACTTTCTCACCCGCTGGGGCGGCACGCTGTTGTTCGTCACCCACGACCGCGCCTTCCTCCAGCGGCTTGCCCGCCGTATCATTGAGCTGGATCGTGGCAGGCTGTTCGATTGGGCCTGTGATTACCCCACCTTCCTCCAGCGTAAAGAGTCGATGCTCAACGCCGAGGCCGAGCAGAACGTCGAGTTCGACAAAAAGCTTGCCCAAGAAGAAGCCTGGATCCGGCGAGGGATCGAGGCGCGCCGCACCCGCAACGAAGGCAGAGCCCGCGCGCTGCTGCGCCTGCGCCAGCTCCGCCAGGACCGCCGCGAACACCCAGGCCAGGTGCGCATGCAGGTCCAAGAGGCGCGGCGGTCCGGCAGATTGGTGATCGAAGCGGAGAATATACGCTACGAGATCGGCGGGCGAACGCTGGTGGACGACTTCTCCACCGTCATCCAGCGCGGCGACAAGGTGGGCATCGTGGGGCGCAACGGCACCGGCAAAACCACGCTCATGCGCTTGCTGATCGGCGAGCTGATCCCGCAGAGCGGCGAGATCCGCCACGGCACCAATATTGAAATCGCCTACTTCGACCAGCTGCGCGCGCAGTTGGATGAGAGCAAATCCATTCTTGACAACGTCGGGCAAGGACGTGACGTTGTCACGATCAACGGGCGCGATCGCAATATTGTTGGCTATCTGGAAGATTTCCTGTTCAGCAAGGACCGCGTCCATGCGCCGATCAGCGCACTGTCGGGCGGCGAGCGCAACCGGCTGATGCTGGCGCGCCTGTTCGCCCGCCCTGCCAACCTGCTGGTGATGGATGAGCCCACCAACGACCTGGACATTGAAACCCTGGAGCTGCTGGAAGATATCCTGCTCGATTACACCGGCACCCTGCTGCTGGTGAGCCACGACCGCACCTTCCTGAACAATCTCGTTACCAGCACCATGCTGATGGATGGGAGCGGCATCGTGCGCGAATACATAGGCGGCTATGAGGATATGCTGCGCCAGAGCCGAGCCGAGGCGGCTGTCGCAGCCGAAGAAGCAGAGCGCAGGAGCCGCCCGCCCTCTTATTTGGCTACACGATATATTGAAACTCCGCCCGCGCCGTCCCGCAAACCCAGCTACAAAGAGCTGCGCGCGCAGGAAGCAGCCAAACGCGAGCTAGAAGAACTGCCCGGCAAGATCGAAGCGCTGGAAAAAGAACAGCATGCCCTGGCAGAGGCGATGGCCAGGCCCGAGTTCTATCAGCAGGACGCCGAGAAAATCGCTCAGGCCGCCACCCGCCAGCAAGAGATCGCCGAGGAGTTGGAGCGGGCCTTCCTGCGCTGGGAGGAGTTGGAAAATCCGTTATAATCTCCTCCAGGATGAAATTTAACGGACTGCGCTTCACCAACGGCATTCTGCTCGTTCTGGTGCTGGTCCTTACCCTTACCGGCCTCTTCGGACTCTATTGGACAACCAGTGATGCAGCTTTTACCCTGCACCGCATCAGCGGGTGGGGCCTGCTGGCAGTGCTGCCCTGGAAGGCGGCGATCGTCTTCCGCTCGCTGCGGCGCAAGATCCACGGCACGCAGCACCCCTGGCGGCTGGTCGTTTCAATCTTGCTGGCGCTGCTCACCCTCATTGTTCTCGCATTGGGGCTGCTGTGGAGCGGGCGCTTCGGCCCGGCAGATTACCCGCTGCGGCAAACCGCCATTTCGTGGCACTGGATGCTGGCGCTTGGCCTGCTGCTGCCCTTCCTCCTGCACGTGTGGAAGCGCTGGCCCAACCCCCGCCCGGTGGATCTCTTCTCTCGCCGCGGATTTCTGCGTGCAGCCGCGGCGGTTCCGCTCGCCGCGCTGGGCTATTTTGGCTACCAGTGGATCGCCCGCACCCGAGAGCATCCGCAGCAGCCGGCGCGCTTTACCGGGTCGCGCCGGGCAGGCTGGTTTTCGGGCAACGACTTCCCGCTGACTCACAACACCGCCCCCAGCCCCGAGCAGATCGCGCCGGAAAACTGGCGCCTGGACGTGACTGGAGCGGTCGCACAGCCGGCCCGGTTCAACTACGCGGTACTGGGTCTGCTTCTGGTGAGCCAGTTGGAAGCCACCATCGACTGCACGCTAGGCTGGTACGCCCGCCAGTCGTGGAGCGGCGTAACGCTGCCAGACCTGCTGGCGCACGCGGGCCTGAGCCGCGCGCCCGCCGGGATATGGCTGGTCTCCGTTACCGGCTACATGCACTACCTGCCCTGGATCGAGGCAAAAGACGTTCTGCTCGCCACCCATGTGGGCGGCGAGGTGCTTTCCAGCGGGCACGGATTTCCGCTGCGCGCAGTCGTGCCGTCCCGCCGCGGATGGTTCTGGGTAAAGTGGCTGGCCGAAATTAAAGTCGTGCGATAATCAAGCCATGACCAACCAGCCCAACATCCTGCTCATTATGACCGACCAGCTTGTGCCGCACCTCACTGGCCCCTACGGTCACAAGGTGGTGCAGACGCCCAATCTCGACCGCCTTGCCGCGGAGGGGATCACTTTTGACGCGGCTTATTCGCCCTACCCGCTGTGCGCCCCCGCGCGGGTGGCCTTCCTCACCGGAAAGTATGCCTCGCGTCTGGGCAGCTTCGACAACGCCGCCATCTTCCCCGCCGACCAGCCGACCATCGCCCACTATCTCACCAACGCCGGATACGATACCGTCCTCAGCGGCAAGATGCACTTCATTGGCCCCGATCAGCTCCACGGTTACCGCAAACGCCTGACCACTGACGTGTTCCCAGCCAACATTGATTGGGTACCCGATCCCGATGGCAACGATAAGGGCGGGCACGCGCGCAACTACGTGCTGCCCAACGTAGGCGTGCGCCCCTGGACCAAATTTCTCGCCTACGATGAAGAGACGCAATATCGCGCGTTGGAGTATGTGCGCAACCGGGCCTTCCTGAAGGCCAAAGATCCATTCTTCCTAACCGTGTCCTTCCACCACCCGCACGACCCCTTCCACGTCACCCAGGAGTTGTGGGATTTGTACGAAGGCCAGCCCATCGACCTGCCCGAATACCCCGAGAACCTGGAAGCCACCTACTCCGAGGTAGACCGCTGGCTCAACGAGGTGCACAGCGTGGACGAGGTCAACCTGCGCGACCCGGAGAACCTGCGCGCATTGCGCCGGTCGTACTTCGGGCTGGTCACCTACGTTGACCGCAAGGTCGGCGAGCTGATCACCGCGCTGGAGGAGACCGGACAGCGCGACAACACCATCATTATCTTCACCGCCGATCACGGCGACATGCTGGGCGAGAAAGGCATGGTGCAGAAACGCTGCTTCTACGAGTGGTCTGCCCGGGTGCCGATGATCGTCGCCTACCCCGACAAGCGCGAAGCCGGTAAGCGCGTCTCCGCCGCTGTATCGCTGCTCGATCTGCTGCCCACCGTGCTGGATCTCGCGGGCGTGCCCGAATCCGACCGACTGCCGGTAGATGGGCGCAGTTTCGCCGATCTACTCACCGGGCCGGATGACTCGGAGCGGCTGGTGCTATCGGAGTACCATGTTGAGAAGGTGAAAGGCCCCTCATTCATGGCGCGGCGCGGAAAGTATAAGTACGTCTACATTCACGGTTTCACCCCGCAGTTGTTCGATCTGGAAGCCGACCCGGGCGAGTGGCGCAGCCTCGCCGGGCTGCCCGAGTTCGAGGAGGTGGAGTGGCAGCTTCGCTCTGCCATCCTCGCCCAGTTTGACCCCGATGCGCTGGCGCAGGCAGGGCGCGAGAGCGTGATGCGGCGGCGGATCATCAAAGAGGCGCTGAAGCACAACGATGTGCATTGGGATTACTTCCCCAAGTTCGACGCAACCAAACAGTACGTCCGCTAAGTGGAAGGAGGAGCCTTGACAGCCGTGAAGCCCTGGTTTGGCCCGTACGGCAGCGCCGCCCTGGAATACGTCGATCGGTTTGCGCAGTTCGGCGCGGATGCTGCATGGTTCCATATGTTTGACCCGCGCGCATTTGACGCCTGCCAAAAACACAGCATTTCCCCTTGCGTGGAGTTCAAAACCTTCCGCGCCGATTTTGAAGCCCATCCCGAGCTGATCCCCATTGGTGTTGGCGGCAAGCCGATCCGCTATGGCAGGCTGGTACAGGGCGTGTGCCTGTCACAGCAAGCGTTCTTGCAAGAGACCGAGGAGCACCTGCTGGCAGGGATAAAAACCTACCAGCCCGCCGGAATCTGGCTGGACTATCTGGCCCACGCCGGGTGGTTCGAGACACCCGAGCCAGATTTGCAGGATAGCTGCTTCTGCCCCGCCTGCATCCGCGACTTCTGCGAGGCGACGGGCCTGGATGCCGACTCTCCAGAACAAATTTTGGCACAGTATCCCCAGCAGTGGACCCGCCGCAAGTGCGAGCGGATCGCCGGGTTTGCCAGCCGCTATGCTGGGCTGATCCGCGCCCGCCTGCCGGAATGCGTGATCGGCGCGTACATGTGCCCGTGGACACCCGCCGAATTCGACGAGGCGCTCACCCGCATTTTCGCGCAGGATTACGCGCTGCTCGCGCCTTCGATTGACGTGTTCACGCCATTGATCTACGTCGAGAAGAGCGGTCGCACCGCTGCCTGGGGCCGCGAATTTTTGGAAGCCTCACCGGCCTTTATCCCGCAGGATCGCCCGGTACAGTTGATCCTGGATGCGCTCGACTTCCCTGCCAGCCTGCTCGAAACCGCGGAATCGAGCGTGCCGAGCTGGGGCTTGCAGATGTTTGGCGGGGCAACCGTTTTTGCCGACCCCGCGAAGGCCGATATTTTCCGCAAGGCCGTCGAGCGGATGCGCGAGCGGATCACTCCGCCACGCTGATCACGACCTTCCCCAGTGCCCTACCCTCGCCCACGCAGCGCATGGCTTCGGGCACCTGCTCCAGCGAGTACACCCGGTCGATCACCGGGTTGATCTTCCCTGCTTCGCAAAGTTCCGCGATAGTAACCATATCGGCGCGGCTGGGCTGCACGCCCAGCACACGGATATTCTTTCCGGTTGTGCGTCGAATGAACGGCCCAAAAGCCAGCACCTGAAGCAGATACCGCACCAGCCCGCCTACCACATAGCAGCTTCCGTTGGGTTTCAGCGCCCGCTGAATGGAGAACGGCGACCTCCGGAGTATCGGATCCAGAATAAAGTCGTATTTCTTGCCGGCTTTGGTGAAATCCTGCCGGGTGTAGTCGATCACGTGATCTGCGCCGAGCGAGCGGATGAAATCCAGCTTGCCGCCGTTATCCACGCCGGTCACTTCCGCCCCATACAGCTTGGCAAGCTGCACAGCAAACATACCCGCGCTGCCCCCTGCGCCGTTGATCAATACCTGCAACCCCGGCGCAATTTTCCCCTTATCGCGGATTCCCTGCAAGGCGATCACCCCAGCCTGCGGGATCGCCGAAGCTTGCTCGAAGGTCAGCCCGGGCGGCTTTTTCGCCAGCCCCTTTTCCCGCACGCAAACGTACTCCGCAAAGCCATCCCCATAGCGCAGAGTCTCGCCAAACACCGCGTCGCCCAGTCGAAAATCTTTCACGCCTGGGGCAACCGCTTCCACCCGTCCGGCAACATCCGATCCAAGGATCGTACTCTGCCGTGGCCTGCGCAGCCCGCCCATGCGCGCATACAGCGGGCTGCCCGTCAGGGTCTCCCAGTCCGATCCGTTAATCGAAACCGCATAGACACGGATCAACACTTCGTCTTCTTTCGGTGTGGGCTTCTCCACCTCTGCCAGCCGCATCACGTCAGGCGAGCCGTACTCGGAATACACGATTGCTTTCATGAGGCTCCTTTATGCAGCCGGAGACCTACGTCACGGTAAGAACGATTTTGCCCTGCGGATGTTTCTTTTCCACGTGGTGCATTGCCGCGATCGTCTCCGCTAACGGATAGGTGCGGTCAATAACAGGCGGGATTTTCCCCGCTACTGCCAGCTCGGCCAGCTCTGTAAGTTCCTCCTGGATAACCTTCGCGATTCCAAAGAACGAGAGTTTCTTGTCCCCACGCTTTGAGAACATCGATCCCAGCAGCATGGCCTCAAACATCTGCCGCAAGCCGCCACCGACGCACAGGTACACCCCACCGGGCTTGAGTGCGCGCCGGTAATGGGATATGGGGTGATAGCCGTTTACACCAAAGATAAAATCATAGCAGTCTGGGGTGCTCGTAACATCTTCGCGCTTATAGTCCACAACGCGGTCCGCGCCGAGCGCGCGCGCCAGATCTAAATAATGCGGGCTGCAAACAGCGGTCACCTCCGCGCCCGTATGTTTGGCAAGCTGCACGGCAAACGTTCCCACCCCGCCGGAAGCGCCCTGAATGGCGAACTTATGCTCCGGGCGGATCTCTTGTGAATCGTGGCTCTCGCGTGCTACGCGGATCATTTGCAGCGCGGTGAGACCCGCTGTTGGGATTGCCGCGGCTTGCTGAAAGGTTAATTCGGCGGGCTTTGGGGCCACGTACGATTCACGGGCAAGCACGTATTCGGCAAAGCTGCCGTTCGCGCAGCCGAATACAGCGTCACCCGGGCGGAACTGGGTTACGTTCTCGCCGACCGCCTCCACCACCCCCGCAACATCGGTACCAAACAGCGGATCTTTTGGCCGGCGCAGACCGCCGATGAAGCGGATGATGAACGGATCAGCCCGCATCGCGCGATAGTCACTCGCGTTAATGCTGGCGGCGTGAACCCTGATTAATACCTGCTTATCCACAGGGGCGGGCTTTTCCACCTCCTCAATGCGCAGGTTGTCCGGCGATCCATATTGGTGCAGCCTGACAGCTTTCATATCCAACATCTCCTGAGGCTTCCGATAAGAAAATAAAACCGACTATCCCGCCAGCATCCTGCGCACCAGGCCTTCAAGCGAAATAACCGGGCGACCAAGAATCTGCTCCAGGTCGTGCGTGGCTTTCGAAAGATGGCCTTCGCGCAGGGTGCGGTTCATCCCCAGCGCCATTTGAATGGACTCCTCGGGCACGTTGGCCTGCCGCATTGACTGCGCCATGTCTTCCTCTGAAACCGCATGGTAAACGAGCGGCTTGCCGCTCATCCGGCTGACAATCTCCGTTGCTTCCTGATAGTCCCAGGTGCGCGGATAGGTCAGCTCGTAGGTGATGTTCTCATGCCCAGGCTGGCTCAAGGTCACCGCTGCCGCGTCCGCCAGATCTGCCCGCGACACCGCGCCGAGCCTGCCATCCCCCACCGAAGAGGCAAACACGCCGCTCACAAGCGCTTGAATCACCGGTGCGAGCATATATTCCGCGTAGAAGCTGTTGCGCAAAAAGGTGTACGGCATCCCGCTATCGCGGATGATCTGCTCGGTGGCGCGGTGGTCGGCGGCTATGGGGTTCGAGTTTTCGCCGCTCAGCATATCGACCACACTGGTATAGAGCACATGCTCGACCCCAGAAGCGAGCGCCGCCTGCACAGCACGGCGATGCTGCTCCACCCGCTGCCCCACCTTATCGGTCGAGATGATCAGCAGGTGCTCCGAGTCCGCAAATGCGGTGTGCATCATATCAGGGTCATCGAAATCCCCACGCCGCACGTCGATACCCTTCTGCCGGTGATGCGCTGCTTTGGCCGGGTCGCGCACGCTGGCGCGAATGTCGCCCGGTGGTACGCCACGGCGCAGCAGGCTCTCGATCACCAGATTGCCAAACTGCCCGGTCGCCCCGGTAACAGTGATTTTCGGCATAAATCCCTCCTATGTTTATCTATATCATAGCAGATAGAAGGAAGGAGCGATATTATGAGTTTTTACAGGGTGCGTTTCACTGCTTGGGGATACGAAGGCAGGGCGATGTAGTCGCCCTGCCTTCGTATCCCCAAGCAGTGAAACGCACCCTTTCTTACTGCGACGGCATCAGCGGCGTTGGGTCGATAAATTGCGCGCCCGCCACGCGGATGCGGAAGTCCAGATGATCTCCGGTAGAACGCCCCGTATTGCCAGATTTGGCAATCTGCTGGCCTTGCAAAACACCCTGACCCGAATCGACCAGGTTTACATCATTATGAGCATAGTAGGTCCAATACCCGGTGCCATGATCGATAATCACCAGATTACCATAGCCGCTCTCAGACCAGCCGGAATAGATGACTGTGCCGTGGTCCGCGGCATATACCGGCTGCCCGGTGACGGTGTCATAATCTAGCGCGGGGTGGCCCTCCCAAAACGGCTGCGTGATTCGCACCGGCGTAACGGGCAAGATATATACGCCCGTACCGATGTACACCAGGTCGCCAGAATAAAAGCCTGCCGACTTTCGTCCCTTGCCCGGCTCTACCGGCGGGCCGGGATCTAACCAGACGACGGGTTTGCGCCCGCCGGGGATGATGAGGTGCTCGCCAACTACCAGCTCGGTAGAATCGCGGCTGACAAAACTGTTGCCAACGTATGCAATGATCTTCTCGCGTTCCACGCCGTTGCGGTACTCGATCATCTCCCAGGTATCCTTCTCCTGGACGGTGTAGAGCACGCCATCTTCGGGCAGTATGTTGATCTCCTGCCCGATCACCAGGCTGCCCGCGTCGGCGCTCATGCCTTCGTTGCCCCATAGGATGCTTTCCATGCGTAAGCCAAACTTCTGCGCGATAGCCCAGGCCGTGTCGCCATCTTTGATGGTGTATTTCATAATGCCAAAGCGCGGTCGCTCTGGGCGATCGGTGTTCATCTGCGCCAGCCGAGAGACGGATGAAGCATCCTTCTCGAAGTCAAATGACGGCAGCGGAACGTTTATCGCTTCCAGCGCCATAGGCGTAGGGCGGTTGGCGCGTGCGGGCGGTGCATTAATTTGCGGCACGGATATCCAAGCGAATTTGATCAAAATGCCCACCAGGATGCCGAGCAAAAACAGGGAAATTCGCTTCCCGTTTGCGGTGAAGAGCATAAAAACGGATGACCTTTGAATACTATAGAATTCGGGTAAACCAGTTCTCCATTGTACCTGAAAATCCAAATACCTGCTGGAGACGCAGATTTTTTGTAACTGCTCAGCCGAGGAGCTTTAGTACGCATCGGACGCTCGAAAAATCTTTTGGCTCTTATCGGATTTCAAGGAGTATTTGGCATGTTGGGGTGGTTCCACCACCCCAACATGCCAAATACTCCTTGAAATCCATATTGAGCAAATATTTTTTGGAGTTTTGATAGCGCTTCGCGCTATCAAAACTCCAAAAATCAATTCTTGGGCTCCCGTAGGAAGCGTTTCAATGGCATTGGCCTGCCAGGCTCGCCCTGCGATAATGCAGTCGTACCTGCAAGTACGCGCTCCAGCATAGGCAGCAAGGCGTTTACCCGCCGTAAGCGGATTATCCAATCCCAGGCCGGCTCAAACTTCTTCCACCCACCGGCATATGCCAGGTGCCGCAGCCGTTCCTTCCAGCCCTCTTGCACAAACGCCGACTGGAAGATGGAACCCCAGCGGTAGAACTGACGGTAAGCTTCCCAATAACCTGCCTCTAGCTGGTCAGCGGTCATGCGCATGGGTTGGAAAACCACGTGCCGCGTATCGTATAGATCCCAGTTGTGTGTGGTGATGCGCCCCGCGGCGGCCATACGCGCGTACAACGCCGTGCCTGGGTAGGGCGTGAGGATATGAAACGTGGCCGTCTCAATTCCCTGCTGGATCGCCCATTCCACCGTCCGCGCGAACACGCCCGGGTCATCCTCATCCATGCCAAACACAAAGCTGGCGTTAACCATCACCCCAAGATCATGGAGCCGCCGAACTGCCGCCGTGTAATCGCGATGCAGGTTCTGTTTCTTGTTCTGCGAAGCAAGGTTGGCCTGGTTGAGCGTTTCGAATCCCACGAACAGGCTGCGCAGGCCGGCTTCGGCTGCCTTTTCGAGCAGCCCCGGCATCAATATACTCTGCACCGTGCCCGCCGCCTGCCACAAACGGCCCATGCCGCGCATGCCATCGAACAAGTCGCGGGCAAAGCGCGGATTGCCGAACAGATGATCATCCAAAAAGTACAAATGCTGCCCTGACAGGCGATCGATCTCTTCCAATGCGTCATCAACCACCTGGGTATAGAAAGATTTGCCACCCTGGAAGAAGGCTTCTTTGTAGCAGAAATCGCAGGCGTGCGGGCACCCCCGCGAAACGACGATGGAATTGGGCACCAGATACAGCGACCGTTTGATCAGGTCGCGGCGGGGTTTAGGCATGCCAGCCAGGCTGCGATTGATAGAACGGTAGATTTTGGCCGGGTGCCCGGCGCGAAAATCGGCCAGGAATGCGGGCCAGGTATCCTCCCCAGGACCGATAAAGATGCTGTCGGCATGCTGCGCGGCTTCTTCCGGCAAAGAGGTAACGTGCAGCCCGCCCAGGCAGACGTATGCACCTTTTGCGCGGTAATGATCTGCCAGCGCATATGCCCGGTACGCGGAGGTAATATAGACCTGGATCACAACCAGGTCTGGCGAATCCAAAAGATCGAGCTCCTCCACGTGCTCGTCTTGAATCGTTACCGCATCCGTCTCGTCCAGAAATCCTGCCAGGGTCGCCAGGCCTAACGGCGGGAAAAGGGAGTATTTGATTGGGCGGAAGAAGGGACTCTTGGCTTCTGTAAGCGCCGGCAGAATCATTTTGACTTTCACGGGCTTCTCCATCGAACGGTTTCCATATTGATCGAACTTTATTGGGACGTAGTGCGATCCCAATAAAGTTTGATCAGGTTTTATCCATTCTAGGAAGCTCAATTAGAATTCACCAATACTCACGTGCCGGGTTACAGACACGCGAGTGCTTGACTCTGTAAATGTAATAATGAATCAACAGCAACCGGGGCTCGATTTATCATCGAAACGAGAGAAACGCCTCTCTAAAACTTTCACCGGCGGTAGGGTTTCGGAATAATTATTGGAAGACCAACAAGCGACTAAATTTACATCACAATAAAACAGGACAAATCTAAATCGAATACTATTGTATTGTTGACAAAGCCCATCCACATTGCTATAATCCTTTTACTCTTTATTAACAGAGCGTTAATTATCTGTAAAAGTGATAATAATACGTTCGACGGTACTTAAACGAGAGCTTCTCCAACATAAAAACAGCTATGGTCCTTAGGGGGAAAGCTCATAGTTTCGTGATTAGGCTCCTGTATTGGAAGAAAGGGGAACTATCCACGCTTAAAATCCGTGCAAAGTGACAGCGCCACATCCCGTGGAAGGGATATAGCGCTGTCTGCTTGACAATCTCAAACCGAGCTGGGTTCGTACGTCCGCCTGAGAAACGATACCGTACGTTCCCTTTGTGAGCAGAGTGCGTTTGCACCCGGGCTTGGTATTGTCGTTTTAATTATAGTCCTCATTGTCCGATTTGTCCACTCACTTATACGGAACCTTGATGTCACCACGGCGCCCGCCAGGACGCTTCTTTGGCCTTCGTTAGCGCATCCCTCTGGCCCTGATTGCGATTTCTGAGGAAACGCACACCGGGCAAAGAGCAAATCCTATTCCTTACTGTACGTGCCGGGCCGGCATGTCGGAATGGCGGAGCGCGGAAGGGGGCGTTGCTCAAACAAGGAGACAACTGCGATGAAACGTAACAATCGATTACTTGGTGCTGTGCTTTCCTCGATTCTGTTGGGAGCCTTTATTATCACGCTGTTTGTCAATATTCCAACAACCTCCGCGCAGTCGAAAAAAGCGCACGTCCGCGAAGCGCGTGTCATCAAAGCGGACGATATTGGCGTGCCTAACCCGGCAGGCATTGTCTACTCGCCGCGGGGAAAAGCATTTTACGTCACTGAAGGCAAAAAACGAGGACAGGCGAATACCGACTTGATCAAGCTGATGGCGAACTATGCTGATCGCGCCGGGTCTGCCCGCATTTCAGCGGCGGTACGCGACCCTCGCAATATGGCCTTCGATCCGAAATTCAGCCGGCTGCTCATCTTCCAGGGCAACAACAACCACCTGGTAGCCGTGAGTGAAGGGGCCGATGGCAACCTCGACCCCCAAAAGACGGTTCGCCTGGATACGCGGCACCTGGGAGTGAAGAACGCCCAGGGTCTTGCGGTTGACCCGTCAACTGGCAACATGTACTTTCTGGACGCCGCCGATATGCGTGTGGTGCTCGTTGTACCAGAACCCGACGGCACGGTGGATAAGTCGCTGGTGGTTTCTATAGACCTAAAACCCCTCGGCCTGACGGATTTGCGTGGTATTGCCTGGGATACGGCCTCGGGGAATTTGCATGTACTGGATGCGAAAAGACTCGTTGAACTGACCGCGGAAGGCAAGCTCGTAGCAGAGCGCGATCTTTCAGAAATGAGCATCCGTGACCCACAAGGGATGGCATTTGCCCCCAGCGGCGACCAGACCGATAAACCGGCAGAAACGAGCCTGTACATTACCGATCAAGGCAACTTGAGCGCGCCGACCACCGGCAGGATCCTGGAGCTAACCTTCTCAGAACTACCCGCTGCTCAGGCAGCAACCGCTACAGGTACCCTGATCCGCACAGTACTTACGTCACAATGGTCACCGCCCAGCCCCGATCCTTCGGGCCTGGCTTACCACCCCAACAGCGGAACGCTGCTCATCAGCGACGGCGAAGTGAATGAAATGCCGCAGTACTTCACCGGGGACAACTTGTTCCGCGCATCACTGGCAGGCACACTGGTCGACACGCTTACCACCACCTCCTACTCCGACGAGCCCTCCGGGCTGGAAGTGAACTATAACAACGGGCACCTGTTTGTGTCGGATGACACCGGGACACGCTCTGTGTACCAGGTAAACCCAGGTTCGGATGGGCAGTACAACACCTCGGATGATTCGGTCACCAACTTCCGCACTTCATTGTTCAACAGCGGCGATCCCGAAGGCCTGGCTTACGATCCAGCAACGGGCTCGCTGTTCGTCGTCGACGGCGTGAACCGCGAAGTCTACCGCATTTTCCCCGGCCCAAACGGCATCTTTGATGGTGTTGCCCCCAACGGAGATGATCAATATACTCAGTTCGACACGCTGAACCGCGGCCTGGATGACCCCGAGGGTGCGGCGTTCAACACCGTGACCGGCACGCTGTACGTTGTAGGCAAGCCCGCCAACACCCTGTTCGAGTTCACACCTACAGGGGCGCTGGTACAAACCATCAACATTTCGGCGGCGGGGGCAAAGAAGCCTGCCGGGCTGGCAGTTGGCCCAAGCAGCATCGACCCCAACGAATTAAGCCTGTACCTCGTTGCCCGTGGGGTAGATAACGACAGTGACCCGAATGAGAACGACGGTAAGCTGTACGAGATCGCGCTGGGAATTGGAACGGGAGGGCCGACGTCGACCTCGACACCGACAAATACCGCCACAGCAACCGCCACAGCGGGAATACCCACCAATACATCAACGCCGACGATTACCCTAACCCCAACCAATACGCCAACGATAACGAATACGCTCCCACCAACCAATACACCCACTGCCACTCTGGTACCCAACACCATAACGCTGCCAGTGGCTGCCGATGCGCGCGTGCTTTTGGCCAACCCCAACACAAATTACGGTAGCTCTGCCCGGCTGGACGTGGATAACCCTGGCGAGAAAAGCTACCTTCGCTTGAATGTGAGCGGGGTGAACAACGAGATCACCGGCGCGGTGCTGCGCTTGTACGTCTCGAACGGATCATCCAATGCGCCCTCGCTCTACTTAACCGCAAACAGTTGGGCCGAAAACACCCTGACCTGGAATAATGCCCCAGCCGCCACGGGCGGTGTAGTGGCGAATATCGGCGCTGTTTCCGCCGGAACGTGGGCAGAGTACGATATCTCCTCCGTGATCACCGGAAACGGCAGCTACGATATCGTTCTTCTGGCGGATAGCACGGATGGCATCACGTTTCATTCACGAGAGGGAGGCTCCCCGCCCGAGCTCGTTCTGAATCTTGGTCCCGGCCCGGCTCCTACTGCCACCGATACACCGGCTCCTACAATTACCAACACACTGGCTCCAACGGCCACCGCCACGAATACCCCTACCGCCACGAACACAGCGAGCGGGCCCACAGCAACCGCAACCAATACGCCTACCCCCACAGAAACCTCCATCCCAACAAACACCCCTACCCCCACCGAGACCGTCAACGTCACCAGCATCACCGTACCATCCTCGGGTGATGCGCGCGTGCTCGCGGCGAATCCAGACACCAACTATGCGACCGCCGTCCGGTTGGATGTGGATAACCCTGGCGAAAAGAGCTACATTCGCTTCGACGTGAGCGGGGTTACCGGAACGGTGACAAGCGCCACGCTGCGACTGAATGTAACCAATGGCTCATCGAACGGGCCTACCATCTACCTGACTACGAACACTTGGGCAGAAAACACCATCACCTGGAACAATGCCCCGGCGGAAACGAGCGGCCCAATCTCCAGTGTAGGGGCCATTACGGCCTCTACCTGGGCCGAATTTGACGTGACTTCTGTAGTAACGGGCGATGGCAGCTATGACTTCGTTCTGCTGCCCGATAGCAGTGACGGCGCAAGCTTTACCTCGCGCGATGGCTCCGCGGCGCTCCGCCCGCAGCTAGTGGTCAATTTCGAGTAGTTTCTTTCCGTTCCTGGCGTGAACATCTACGCCAGGAACCTTTCACCCCCTTCGCTATCCGCATTTTCCCACCCCAGACAAACGAAATGAAAACGACCCTAAACCTCCTCCTCGCATTTCTGCTCCTTGCCGGAAGCACCGGCCTGATTGTAGACCGGGCAGCCGCGCTGCCGGTAACTGGGAGCAGCCATGTTCGGGCGCAGTCGTCGAACACCCTCACGGTGCCGGCGGCAGCAGATGCGCGCGTGCTTGCCGCCAGCCCAACAACCAACCACGGCACGGTGACTCGGCTGGATGTTGACAACCCGGGCGAAAACAGCTACATCCGCTTCCACGTCAGCGGTGTTACCGGCCCGGTCACCAGTGCAGTGCTGCGGCTGCACGTGACCAACGGCTCTTCCAACGGCCCATCGCTCTACCCCACCAGCAGCGATTGGACGGAAACAGCCATCAACTGGAACAATAAGCCGGCCGCTACTGGCGGCGCAGTAGCCAACCTGGGGAGCATCGCATCCGGAACGTGGGTAGAGATGGATCTCACCACCGTGGTTACCGGCGATGGAGCTTACGACTTTGCCCTTCTTCCCGACAGCACCGACGGTGCCAGCTTCTATTCCCGTGAGGGCAGCTCCCCACCCGAGCTGGTTGTAACCTACACCACCGGCCCGGTGCCTACCCCCACCGCGACCGCCACTGCCACGCAAACCGTCCCGCCCGCAGACACCCCGACGCCAACAAATACAGGCGTACCCACGGCAACATATACCCCCACAAACACCTTACCGCCAACCAATACCGCAACCAGCACCCTTACCCCAACTGTTACATCCACTCCGCCCCAAACCAATACGCCGACCAATACGTTCACCCCAACCACAGCCTCCGCCATCACCACGCTCACCCTGCCCGCCGAGGCAGATGCGCGCGTGCTCTCCGGAAGCCCGAATTCCAACTATGGCGCGGTGAGCCGGCTGGATGTGGATAACCCTGGCGAGCAGAGTTATATCCGCTTCTTAGTGAGTGGGGTCACCGGCGCGGTGACGAGCGCCAAACTGCGGCTGTACGTGACCAACGGCTCTTCCAACGGCCCGTCGGTTTACCAGACCTCGAATAGCTGGGTGGAGAACACAATCACGTGGAATAACAAGCCTGCCGCCACCAGCGGTGCGCTGGCAAACATAGGCGCTATTTCTTCTGGCACGTGGGCAGAGTTCGACCTGACCTCTACAGTCACCGCAAACGGAAGCTACGACTTCGTCCTGCTGCCCGATAGCTCCGACGGCGCCAGCTTCTACTCGCGCGAAGCCTCCGCCAGCTTCCGGCCCCAGCTTGTGATCAGCTTTGGCTCCGGCCCAGCCCCGACTCCCACGCATACCGCAACCGCCGGTCCATCCAGTACACCCACCAACACGCCCACTATTACCAACACCCCATCGGGAGAGAGTGTTGTATTTGTCGGCGCGGGTGATATCGGCAACTGCTCGAGCACTGCCGACGACCAGACTGCCCTGCTGCTGGACAACATTCCCGGAACCGTATTCACCATTGGCGATAACGCCAACCCAAGCGGTTCCACCGCGAACTACAACAACTGCTTCCATCCTACCTGGGGCCGGCACAAAAACCGTATCCACCCGGCAGTAGGCGATAACGATTACAACACCTCGAATGCAGTGCCTTACTTCGCATACTTCGGCGCTGCCGCTGGCGAACCAGGCAAAGGCTGGTACAGCTACAACCTGGGGAACTGGCATATTGTGGTTCTCAACTCGGAATGCTCTGAAGTAGGCGGCTGCGATGAAGACTCCGAGCAAGGGCAGTGGCTTCGGGCAGACCTCGCGGCGAACCCCTCCACCTGCATGCTTGCCATCTTCCACGAGCCGCTGTTCAGCTCAAACGGCGGCGACTCGGACCACGTAGACTTCTGGGAGCCGCTGTACGCGGCAGGCGCGGAGATCGTATTAAGCAGCCACCGCCACAATTACGAGCGCTTTGCCCCGCAGACGCCCAACGGCGTGCTGGATAATACGCGCGGCATTCGCCAGTTCATTGTTGGCACAGGCGGTGACTCGCTCAGTACCTTCGGTTCAAGCACTGCCGCGAACAGCCAGGTGCGCAATGATAAAACGCATGGCGTCCTCAAGTTGACCCTGCATCCCACCAGCTACGAGTGGCAATTCATCCCTATCGCCGGCCAGTCATTCACCGACTCGGGCAGCGGGCAGTGCTCACCCTAGCTCCAACGGGCAGAAGGTGAAGAATCTATCCCAAGATTATGTTGTGTTTGTGATGCGCGACTGCGTCGCGCATCACAAACTTGGGATAAATACTCAATCTACGCGAGATGAAAGCGCATGAGAAGGGATCAAAGCATGGCAAATAAACGCACACAAATAATCGTCACCCTGGGCCCCGCTACCAGCACGGAACAGGATCTGCGAAAAATCAAAACCAAAGAAGTCGATTTCGTTCGCGTAAACCTGTCGCATTCCTCCCTTGCCGACCTGGGTTACTTCATCAAACTCGCCAAGAAAGTCGGCATCCCGTTCATCCTGGATACGGAAGGCTCGCAGGTGCGCACGGGCTACCTGCAAGGCGGCGCGCTTCGCTATAACGAGAGCGACGAGATCAAAATCTATGCCAGGGAGATCCAGGGCAATGGAAAGCAGATCTGCCTGCGCCCCGGCTACATCATCGACCAACTGGAAGTCGGTGACCTGATCCACATCGATTTCGACACCCTGATCCTGCGCGTCACCGATGTATCCACCGCCCCACAGGGCTACATCACCGTCAAGACCATCACCGGCGGCGCGATTGGCAGCAACAAAGCGGTGGTGATCGACCCGGTGTTCAACAAGCGCTTCGAGCTCCCGCCCCTCTCGCCCAAAGACTACCAGGCAATCGAACTGGGGCTGCGTGAAGGCGTGGAGCACATTGCCGTCTCCTTCGCCCGCTCGCGCGCCACCATCGACGAGGTGCGGCGCGCCACTGAGGGCCGGATGAAGATTATCTCCAAGATCGAGTGCATCGATGCCCTCGATCACCTGGATGAGATCATCGAACATTCCGACTTCCTATTGATCGACCGCGGCGACCTGAGCAAGGAAATCCCAATCGAGAAGATTCCGTTTACGCAAAAGACGGTTATCGCCAAGGCACGCCGCAAAGGCGTTGGCGTGTACGTCGCCACCAACCTGCTGGAAACCATGATCGAGAAGCGCAAACCCACCCGCGCTGAGGTGCAGGACATAATCAACACCCTGGTGGATGGCGCAACAGGCCTGACCCTGGCCGCGGAAACCGCCATCGGCAAGAACCCGATGGAATGCATCAACATGCTCAACAAGCTGATTGGGCACGCCGAGCAGGTGATGGCAGCACACCACCCCGAGAGCTTGCAAAGCGATATTGTTCGCCACCTGGAATCATCGCGCTATCTGGCAGACAACGACCTCACCGCGCTGATCGCCCCCCACGGTGGCAGGCTGATCAACCGGGTTCTGCTCGCCCCACCCAGCCAGGCCTATTTGGATTCCCTCCCGAAAATCGCCTTGGACCAGAACAAGCAGATGGATGTGGAGCAGATCGCGGTGGGTACCTACAGCCCGCTGGAGGGTTTTATGGGGCGCGAGGACTTCCACTGCGTGCTCGACAGCATGCGGCTCGCCAGCGGTGTAGCATGGCCTATTCCCATTGTGCTCGACGTATCTGAGGCGCAGGCAGAGCAGCTCTCCATTGGCGAGACGGTGGGGCTCACCGGCGAACATGGCGAAGTGATGGCTCTGCTGCACCTGGAGGAAAAGTACCGTTTTGACTGTGAAGCGACCGTGCGGAGAATGTATGGCACCGATTCCTGGGAACACCCCGGGGTGCGCATGGTGCAGGCGATGCAGCCGGTGCTGCTGGGCGGCAAGATCGACCTGATCCACGGCAGAAGCTCCGAGACCCGTGCCTACGAGCTGACTCCGCGCCAGCTCCGGCGGCTGTTCGACGAGCGCGGCTGGGCCAGGGTGCTGGGCTTCCACACCCGCAACATCCCGCACCGCGGGCACGAATTCATCCAACTGAAGGCCATGGAAGATGAGAACTGCGACGGCCTGCTGGTGCAGCCGGTAGTTGGCAAGAAAAAATCCGGCGACTTCAAGCCTGAGTACATCATCCAGAGCTACGAGAACATGATCGGCAAGTTTTACCCGCCCGAAAAAGTTGTGCTGGCGGCCTTTTCCACCTTCTCGCGCTATGCCGGGCCAAAAGAGGCGCTGTTCACCGCCCTGTGCCGCAAGAACTTCGGGTGCAGCCATTTCATCATCGGGCGCGATCACACAGGCGTTGGCGCATTCTATGATCCCTATGCCGCGCAGCGCATCTTCGACCAGTTTGACGATCTGGGGATCAAAATCGTCAAGTTCCACGAGATCTACTACTCGCAGAAGCTTAATAAGTACGTGCACGAGGCAGCACCCGCAGCAAAGAATGACACCGATAAGCTGGGCCTGATCAGCGGATCGCAGGCGCGGGCCATGTTTGTCAAAGGCGAGTGCCCACCGAGCTGGTTCATGCGCCCGGAAATCTCGGGCCTCATCCTGGACTCGATCAAAGATGGTAAACAGGTCTTTGAAGAATAACGGGGCTCTGGGT
>JAEYTI010000050.1 GCA_023434145.1 Chloroflexota bacterium | reverse complement strand
TCCTTGTACTCGATCGGAATGATCGACGAGTACAGGGAAATGCCACGACGAACTTCCTCCTCGTCAAAGTCGGAGGCGGTGGTGCCGTCTTCGATCTTGCCCATACGGGTAGTTGCGCCGGCAGCATTCAGGGCAGCTTCAATAAATGTCGTCTTCCCTGTGCCACCATGAGAGACAAGCGCAACGTTGCGGATCGCACTAGAACTATATTCTTTCATGAATGGGACCCTTCTTTTCCGATCGTGATATGCTCCACGCAATTTTAAATTACGTTGGCATTCTTGTCAAAGTGTCTTTTGAGAATTGCTGTGTTTTACCGTGGTTTTTGAGGAAGGCGGGAAACGCCTTCCTCAAAAACCACGCAACTCTCTAAGCGACTCTTTTGACAATTGGAAGTTTCTTGGCTATTATAACAAGCAATCATGCTACTCGACCAGGGCTAGATGAACAAAAACATCTTTTGAAAATGCGGGCAATCCTTCACTGGTTGCGATTTAACTGGCTCTATTTGGGCCAACCGCCGTGGGAGACGGGTATCACCCCACCGGAGCTAACCGCTTACCTGAGTCAGCATCCCCCGGGCCGGGCAATTGACCTGGGCTGCGGCACCGGCACCAACTTGCTGGCAATGGCACGCGCCGGCTGGCAGGTAACCGGAGTCGATTTTGTTCTTATGGCTGTGCGCCAAGCGCGCAGAAAACTGCGCAATGCAAGGATGCAAGGGCTTGTGCGCCAGGGAGACGTAACCCGCCTGGAAATTGTCCGACCGCCAGATGGAGCACCGGGATACAACCTGGTGCTGGATATTGGCTGCTACCACGGCCTGCCGGAAGATGCCCGCGCCCGATACCGCGAAAACTTGTCGCGCATCCTTGCGCCGGGCGGACACTTCCTTATATATGGCAACTGGCGCAAAGAAGAGGGGGCCGCCTGGGGGTTGACTGAGGCGGATCAAACTGGCCTGTTGGAACGTCTTATACTAGAGAACCGCACCGACAGCTTTGACCGCTGGGACCGCCGCGCTTCGTGGATGCTGTTCAGCGCGCCCGGGCCCGAGTAGATGGAGGGTAGCCAACCATGAACAGAACGATGATCTTGTGGGGGATGCTGGTCATCTTTACGTTGGCCGGCTGCAGCATACTGCCTGATCTTCCAATTGCGTCTCGGCCCACCGAGACAGCGACAGCCCTTCCATCTGCGACCGAAACGCCCGGCCCCACCGATACTCCGGCGCCGCCGGAGAACTGCGCTTACGTGTGGTCTAACCGCTCGCTGCCAGAAGTGGCCATTTTGATCAACCAAGCCTTGCTAGATGCAGGGATCCCCGAGGTAGATGGGCAGGCATCCGCTTATGGCGAAGACTGTCTGGATCCGGCGACCAATACGGTGGTAGCCTTCCATACCATGCAGACCGATTTCTATTTCGGTGTGGCCGTGTCGGATCTCGCGGATACACAGGAGATGGGGGAGATCACCGAGGCAGTGATACGCGCTCTGGATAGCCTGCCTGCCGACAAGGTTCCTGGCCCAAACCTCGGTTATGTTGGGATCACGTTTAACGATGGCTCGCAGACGAGCAGCCTGTGGTTTCCGCGCACGCGCGCCAAGGATCTGATGAAGCAGAACGTATCGGGCAGCGCGCTGTTCGAGGCGCTGGCCGATAATCCCTAATCCTATAAAGTTTTCTCTCTGGTTCGAACGTAGTTCGAACCAGAGAGAAAACTTTAAACCAATACTTTCTCCATGCGCCAGGCGGGCTCTTCCACCCGGTGCCAGATGCCCTTATCATCCGGGTATGACCATACGCCCGGCTCTGGGGCGACAACGCGGTATCCGCGCCGTGCATAGAGCTGCTGGGCACGGGTATTATCGCGGGCTACGTTAAGGGTAATGGCGTAGAATCCCCGCTCGCGCAGGTCATCCTCAACCACTTCCATAATCTTCGTGCCAATTCCCAAACCACGGTATTCTGGGCGAACGCGGAAGGAGTATAGATAGGCACGTTCGATGCCATCCGCCAGTTCGTGCCGGTCGCAGGTTAGCTGGATAAACACCTGCCCAATCAGGCCAGTAGACGGCAGTTCAGCCACCCAAAGGAGCGAATAGCCGCGCAGCATGCGTTGGTACGCATCTGCATATACCCTGCGGAAGTGGGTGTATTCGCCTTCCCATTCCATCTTGGGCAGGTCATCGAACACCACGTGCCGGACGATCAACTCAGCGGCCAAGGTTTTATCAGGTTCGGCGTTTTCCGGTCGTTTGGGCTTTACTTTCCAGATCATCCACTTTCCTTCTTGTGATCTTCCGGCATGTTTTTCAACAATGCCTCGGGCAGTTCCGCGAGTAAGGCATCCAGCAGGGCCGATTCTTCTTCACGGGTAGAAATTGTACCATCCAACCAGCCCGCGCGCAGTGCGCTGAGAATGCGCTTGTAGTGCGGCCCAGGCGGGATTTCGCGCGCCCGCAGCGTGTTGCCGTCGGTGTAAGGCCAGATTTCGCGCCACGTATCGCGATTGTTTTCGATCAATCTGCGCTGGGGGCCTTCTGGCGACATCTGATAGACCAGGTAAAGCACTACGTCTGAGAGGCCATCGAGACGGGCGGCTGCCTGGCTTACCGGCGCCGCGGGGAGCGCGGGCAGTGCTTCGCGCAGGACTTTTGCCGCCGGAATCATCTCGGCGAGCTCTTTGGGCAGGCGCAGCCGCTCGGAAACTGCCAGGGCATCGTCTGTTTGGTGCTGGAGCAGCCACACCAGGTAGGCCATCGCCAGGCGGATGGACAGGTTGCCGACCTTTTCCGGCAGATTCCAGCGCGGGTCGATATCGCCGCGCAGCATGGTATCCACTAGCGGCGCATAGCTTGCGTCCCAATGCAGCTCTGGGTAGATGGCACATAACAGATCGAGTTCTTGCAGCCGTGCCAGCATTGGGAAGATGTTTTCCTCTTCAAAAATCAAGTTCAGCTCGTGGCGCAGCCGCTCGCCGGAGACCTGGCGTACCATGGGGCGGGCTTCGTCGATTAACTGGCGCGTGCGTTCTTCGATGGTGAAGCCAAAGCGCTGCTCAAAGCGCACGGCGCGCATCATGCGGGTAGGATCATCGACAAATGAGAGGGAATGCAGCACCCGCAAAATGCCGCGCCGCAGGTCGCGCAGGCCACCCCAGTAATCGTATAGATCCCCGTAGTGCCGGCCATCCAGGCGCAGCGCCATGGTGTTGATGGTAAAGTCGCGCCGGTGCAGGTCGAGCTTGATGCTGCTGCGCTCCACGGTAGGCAGGGCCGTGGGGTAATCGTAGAACTCTGTCCGCGCGCTGATCAGGTCCAGGCTGTCGGGTAGTTCGTTAGGGTCGATACCGTCCCCATCCGCGCCCAACAGCTTCGCCAGTTTGGGGCGGATCGCTTCAATGGACCATTTGGCAGTACCAAAGCGGCTGTGCGTTTGCAGCCGCCCGCCATAAGCGTGCGCCAAAGCGTTTGCCAGCGCTATCGCATCTCCCTCGACGACCACGTCGAAATCGGGGCTGGGCCGGCTGATGATCAGGTCGCGGACGAACCCGCCCACAATGTAGATCGCCAGTCGCTGCTCGAACGCTTTGTCTGCAACAGCGCGTAGAAGCGCCAGCCGCGCTGGCGATAGAGCGTCTTCCAGGCGCGCGGCGAGGTTCTGTCGCCCGCTGGAGAGACCCGTTTCGGCGGTCTTGAGCAGGTCGGTGCGGGTCACAATACCGATCACATTTCCGGTATCCGGATCGATTACCGGAATCTGCCCCCAGCCGCTGTCAATCATCACCCGGCGCAGAAGATCGATTGAGTCGGTTGGCTGCACCCCAACTTCACCGGATTCCATCAGGCTCGCCGCAGTAAGGTTGAGCTTGTGCGAAATGGCCCGGTCTACGGCGCGGCGGGTCAGCAGCCCGCGCACCTTTCCATCTTGCACCACCGGATAGCCCTCGTAGCCATAGCGCTGCATGAGCTGCGCGGCGCGCTCGGCGGGGGTATCAGGCGAGAGGGTCAGCGGGCGCGGCGACATGATTTGCCGCACGGTCAGTGAGGGGCGAACGTGCGCGGGCAGAATCTTTACCAGCTCGGCGTGCACTTCGTCCAGGGTAGGTTTTTTAACGGCCTTGCCGTCTGTTTCACCATTGGGGATTGTCTGCGTTTCCTGGCGGATCAGCGCGGCGGCTGCCCGCCCGTGCCCGCCGCCGCCAAAGTGCTCGGCGATCTTCGATACATCTACGTTGTCGGTGACGGAGCGCAGCACCATGCGCACTCCCTCCACCGTGCGGACGATCAGGATCAGCGCGTCCGGGTCGAGCAGATCGCGCAGCTTGTGCGCGATGGTGGATATTTCGTCGCTCAGGTCTTCTGCATGCGCCCGGGCTACCAGAATGCTTTGCCCCTGGATGAGATGACGGTCGGCGGTGGAGAGCAGCTTGTCGTATACCTGCCGCTGGTCATCGGAGAGCGGCGGGTTGAGATAGCGCGAAAGGATTTGCAGGCTGGCGCCTTGTTCCAGCAGATAGGCGGCGGCGCGAACATCGCGCGGGGTGGTGCTGGTATAGGTGAGCGATCCGGTATCCTCATAGATGCCCAGCAGCAGCAGCGTGGCCTGAATACCGCTCAACTCGCCGTTGTGCTCGCGCAGGCCTTCGACAAATAGGGTCGTGCACGCGCCCACCTGCTCTAAGGTCACGTTCCAATGCTCGGGTAGTTCAGGACGAAGCTGGTGGTGATCCACCACATGTACGCTCGTCTTTTGCGCCATGCCCTTGAGCGTCACCATTGACTGTGTATCGACCAGCGTCACCGTGTCGATGGGGCCGGGCGGCAGGTCGCGCGCGTCAAGGAAGGGCATCTCCGCGCCGTACAGGGTGAGGAAGGCGCGCACGTTGCGGTTCATGCGGCGGGGAATTACCGCATGGGCTTTTTCGTTCATCAGGTGCGCGCCAAGCAGCGCCGCCAGGGCGTCGAAATCGGCCTGTTCGTGCGTGAGGATTACTTCCATACATCGTATTGTAATCGCAATATTGTAGTTTTGTACTTTGTTTGGTTGGTGACAGCGCCTGTTGTCACCAACCAAACAAAGTACAAAACTACCCAGGGAGCGAAAATGGTAAAATCAACTTTGCTGACCATGATCAATCCTGCTGCTTACCCCATCCGCTATACGTTGTGCTTCCTCACCCGCGGTGAAGAGGTACTAATGCTGCACCGCCACAACCCGCCCAACCAGGGCTTGTGGAATGGGGTAGGGGGCCGGCTTGAGAAAGGCGAATCGCCACGTGAAGGGGTGATCCGCGAGGTGCGTGAGGAGACTGGTTTCTGTTTGCAGGAAGTCCGCTTTGCCGGCCTGCTCACCTGGGATGGCTTTGAGACCCCGCCCGGCGGTTTATATATCTTCACCGCTGAAGTGCCAGAAGGGGAAGCGGCGGTGTGTTCCGAAGGCGAGCTGGCCTGGAAGCCGCGCAGTTGGGTGTTCTCCGCACCGGAGGTGGTGTCAAATATTCACGTGTTCGCGCCGCTGATGTTCGCAGATGATGGCTCAAAGCACTATCATTTCTCCTACCGAGATGGTGAGATCGATCAATATGAGATCCATCCACTGCTTCAGAGGGATTTTTATGAATGATGGGACGACACAGTCGTCCCATCATTCATAAAAATCCCTCTTCTTCCCCCAATTGTGGCATAATCGATAGAAGAGGTGAACGATGCTGCCGGATTTAACCCAAGAAGAAGTTTCACGCTACTCACGTCATTTGCTGATCCCCGAGGTAGGCATGGAGGGCCAGCGCAAGCTGAAGGCCGCCTCGGTGCTGCTGGTGGGCACGGGCGGGCTGGGCTCACCGCTGGGACTGTACCTGGCTGCTGCCGGGGTGGGGCGCATTGGCATCGTCGATTATGACGTGGTCGATGAGTCGAACCTGCAGCGCCAGGTGATGCACGATACCAGCCGTGTGGGCATGCTCAAAGTTGAATCGGCCCGCCGCCGGATGCTGGACCTCAACCCCGACATCACGGTAGAGGCGTACAATGAGGTTTTTTCTTCCGAAAATGCCTACCGCATCTCGGAAGGCTACGATATTCTGGTGGATGGGACGGATAACTTCCCCACCCGCTACCTGATCAACGATTTATCGGTGCTGACCGGTCGACCGTACGTGTACGGCTCGATCTTCCGCTTTGAGGGCCAGGTGAGCGTGTTCGACGCCCGCACCGGGCCGTGCTACCGCTGCCTGTTCCCCGATCCACCGCCGCCCGGCGCGGTACCAACATGCGCGGAGGGTGGGGTATTCGGCGTGCTGCCCGGCACGGTCGGCACGCTGCAAGGCACGGAAGTGATCAAACTGCTTCTCGGCATCGGTGAGACGATGGCGGGCCGCCTGCTGCTCTACGATGCGCTGGATATGACCTTCCACACTGTGCAGCTTCGCAAGAACCCAAACTGCAAAGTGTGCGGTCCAACCCCCACCGTCACCGAGCTGATCGATTACGAGCAGTTCTGCGGCGTGCCCACTCGGGGCAACCACGTTCCGCAGGGAATCCCCGAGATTACCCCGCTGGAGTTATCGCAGCGCATGGGGGAGAGCGACTCGCTGGTTATTGTGGACGTGCGCGAGCCGGTGGAGCAGCAGATTTCGGTGCTGCCAGGAGCCTATAGCATTCCGCTTGGTGAACTGCCGCTGCGTCTGGGGGAGATTGACCGCGAGAAAGAAGTGGTGCTGTACTGCCGCAGCGGGGTGCGCTCGGCGCAGGCAGCGGAAGTGCTGTTGAAGAATGGTTTTGAGCGTGTCAAGAACTTGCGCGGCGGGATCAACGCCTGGGCGCAGGTGGTAGACCCAAAGATGCGCGTGTACTGATATATATTCTGTGTTCTCTGTTGGTTGTTGACTCAGTCAACAACCAACAGAGAACACAATGGCCAAATTAGGGAGGATGCAGTTGAACAAGGTATTGTTAGCGGTACTGGCCCATCCGGACGATGAAACGTTTGGCATGGGCGGCACGTTAGCCATGTATGCCCGGCAGGGCGTCGATGTGCACCTGATCTGCGCGACGCGCGGCGAGGTGGGGGAGATGGAAGAGCGCTACATGGAGGGATTTGATACCCCCGCGGCCCGGCGCGAACACGAGCTGCGCTGCGCGGCGGGCACGCTGGGGCTGAAGAGCGTCATCTTCCTCGACTACCGCGACTCGGGCATGCCCGGCGCTCCAGACAACGAGCATCCGCAGGCCCTCTTCGCCCAGCCGGTGGAACAGGTCGCCGGAGACGTGGCAAAGATCATCCGCGAGCTAAAGGCGCAGGTGGTGATCACCTTTGACGAGATTGGCGGCTACCGCCACCCGGACCACATCGCAATGCACAATGCCACGGTGAAAGCCTTTGAGAAGGCAGGCGATGACAGCTTTGTCACGCCGGATTTTGAGCCCCATCAGCCGCAGAAGCTGTACTTCCACACCATGCCGCACAATATGCTGCGCATGGCGGTAAAACTGATGCCGCTGATGGGCCAGAACCCGCGCCAGATGGGCAAGAACAAGGATATCGACCTGGTTTCGATCACCGAGGTGCGTTTCCCCGTTCACGCGCGGATCGACTACCGCCCGGTGGCGAAGACCCGCGACGAAGCATCCGCATGCCACGAGAGCCAGGGCGGAAGCGGCATGTTAAAAGGCCCGCTGGCGGTGCTCCGGCGCACGCTGGCATCCTATGAGACGTTCATGCGCGCCTACCCGCCGGTGATGCCCGGCGAACGGATTGAGCACGACCTGTTCGTAGGGGTGAAGTAACAGCAATGCGGCGGGTCGATTCAACCGGCCCGCCGCATTGTTTTGTTTATTTTGCCTGGAAGTCCAGGCCGGTGCCATCTTTCGTTACACGGATGGTCTGCCCGGGATGGATCTCTCCGCTCAGTACGCGCATGGCCAGTGGGTCTTGCACCTCGCGCTGGATGGCTCGCTTGAGCGGTCGCGCGCCAAAGTCGGGATCCCAACCCACGTCGGCCAGGTAGGCCAGCGCTTCGGGCGTCACTTCCAGGTTGTAGCCGCGCTCGCGCAGCAGGCGCTCAACGCGGGTGAGCTGAATTTTGACGATTTCTTTCAAGTCGTCTTTGCTCAGCGGGTGGAAGACGACAATCTCATCCAGCCGGTTGAGAAATTCGGGCCGGAAATTGCGTTGGAGTGTCCGCAGAACCTCGTCGCGGCCCACCTCCCGGTCTGAAAGCCACAGCTCGGAGCCCAGGTTGCTGGTCATAATGACCACGGTGTTGCGGAAGTCGACCGTGCGGCCCTGCCCATCGGTCAGGCGGCCATCGTCAAGCATTTGCAGCATCACGTTGAACACCTCGGGATGCGCCTTTTCGATCTCGTCGAACAGCAGCACGCTGTAGGGGCGGCGACGCACGGCCTCGGTAAGCTGACCGCCCTCATCGTAGCCCACGTAGCCGGGCGGCGCGCCGAGCAGGCGCGAAACGGTGTGCTTTTCCTGATACTCGCTCATGTCGATGCGGATCATGGCGTGCTCATCATCGAACAGGAAATCTGCCAGCGCGCGGGCCAGCTCCGTCTTCCCCACGCCTGTGGGGCCGAGGAAGATAAACGAACCAATTGGGCGGTTGGGGTCTTGCAAGCCGGCGCGAGCGCGGCGCACTGCGTTGGATACCACGCGCACGGCCTCGTCCTGCCCAACCACGCGCTGGTGCAGGCCCTCTTCCATGCGCAGCAGTTTCTCCATTTCGCCTTCCAGCAGCCGAGCGACGGGGATGCCCGTCCAGCGGCCCACCACCTCGGCGATCTCTTCGGCGTCCACCTCTTCTTTTAGCAGCGCGCCCTGGTTTTGCAGTTCTTTCAGACGCTCTTCGGCCTCCATGCGCTTATTCTCCAGCTCGGGGAGCTGCCCATAGCGCAGGCGCGCAGCCACTTCCAGGTTCGCGGTGCGTTCGGCTTGTTCTACCTCCAACTGTGTCTGCTCGATCTTTTCTTTGATCTCGCGCAGTTCGGCGATAGCCTGTTTTTCGGTCTGCCAGCGGGTGTGCAGCTCGGTGGCGCGCTCGCGCAGGTTGGCAATCTCCCGCTCCAGCTTCTCCAGGCGCTCTTGCGAGGCCTTATCTTTCTCCTTTTGCAGCGCCTGCCGTTCGATCTCCAACTGCATCATCTGGCGGTCCACGTCGTCCAGCGGCTGCGGTTTCGAGTCGATCTCGGTGCGCAGGCGGGCGGCTGCCTCGTCGATCAGGTCAATGGCCTTATCGGGCAGGTGGCGCTCGGTGATGTAACGGTTAGAAAGCGTCGCCGCGGCGATGACTGCCGGGTCGGTGATTCGCACGCCGTGGTGCACCTCGTAGCGCTGTTTCAGGCCGCGCAGAATGCTAACGGTATCCTCCACGGTCGGCTCTTCCACCAGCACCGGCTGAAAGCGCCTTTCGAGTGCCGGGTCCTTCTCCACGTGCTTGCGGTATTCATCTAGCGTGGTCGCGCCGATCATGTGCAGCTCGCCGCGCGCCAGCATAGGTTTGAGCATATTGGAGGCATCCATCGCCCCCTCTGCCGCGCCCGCGCCAACGACGGTGTGCATTTCATCAATGAAGAGGATAATCTCGCCTTCCGAACTGGTGATTTCTTTCAGCACGGCCTTCAGGCGCTCCTCGAACTCGCCGCGGTATTTGGCACCCGCCACCAGCGCGCCCATATCCAACTGCACCAGGCGCTTGTTTTTCAGGCCCTCTGGCACGTCGCCGTTGACGATGCGCTGCGCCAGTCCCTCGACCACGGCGGTTTTGCCTACGCCCGGTTCGCCGATGAGCGCGGGGTTGTTCTTTGTGCGCCGTGAGAGGATCTGCACCGTGCGGCGGATCTCATCGTCGCGTCCGATCACCGGGTCCAGCTTGCCCTGGCGCGCCACGGCGGTCAGATCGCGCCCGTACTTTTCCAACGACTGGTAGGTATCCTCGGGGTTTTGCGAAGAGACACGCTGCGATCCGCGCACACTGACCAGCGCCTTGAGGATGGCGTCCTTGTTCAGCCCGTATCGTTCCAGGCGCTTGCCTTCCATGCTCTCGGTTAGCGCGAGCAGGATATGCTCAGTCGAGACGTAATCATCCTGCATGCCGCGGGCAAAGCGCTCGGAGGCGTTCAGCACGTCGCTGGCAGCCCGCGAGAGGCCCACGTTTGCGTTGCTGCCGTACACCTTGGGGCGGTTTTGCAAATCACGTGCAACGTCCTCCATCAAGGCGGCAGCGCTTCCCGCGACTCGCGTAACAACGGCGGGCACCACGCCATCTTCCTGCTGCATCAGGGCCAGCAGAAGGTGGGCCGGCTCAATCGTCTGGTGATTGAAGAAGTCCTGCGCAAGCTGCTGGGCTTGCAGCACGGCTTCTTGTGCCTTTTGTGTAAATTTCTCCATATTCATAATCCAAACTCCACGTTCAAAATTGCATAGAGCGCACAGGCTTCCTGTGGATAAGCAGCGGAAACCTGTTCGCCCCTTTAAAAGCTATTCGTACTCCGTATCGTTGTTGCGCGGCCGATGTTGTGGGCCGCGCAA
>JAEYTI010000031.1 GCA_023434145.1 Chloroflexota bacterium | reverse complement strand
CTCCTTATCAGTCGCAAACCACCTAACTCAATAAAAATTGAATAAGGCCATCCTCATGAAAAACATTCTCCGAGTTTTTGTCATTCTTGCTATGCTGTTACCCTGGAATACTGCCCAGGCATTGAATCCAACCATGAATCTCGCGTACAACTGCAATGGACAGACAGAAATCCCTATCGCGGAATGCGAAGCTCTTGTTGATTTCTATAACACTGCCGGTGGATCTGGTTGGACGAACAAAACTAATTGGCTCTTGAATAACCAGCCGTCCACATGGTACGGGATAACCGTTGAGAATGGTCATATAGTTATATTGGCTCTAAGCAACAATAATTTGGTTGGGACTATTTCTCCCCTTTTGGGTAATCTATCTATGCTAAGGGATCTATCCTTGGGCTTTAATAGTCTAGAAGGCGCAATCCCATCACAGTTAGGGAGCTTAATCAATTTAACGGAATTATATTTATGCCCAAACATGCTTACCGGAACTATTCCCTCAGAGCTCGCCAACCTTACGAAGCTTACTTCCCTCTGTCTGACGGGGAATCAACAACTCACAGGTCCATTCCCTGCGTGGGTTGTGAATTTAGACCAGCTAGAATTCCTGTCCCTTGGATATAGCGACCTTACGGGCACTATCCCACCTGAATTGGGAAACCTCACAAAGTTAACTTCACTCTGGCTCGGTGGAAATGAATTTACCGGAAATATTCCAGCAGAGCTGGGGAATTTAACCGGTCTTTATTCATTTAGCGTTCAGGATAATAATCTTAATGGAACCATTCCCAATTCAATAGGCGATTTAGTCAAACTTTCCACTTTGGAACTAGGACGAAATCAATTTTCGGGGCAGTTACCTGTTGGGGTTGGCAATATGAGATCTCTTCGGATGCTGTATGTCGGTAACGCGGGATTAAGTGGTCCCATCCCAGCCGGTTTGTGGACAATTCCAACGTTAGAAACCCTCAATTTACAGGGAAATGCTTTCACTGGAACCATTCCTTCAAGTATTGGAGCGTTAACCAATCTTACTGAACTGCGACTAGGTGAAAACCAGTTCACTGGAAGTGTGCCTAGTGAAATTTGGGGAATGGAAACACTCCAAGTTCTCAACCTGGGTGGCCTAGGTTTAACCGGTGAGATCAATCCGGCAATTTCGAACATGACCGGCCTGAATACACTGGAATTATATGGTAACCAATTAACCGGCCCCATCCCTGCAGGACTGTGGGGGCTGACAGATATGGAAGTTTTGAATATTGCCAATAATCAACTCACTGGTAACATATCTTCGGCTATCGGTGGGATGACGAAACTGCGCGAATTAAACGTATCTGGAAATAAGTTGACAGGAGAGCTTCCTTCTGCACTCGGAAATTTATCAAGTCTAGAGAAAATTGAGGCAGGTTGGAATCAACTCTCTGGAACTCTGCCGGCATCGCTTGGAAAATTACAGCATTTACATTCTATCTTCCTAGATGGAAATCAATTTACCGGTCCTATCCCTGTGGAATATGGGCAAATCCAAATGCTTGAGTGGTTCTCCATTGGTGGCAACCAGATCACTGGCCCAATTCCCAGTTCCTTCCAAAACCTGACCCATCTACACATGATCTCAGCGTGGGACAACGAACTTGATGGCCCCTTGCCATCCTGGATAGGTAGTTATCCTGAAATGTGGCTACTATTCTTGGGCGGTAATAAGTTCAGCGGTTCAATTCCGATAGAGTGGTGCAACTTAACACAACTTCAGGAACTACAATTACAAGTCAATCAGTTAACAGGAAACATACCAGCATGCATTGGTAATGTTACGGGACTGAAAGTTCTGCTCCTCAACAATAACCAGCTCTCCGGCCAAATTCCTCTCGAACTTGAAAATCTTGTATTACTAGAGGGCTTAAACCTCCAAAGTAATCGGTTATCAGGCACAATCCCCGCTGGGATTGGCAATCTTACGCATCTTAAAAACATAGATTTCGGCAGAAACATGTTGAGCGGACAGATTCCTGACAACTTTAGCAACCTGACGAATTTAGAGACGTTACATCTTTGGGAAAATGATTTTGTCGGAAGTATTCCTGCAAGCATTGGAGACCTAACAAACCTAATCGAGTTAACCATAGATAATTCAAACCTAACCGGGCCTATTCCACCAGAGCTTGGGCAACTAACCAAGCTCACATATCTAGGACTTTCTAACAATACGCTTTCTGGAACCATTCCTCCTCAGTTGGGCGACTTAACTAGCCTTGAATACCTGAACTTATCGGTAAATCAATTGAACGGTAGTGTTCCCGCCACCTTCGGAAAACTGACCAAACTAAAAGAATTGAGTTTGCGTGTAAATCGTCTAAGCGGAATCTTGCCAACCGAAATCGGCATCCTGACGAGCCTGGAAAGGTTGGAATTAGGCAGCAATGAATTCTCTGGGACCCTCCCCGCATCTATTGGAAACCTTACCAACCTCCATTCCTTATCTTTATATGACAACCAGTTCTCCGGTGATCTTCCACAAAGCCTGGCAAACCTGGTTAATGTATTTGGTAATGGGGATAGGCCCGTGTTCTATCTCGGTCTCAGTTTAGGATACAACCAGTTTAATGTACCGACCCCATACCCATCCGATCCGCCCACAGCGCTGGAGACTTGGCTGGAAGAGAAGGAGCCCGGCTGGTATAGGACACAACGGTCCACAGCGACGGTGACTGACAGCGGTGGTGAACTAACCGCGCATGACGACAGCACCTCTGTTATCATTCCGGCAGAAGCGGCGCCAGCCGGTACGGTACTGGCCTTCACTCCAAGGCCGCAACCGAGCAAAGAAACGGGGACGCTGGCCTTCGCTGGTAATAGCTTTACCATCGATGCCCTGGACGGCAACGGCAACCCCGTCGATGAATTCAGCTTCGCTGCGCCCGTTACATTAACGATCACGTATGATGATGCGGCAACCGAAAAGATCCGAGAGGATTCTCTCATCATCTACTACTGGGACGAGGATGAATCGGCATGGAAAGATGCCGCACAGACGTGCAGCCCAGCCTCCGCATATCGGATCGATCTTGCCATGAATACCATTTCCGTTGATATCTGCCATTTGACTGAATTCTCACTACTCGGTGAATCAGAAACGCAGATCTTCTTGCCACTCGTAATACGCCCGTAGCAAGCAAGTATGAATAAAAAACGGCCAGAGTTGTCTCTATTCCGACAATTCTGGCCGTTCCGTTTTGGCTGGCTGTGCTCACGACCATTGACAAGCGCATCAGGTGCGCTTCCATTCAAGTGTTCCTTGTTAAATCGTGTACAATTTCAACCACGAGGAACCGCTGCGCATGGTCGAAACCGACGTTATCCTGCTGAACAAAATACAACTCTTTCAGGGCCTTTCGGATGATGCTTTGCACACCGTTGTGAAAGCTGCACGCGAAAAGAGCTTTGATGAGGGCAGCTACATCTTCTATCAGGACGACCCCGCCGAGCGGATCTACGTGCTGCGCAGCGGGCGGCTTAAGTTGTTTCAGCTTTCGGATGATGGACAGCAGGTGCTGATGCGGGTGATGACGGCGGGTATGATGTTCGCGGCAATTGGCCTTGTGGAAGGTGCGAAGTACCCGGTTTCGGCAGAGGCGGCAGACAGGTGCGAGGTGATCTACTGGCCCCGCGCCACCATGCTCGATCTCATCAACCTCTACCCGACCCTGGCGGTTAACGCGCTGAAGGTGCTGGCCGGGCACGTGCGCGAGTTCCAGGACCGCTATCGCGAGCTGGCAACCGAGCGCGTGGAGCGCCGTGTGGCGCGCACGGTGCTGCGGCTGGCCGCGCAAACCGGGCGCAAGACCGAGGAGGGCGTGCTGATCGATATTCCCCTCACCCGACAGGACCTTGCGGAGATGTCGGGCACAACGTTGTTCACCGTCAGCCGCATACTCTCACAGTGGGAGACGCAGGGGCTTGTTGCCGCCGGGCGCGAGAAAGTGGTCATCCGCTTCCCGCATGGGCTGGTGCGCATTGCCGAAGATCTGCCGGTACGCAAAAAAGCAGAGTAAGTATTTTGAAAACGTGTTGATGCAGGATGCGGGCGCATCCTGCATCAACACGTTTTCAAAAATAGACAATTCCTATCCAGTTATTTGATTAAGATCAAAGAGTGTCGTTTCACAATCCGGTATCCTAAACGCGTAATCACAAACACAATTAACCGCGAACCGGAGAATGAAACCGATGAAAACCCTGAAGTCGAAAACCCTATTTGTAATATCAATCTTGATGATCGCTGCCTTCCTCGTCACCGCTTGCGCTCCGCAGTCGAACAAGACGGCGGTTGCCGCGAAAGAAAACGAATCCAAGCCCGTGGCGACGAACAGCATCGTCCGCGCCGCAGATGACCTGCCCGGCCCGCTGAACCGTTCCACCCCTGAAACGGTTCGCGTTGATCTGGAAACGATCGAGGTAGAAGCCCGCCTGGCTGATGGCGTAAGCTACCGCTTCTGGACTTTCAACGGCAAGCTGCCCGGTCCCTTCATCCGCGTGCGCGTGGGTGATACGGTGGAAGTGTACTTGAAGAACGCCGCCGACAGTGCGGCCCCGCATTCCGTTGACTTCCATGCCGTCACCGGCCCAGGTGGTGGGGCGGTCGCCACGCAGACCCTGCCCGGCAAAGAGACCATGTTCACCTTCAAGGCGCTCAACCCCGGCCTGTACGTCTATCACTGCGCCACCCCTATGGTTGCCCATCACATCACGAACGGCATGTACGGCATGATCCTGGTTGAGCCGGAAGAGGGCCTGCCCCCCGTCGACCGCGAGTTCTACGTAATGCAGGGCGAGTTCTATACCACCCAGGATATGGGCACCAAGGGCCACAATACCTTCTCTGTAGAAAAACTGCTGGATGAAGAGCCCGAGTACTTCGTCTTCAACGGCGCGGTAGGCGGCCTGACGGCCGAGCAGCCGATGAAAGCCAACACCGGCGAGCGCGTGCGCATCTACTTCGGTGTCGGCGGCCCCAACTTCACCTCCTCGTTCCACGTGATCGGCGAGATCTTCGACCGGGTGTACGACCAGGGCTCGCTGACCTCTGCCCCGCTCACCGATGTGCAGACCACGCTGGTTCCCCCTGGCGGCGCGACCATGGTCGAATTTGACCTGGAAGTCCCGGGACGCTACATCCTGGTTGATCACGCCCTCTCTCGCATGGAACGCGGTCTGGCTGGCTTCCTGGAGGTGGATGGCGAGGAGAACCACGAAGTGTACGAAGGCGTGCCGACCGGCGGCAGCGGCCACTAAAAACTCCGCATACGGTTCATGGGACTATCCAACCCTCTGGTTGGGTAGTCCCTTTTCTTGTCTCTAGGCTATTCCCTAAGTTGTTCGCCAAACACGAATTGGCTATAATACAGATATATAATTGGAAAATGAACGGGTGAAGAGGATTTTAATGATTCGGAGAACAAGAGAGCATATGCGGCCCCGAAAAATGCAGAAGAATCGTGCAGGCCGATCAACGCATCCATCTGAGGCTTCACTCGAAAAGTTATTCTCAAACGTTCATGCGGGAATTGCGCACCTGGATACACAGTTCCAGTATGTGCGTGTCAACGATTCCTACGCCAATGCGGGCGGGCACCAGATCAACTTTTACCCGGGCAAGGATCATTTCGCTCTCTATCCCGATGCGGAACAGGAAAGCATCTTTCAGCGCGCTCGAGAAACGCGTTTGCCATTCTACGCCTACGGCAAGGCGCTATTAGGCTTTAAAAGCGGTGGGGCCGCATCCATCGGCTCTGTTTGGGATTGGTCGCTCAAGCCAGTCATCAGCGAGAATGATGCGCTGGAAGGGTTTGTGCTGGTCATTACCGACGTGACGGCCCGCGAACAAGCCCAGCAAGCGCTGCGGCAAACGCAAGCGATGTTCGCGCATTTGTTTGAAGCCTCGCCGGATGCAAATATCCTCACAGACAACGAGGGGAAGATCACCTCGGTGAACCGCGAGGCAGAGAAGCTGTTTGGATACAAGCGCGTGGAGATTATTGGCCAACCTGTCGAAATCCTTGTGCCAGAAAACCTGCGTGAAGGGCACCAGACCTACCGGGCCGGATTTATGCGCAGCCCGCGCACGCGCGCTATGGCTGCAATCCAGTCGCACCGGCTGGAGCTGCACGCCCGGCGCAAAGATGGCTCCACGTTCCCCGCCGAAATCACGCTCAATCCGCTGCAAACCGAAACTGGGCTGGTTGTCGTGAGCATTATCCGCGACATCTCCGAACGAAAATCTCGCGAGGAAGAACTCTCACGCCAGGGCGCGCTGGTGCAGCTTTTGCAAGAAGTGGCCATCGCCGCCAACGAAACGAATAACGTCTCCAGTGCCTTTCAGTACACCATCGACCGGCTGTGCCAGCACCTCAAATGGCCGCTGGGGCATGCGTTGCTCACCGATGAAGACGGCTCGCTCAGCTCGTCTCCGCTGTGGAGCAAGGGGGCATCGTCGCAGTATGCAACGTTTCGATCCAAGAGCGAGCAACTGCGTTTTAAGTCTGGGTATGGCCTGCCGGGCTTAGTGCTTGCCACCGGTCAGCCTGTGTGGATGAACAAGCTCTCAGAGCACAAACAGTTTACCCGCCAAAACGAGGCAAAAGAAGCCAATCTGCGCACGGCACTGGCAATCCCGGTGCTGGCAGGCAAAGAAGTGGTCGGCGTGTTGGAATTCTTCAATGAGCAGGATATCCCGCCGGACCCGAATTTACTTGCCGTGCTGCCCCACATTGGGGTGCAGATTGGGCGCGTTGTAGAGCGCCGCCGTTCGGAAGATGCACTCCGCAAAGCGGCGGCCCAACTGCGCACGGTGATCGTCAACCTGCCGGTGATCTTGTGGGTGATCAACCGGGAGGGACGGCTAATTCTGCTGGAAGGCAAGGGTGTAGCAGCCGCCGGGATGAATCCCGAACTGCTGCTCGGACAGTCCATTCTCGAGCGGTTGTCTGATCGCCCTGACATGCTGGGGTATATCCAGCGCGCATTGTCTGGTGAAACAGTCCACGCGGAGGTGGACAATGCCGAAGGGCATACCTTCGAAACTTTCTTCACCCCATATTTCGACGAGTATTGGGCAGTGAACGGCGTCATCGGGTTGTCGTTCGACGTGAGCGACCGCAAGCAGATGGAGGCTGGACTCGAGGAGATGAAACACCGCCTGCTGCAAAGCGTGGATACGGAGCGCGCCCGGCTCGGCAAACAGATCCACGATGGCCCACTGCAAGATTTGTATGGCGCGTTTTACCAGTTGCAAGAGGTACGCAACGTGCTGGAAGGTCCGGAAGAAGAGACAATTGGTAGGGCCCTGCAAACCATTCAGCATGTGAACGCCACCTTGCGCCTGATCTGCGGCGAGCTGCGGCCCACCACGCTGGTTCACCTGGGCTTGCAGCAGGCCATCCGCTCACACGCCGAGCGCATCCAAGACCGGCTGGAAGAAGGGCGCATTCTGCACCTGGATTTGCCCGATGGCAAAGATCCGCTGCCACACCCGCTGCGCCTGGGCATCTTCCGCATTTACCAGCAGCTTCTCAACAACGCTGTCAATCACTCAGGCGGGCAGCACATTTGGGTGCGGCTAAAATATGATGACGAACAGATAAAGCTGCAAGTGAAGGACAACGGTAAAGGTTTCGACGTGCCAACCGAGTGGATCGAGATGGTGCGGGATGGCCGTTTTGGGCTCGTTAGCACAATGGAACGGGTGCGCGGGATGAACGGGGAACTCAACGTTGTGAGCGAACCCGGACAGGGAACAGAGGTAACCGTGACCCTACCGGTGAGCATAGACCAGGCCGCCGAACCAGCAGGCTGACGATCACAAGTCGTGCCGCTGGCTGATGAACTCCAGTATCGATGCGGCGTTGTGAGAATAGTCAATAAAGTTCAACAAGTGCTCCACCGTCAGGTGCATGGAGCGGGAGGAAAAGACACCCGACTGCCCTGCCTCTAGCGCGAGCATGAAATGATCTGCTGCCAGCCCGGCCTCGTCCGCGGAAAGGCGCAGCCATTTGTCCAACTCGCGATAAGCAGGCGGGGCCGCGGGCAGCGCGTGAAGCGCCTCGCAGTCGCTGCGGAACATGCCTGCGGCTTGCTGCGCCGAATCGCGATAGACTGCATCCTTGAAGAGCGCCGGTTCTTCAAACACGAGCTGCTCCAGATCCACAAATGCGCCAAATGAGTCGTAACAGCTTGCCATCTGCTCTTGCGCGAGCAAAAGATAGCCATATCCTTCCGCTTCGGGGAGAAGCCTTTGCTGTTCGGGCGGGAGCACTGGCTTTGGGGTGGGCTGCGCTCCGCCGGTAACCGGAATACCCACTCGCTCGGGCGCTGCCCCCACTCGCATTCCCAGCAGAGAGATCACGGCGCGTTCCCCAAACTGCCCAAATGCCAGTGCTCCCAGGCCAATACATGCAATGGCAAAAACGAACGGCGCCAGCATCAGCAGCGGAACACTCAGGCGCACCCGCTTTCGTGGGGGTTGCGTTTTGCTTGGGTCGAAATCCATTTCCAATACCTGTAAGCCTATGAGTCAGGCAAAACTGCTAGCCGCCAAAAACGTACGAGCGGCAAGACGGGAAAGAGCCCCCTTTTGGCCATGGTACCGGATTTGAGGGTCATTTACAAATCAAGAGAAAGACAAGATGGATGCCCACAACATCCAGAATAGCTATTCTCTACTTTAACGGCAGTTCGGGTATAGGGAATTAGGAGGTGTTTATTGTTGTTTTGTGGGTGCTTCGCACCCACAAAACAACAATAAACACCCTTATCCCGAATTCACGTTACTTTAGAATCGATCCGATCATTGATTTGCGTCTGTTATTTGTGCGACATTTCAGCCAAGCGATCTGGCGCTAAATCCAAGCAACGGCCTATTTTACAGCGTGGACGCTTCTAGCGAGCGCATTATAGAGATCGACGCGCAAGGCGGACTTCGGAGAAGCAATGTTCGGCTGGCTGAGGTAAAATTAGCTGCATTCGCAATACATTCTACTTTCCAGGTGACCCATGATCCCGATCCCGGATCTTATTCTCGAAACATTGGCAACAAGCTGCGGAACCAATCGCGCTGCACTAACGTTCTTGGGCGGCGGGCGCGAAGACTCGGATGGCGCGGCGTATACCTTTCCGCACGATTCAGGTGAGCGAGTTCTCAAGGTGATGCAGGCAAACCTCGATGATCCTGACTCTCTCCTTCCTATGGGCGAGCGGTTGAAGTACGTCCACTTTCTGGGCGAACAGGGCGTGCGTATCGTCTATCCACTGCCTCTTCCTGATGGCAAACTGCTCACCCTGGCAGGCAGCGGAGAAGATGGGTTCCTGGCGTATATCATGCCGCGTGCCAGCGGAAAGAATCCCAAGCCCGAACAATGGACGCCTGCCTTTGCGCGTATGCATGGTCAGGTGGTTGCGCAAACACACCGCGCTGCGCAGGCATATCCATCCTGGCAGTGTTCGGAGGTGAATGGCAAGCAGGTGCTCGGCTGGGAGCAAGAATGGCGTGGCTTCTACGAGATGTGTGAAGACCCCGAAGTGAAAGCCTACTGGCGCACCCTGCACGGCCGGCTGGCAGCCCTACCGCAAACCCGCCAGAGTTTCGGGTTCATCCATAACGACGCACACGTGCAGAACCTGATGTTAGATGGTGAGCCTGGCGCGGGCGGCACGCTAACCCTGCTGGATTTTGACGTTGCGAACTACCATTGGTTTATCAATGATGTAATGGTCGCCTTCCAGCACTTGCTCTTTGAAATAACCGGCGGCATGGAACGCCCGCTAACAGATGCTGCCCCACTGCGGGAATGGCTTGCAGACTTTATGGCAGGGTACGAAACTGAAAACCACCTGGATCCTTGGTGGCTGGGGCAGCTTAACCTGTTCATCGCCTACCGGCGAACACTGCTATTTACTGTGATGCAGGGTTGGCTGCAAACCCAACCCGAAACCTGCGCGCGCTGGAAGGAAATGATCCTGACGGAACCAGCGATTCTTTAAATCCGTCCCAGTTCTTCGTTCTCCAGGTGCATCAGGGCGTAGGCGCGGAGTATAGCCACCAGCGCGTTTTCATCGATACCCGTGCCGTTTGCGCGGTCGCCGAACAAGGTTATGCCAAACAACTGCTCACCCGAGGAGGATCGCTGGAAGTTAAAATAAGACTGCTCAAGAATCATCCCCGCCACAGGCCAATCACCGGGCCAATCTTCCAGCCCCCTCTGCCCCTGCACCAGCAGGCGTAGATCATCCAGCTTCATTCGCAGCACTTCCTGGCGTGTAGGTCTCAACATGCCGCCACCTCCGCAATGGGGAATTCTGGCGATTTTCCCATTTGGTTCGGGCCTTGCTCCCAAACCAAATGGGAAAATCACACAAAAAATTATCTAAACGTGATTGTATCATATGCGTAGAAAAAGGCCGTCTCTGATGAAGACGGCCCTTTTTATTTTATGCTGTTGTCAGAAGGTAGAATCTAGTAGCGACCACCGCCGCCGCGGCGATCGCGATCACCGCCACCACGGTCACCACGGCCGCTGCCGCTGCCATAGCCACCGCCGCCACTGCGACCACCGCCGCCACCATAACCACCACCGCGGCCCCCGCCACCGCCGTAGCCGCCAGAGGGGCGGTCTTCTTTCGGCCGGGCAACGCTCACGCGGATTTCGCGGTTGCCTACGCTCTGGCCGTTTATCTGCCGGATCGCTGCATCTGCTTCTTCCTGAGAGCTCATCGTAACAAAGGCGAATCCCTTCGACATACCCGAGTCGCGGTCCTTAATCACATCCACCGACACCACAGTCCCTGCCTGCCCGAATAGCTCGCGCAGTTCATCTTCGGTGGTCTGGTAGGAAATATTTCCTACATACAGTTTCGCTTCCATTTTGTCTCCTCAAATCTTCTGCCAACCGGCTGTCAAAACGAGATGCCGCTATTTGTCACACATCTCTTTGGAAAAATTATACCATAATCATATACGTTGTTGTTCAAAGTTTCATCAAAAAGCAGACAAAATTTGACCGATTAGGGAAGTTTTGGGGTTACTCTCCGAGCTTAAAGCACATGAACGTTCTGAAGGTCAGCCAGGCCGCGAGAAGCGGTCTTTAAAGCAAAAAATGCTCTATTTACGAGCATTTTTTGTCTTATGGTGCCCCAGGCGAGAATCGAACTCACAACCTAGGCGTTAGGAGTGCCTTGCTCTGTCCTATTGAGCTACTGGGGCCGGCACGCGGTTATTATAGCATGCGCTCCGGCGATGGGCAAGACAGAGCAGGCAAAGCTTCAGGGCTTTCACAAAGTCGAGCGCTTTGTGAAAGCCCCATCCACAGGGCCAACCCCCGGCCCCTTCCTGCGCTTGCTCCGCAAGCTGGAAGGGGAGAAGAGCGGTTTTTGGGGTATTGGTGGCCGCGTTGCGGCCACCCATACCCCAAACCCCAAAAAAAGGGAAGCAACTTTGTGAAAACCGTGGGCAAAGCTTATTTTCTAACAGCGGGCAGGAAGACCGGGGTTTTTGTGACGAACGTATCGACCTTCCCAATGCTCATGCAGCCCATGTTATCCTGCATAACATAGTATGAGCTATCTACGTCAAGGTATCCTTTTTGCGGCTGGTAAACCAGAAGATCATCCTGCTGGAAATCAGGAGTATCTAATGTGTCGATGTAGAAACTCCCGCCATTTTTGCCCAGTGGGTTTGCGAACGTGAGTATTTTGCCGTTTGTATCGACGTCGTTATCCACCACATCTCGGGAACGAGGCATATTCTTCCACGTGATAAGCCGGTCTGGATTGGTTACGGGACGAGTATTTTCATGGATCAGCGCTGTAAAGTTCGGGGTAACAGATACGGTGCCATAAACATACGGAACATAACCGGGATTGTTTCTGGATATTTGTGCAGAAGCACTGGCTTCTTCCCCAATCACATTGAAGATTCCGCCAGTGTTGTTATTTTCCACCTTTATATTTCCGTTTCCCTGGCTGCCTGATAAGTTCATTGTATATGATGGGGAGCCACCCAAGCGTTCCACTTTGAAATGCATCGTTTCCAATCCCTGATCATCAGGGGGAACGATTGAAGACAGAATATTATTAGAGATCAGACCAAACCATGCAACTGTCTGATTGGTCCGCAGGTGCATGTCGATGGCGCTGCTTTTATACGTATTACGAATGAGATTCGTATCCATTTTAAATTTGCCGGTTGTGGCGGCATTTTGGGATGTACCACTGTCAACGACAATACCGCCACCATCGATCGTATTCCATCGCATCACCCCGGTAAAGGTACCCGAGCCACCCGGCTCAAGGAGAATTCCTTTGCTGTTTGTAGGCACATCAATCTTCTCATTCGATACGATCCGGGCTTCTACGTCGTGCGCACCGGTGCCTGCTGTTTTCACTTCTATTGCGCTTTTACCCGCACTCCTCGCCACATTAGTGAGCCTATTCTTGTAAACATGCACAGAAAGGTTGACCTTAGAGGCGCTGTTCGCAACGACGGAAATTGCGGAATTGAACATTCCCGTAATATCGTTATTAAAAGCAGTCAACTGTGCAGTGGATGTGTCGATGGCAGAAATGGCAATTGCCTTTTGGGGTGAGTAAATAGCGTTCTCGGCTTTGAATATGCTGTCCTCTACGACGACATCAACCCGCGCCGAACCGCTCGCCGCTACGTTTATCCCATCACGTGCGAAATTATTAAAAGTACTTTCTTTGATAGCAACGGTGTGTACACCAGAAGTTGCCTTCAGGCTGATGACGTGGGAATCAAGGTTTGAAGAATCACCGGAAGCCGTGATGGTGCAGTTCGTAAGCATCAGGTTCTTAAAGCTCTGTAGTGAAATAATGGAATCGTAATTTGATGATAAGGTCATTCCATCGAGCCACAAAGATCCATCAAAGCCTGCACCTTTATCGCTCAAAGTGATATCGTAGCCGCCATTCAAGACAGCCTCTCCGGGACCATCGATCGAAACAATGGCAAGATTTCCAGTGCGTGTGCCAGTCGAAAGAAGAAAACCCATTATTGATAGGTCAACACTTCCGTCATAAGTGCCTGCCTTAACGTGAATGACCGTATTTGGCCGCGCATTATTGACAGCAGCCTGAATTGTACTGTATTGCTCATCTGGACCAACGACGAGAACGTAACTTTCGGCGTGAACAGGGGTCGCGGGAAATGCCGCAAACAGTGAGCACACCATGACGATCACCAGCCCAATACGGGCAGCCCGAGGTAAGGTCTCCCTCTTGTGGATATTCATTTAACGCTTCTCCCTGTGGATATTATTTTGGGGTGAGTATTTCCGCTCCATTATTATAAATCGCTGGTGTGAAAAAAATAATACGACTTGACAAACCTTTCATGGTTGTAGGGTCGCAGTCCAAAATATTTGTCTACTGAACACGAATTGAACTGCCGGCAGCTTTACGGGTATCCGAATAATCCTGATATTCCCTTAACGTGCTTTCCCGTATACTGAAAAAGCGGATTGAACCTGTTTGGGTTCGTTGGAGGCAGCGAGCCGAAAACGAGGATCAATATTCCGGTATAGGAAAACAAGCGAGGCCCGCACGAATGGAGTACGGGCAAGCGCATGGAAGCCAGCCGTTTTAAGGGGGAACAAAACGGAACGGAGGATCGTATGCCTGGTTGGAAGAAAGTTCTCACGCAATTAGCCTATAACGCCGAACAGCGCATGGATGAGCTGCGGTACCGGCTGCATTACGCGCTGGGCGGCCCCGGACCGGTGAAAATTATCGCTTATCGGGGATACGGTACACCTGAGCAACTGTTTTTGCGCGGGCGCGTGCTCGAGGATAAGAATATCCCAGAGGCTGAGCGCAACGACAACCTGTGGGATAACATTGTGAATATGTACAAACGCATGGAAAGCGACGAGGTGCCGAACGCCAGGCTGGTTGCTCGTTTTGGATATGTAGAGCAGGAAATTGTTGCAAATCAGGAGGGGTACTTCGAGATATCGATCGAGCCGCGCGCGCCGCTTTCTGAGCGGCAGCTTTGGCATCCAATAGAGTTGGAGCTAATCGATCCGATCCCCAAGGAACAGTCCCATGCGCCGGTGAAGGAGATTGGGCAGGTTTTGGTGCCGCCCCCCACTGCGCGCCATGTGGTGGTATCGGATATCGATGACACGGTGCTTCAATCAGACGCGACTCATATGTTGAAGATGGCACGCAATGTGTTCTTGGGCAATGCGCACACCCGGCTGCCGTTCCCCGGCGTCGCGGCATTGTACCGGGCGCTGTTCACAGGCAAGAGCGGTACGGAGATGAACCCGTTGTTCTATGTCTCTTCATCACCGTGGAACCTGTATGATTTACTGTCACAATTCTTCAATCTTCAAGGAATTCCGGTGGGGCCGGTGCTATTCCTGCGGGATTGGGGCGTCACACCGGAGGAGATCCTGCCGATCAAACACAAAGAATACAAAATGCGCTACATCAAAGAGATGCTCGATTTCTACACCGACATGCCCTTTATTCTGATCGGCGACAGCGGGCAGGAAGACCCCGAAATTTACGCCGAGCTCGTAACCATGTATCCCAAGCGCATTCAGGCTGTGTATATCCGCAACGTTACGCGTGACTTAAAGCGTCCAGAAATGGTGCGCGAACTGGCAAAGAGCGTTGTGGAGGCGGGCAGCGCGCTGGTGCTGGCGGATGATACCGTTGCGATTGCGAAACATGCCATTGAGATGGGTTTCATCTCTCCTGAGGCGATGGCCTCGATCCAAAACGAGAAACGCAAGGATGAAGCCCCGCCAACGCCGATCGAGAAGCTGCTGGGTGAGGATACGCAAGCAGAAGCGCCCACCATAAAGGTGGAAGGACGGACGACAACCGAAACCAAAAATGCCGTAGAAGAAGGAACGGTGGAGGAGGTTGTGAAAGAAGCAGGAAAAGAGACGACCAAGCAGCCTCCAACCGTGGTGGTGGAGGGAAAAGACGCAAAAAAGCAGAAGAAAGAACAGAAGTAAGCGGAAAGGAGAAAACAATGGATCTATTGACGTGGGCCATCGTAGCCTTTGTCATCTCGCTGATTGCGGGAGCGATGGGGTTCACCGGTGTGGCACGCGGTGCAGCGACTGCCGCGCGCATTTTCTTTGGCATTTTCCTGGTGATCGCATTGATTTTGCTGGTGCTGGCGCTGCTAGGCGGCGCGATGCTGTTTTAGCAAAACGATTGCTGGCACAATTTTCGGCAGGCGAAGACCAGAATTTGCCTTTCCGCTTTGTAGGGGAATCCCCCAAGGTTCGGGGAGACCTCTGGAATTGGCGAAAATAAAGCAGAGTCGTACGCTAAGTATGCACACACAGCCTGTTTCAACAGTTCGGCTGCAGTTGTGGATGCAGCCAGAGTGTGTGAATGTAAGCGTGAGTAGAATGATGATGTGAGCCGGGTTGTGTCGGGTATCCCCGTGCTCCATCAAGATAGAGTGTCTGCTGATCTTCTAAAACAGGCTGGCGTGTGATGGTGAGGCTGCCCAAGATGGTGTTGGGCAGCCTCTACTTTTCAGGTAACCCGCATTGGGAAAATTCGAAAAGCCCACCCCGTTAGTTAAAACGTGACCGCCAGGCATGGGGGGGACATGCCTGGCGGTCCTCAGGGAGGGAATACCACCAGATGCTCTGCTGGCACGGGGGGGACGCGCCGAGCATTGCATTTCTAGTGGGGACACCGATCTTGCTGATGTCTTAAAGTAATATTACTATTTTAGTCCAAATTATACATTAAAATAAAATGAGAAATATGGGTCACGGGGTTTTGCCGTGGTTGTAGGGGAACGTTGCGAAGCAACGTTC
>JAEYTI010000268.1 GCA_023434145.1 Chloroflexota bacterium | reverse complement strand
AGAAGGGCTGGGCGGGACGGTGATTCGCACCGCTGGCGCATGGGACTATCCGGCGCGTCCACTGCTGTACACGGTCTATACACGCCTGCTGCCACGGCTGCTGGATGTCATGCGACGGAGGGGCAGGACGCGCACTCAGGCGGAGGTTACTATATGATTATTCCACGGCTCCGTATTGCAAATTTACCTACACCCATTGATCCGCTCGCACGGCTAAGCGGGCTGCTGAAGGGCCCGAACATCCTGGTGAAGCGCGATGATTTAACTGGGCTGGCGATGGGCGGTAATAAGGCGCGTAAACTAGAGTTCGCTGCTGCCGAGGCACAGGCCAACGGTGCGCGGACTCTGATCACCGTTGGGGCGGCGCAGTCGAACCACTGCCGTCAAACGGCTGCCCTGGCAGCACGCATGGGTCTGCACTGCATCCTGGTACTCTCCGGTAGCCCGGAGGAGCCGGTGAATGGCAATTTGCTGCTCGATCACCTGTTTGGCGCGGAAATGGTCTGGTGCAGCCGCGAGGAGCGCGAAGCTACCCTCCAGCACACCTTTGACCGCGCCTGGGCGGATGGCCGCCGACCCTACATGATCCCCCTGGGCGCATCGAATGCGCTCGGAGCGCTGGCCTTTGAGGCCGCCTTCCGCGAGTTTTTGGATCAGAACGTCCCCGTTGACTGGATCGTTGTGGCGTCATCGTCGGGTGGCACGCAAGCCGGGCTGGCACTCGGTGCGCGGCGGGCCGGGTGGAGCGGGAAGGTACTGGGCATCAGCATCGACGAGCCGCAGGAATCGCTGCAAACCGTGGTCGCGGACCTGGCAAACCAGGCGGCGGAGCGTTTGGGTGAATCCGTGCGGCTAACCACCGCGGATGTGCTGGTGAATGCCGATTATCTGGGAGCGGGTTACGGAGTGGTGGGTGAGCCCGAGGTCGAGGCGATCCGTTTGTTCGCGCAAAGCGAAGGCCTGCTGCTGGACCCGGTTTACACCGGTCGCGCGGCAGCGGGGCTGATTGACCTCATCCGGCGGGAGCAGTTCCAGCGCGGCGAGACGGTCCTATTCTGGCACACAGGCGGAACGCCAGCGCTGTTCGCCGAAAAGTACGCCGCTGGGTTGGCTTAGTTCGTCCCTGCCCCCGGAACCGGTTGCCAGACCGGGCCAAAGTCAAAGCCGGGGTCAGTCGTCAGGCGCTGCTGGTTTGAACCGTTTACGTTCATTACGTAAATATCGTGATTCTCACCGTCGGGCCAGCTTTCATAAACGAGCCAGAAACCGTCTGGCGAGGCCTTCACGCCAAAATATGGGCCGTCTTTCCCGTTGGGCTTGGCAGGGATGCGGGTTTCCACCGGGCTTTCGCGGTCCTCGTAATACTTGTACATCAAAACCGGCGCTGTGGGCGATTCGTTCGGGATCTGGCTGTAGAAGATCACCTGCCCATCGGCTGACCAGGAGGGCCAAAGGTTGTTCACCGGGCCGCTGATTGCGAAGGGAGTCTGCACCTGCCCGGTATCCGACATCTTCCAGATCTGGGTGGTGAATAGCTGCTCGCGCGCAAAAACGATCTCCATGCCGCTCGGCGACCAAGAGGGGTGTTTGTCCAGGTACTTCACGCCGCCGCTTAATTGGGCAATGGAATTATCTCTCAGATCGATTACAAAGATGGAGGATCTTCCACTGCGCAGTGATGTGAATGCAATGCGGTTGCCATCCGGCGACCACGCCGGATCAAAATCCCCCTCCAGACTGGAAGTGATTTGGCTGCGATCCAGCTCTTTCATCTCTGCATTTAAGCGGCTGATGTGGATGTTCGAGCCGGGGTACGTGTTCTGTTTGCCGGGGCAGGGCGATGTGTAAGCCAGAGACAGGCCATCAGGAGACCAGGTGGGCTGGCAGGCGCCGCCGGTAGCATTGGTGAGCTGGCGCGGTGCGGTTTTGCCATCCGAGTTCATGAGCCAGATTTGCATAACCCCGGTACGGTCAGAGGCAAAAGCGATCTGCCCCTGCCCGCCACCCAGCGGTGTAGCGGTTGGAATTAGTGTTTCGGTTGGCGTAGGCGAGGCAGTAGGGGTATTTTCGGGGGTGGGGGTAAGGGTAATCTCAACCGGGATCATCACGCCCGGGTCGGCGGTTTCGGTCGGGGCAGTCGTCGGATCGATGGGCGGAGTAGTGTTCAGCGCGGATACTTCGGTTGCCTCCCAGGTGGAGGACGGGTAAGCAGTAAAATAGCCCAGCACGCTCTGCGTGAGATCGGGATTGAACATCGTCGCCAGGTAGCCGCCTACCACCAGTAAGATCAGCGCGGGAATGCTTACCAGTGCAGCCCGGATGCGCTGCTTGCGTTTGCGCGATCGGGCCCGGAAGGATGGCGATGCCTCTTCCGCTTCCGGGTCGTGGAGGATTCCTTCTGCCTCTGCCAGCTCGGGCGGCGGGGGGATGGTGGGACGCTCCTGGTAAACGGAACTCAGCTCGCCCGATTCGATTAGCGCGCGCTTGAACTCATCTGCCGTTTGGAAGCGGTCATCGGGGTCCACTTCCAATGCCTGCTCGATCGTCTCGATCAGTTTGCGATTGCCGCGCGGCAAAATGTCGCGGATGGGGGTCAGTTTTGTTTTACCGGTCATGCGGGCCAGCCCATCCTCGGGGATTGAGCCAGTCAGCGCCGCGTAGAGGGTAGCGCCCAGCGAGTAGATATCAGACCGCGGATCGGTGCGGGCGGTACCATACTGCTCTGGCGGAGAGTAGCCAGGCGTCATGGCGCGCGCGCCGGTTAAGGTCACCTGCCCGCGCTGCATGATCTTCGCCAGACCAAAATCTACCAGCACGGCCTTACCCTCGGCGGTTACTTTGATATTGCCGGGTTTGATATCGCGGTGGACGATGGGGTGCCTGCGGCTGTGCATATATGCCAGCGCGTCACAAATCGAAATGCCGATCAAGAGTACATCGCGCTCAGGCAGCGAACCGACCCGCTCCATGCGCTTGCGCAGGTCTTCACCCTCGATGTAATCCATGACCAGGTACTGCCCTTGCCCCTCAATGCTAAAATAATCGGTGACATGGGGCAAGTTCGCATGCCGCAGCCCGGCCAAAATGCGTGCTTCGGCCTGAAACTGGCGGCTGTACTCTTCGGTGAGGAAGAGGTTTTCCTTCACGGCAACGAGAATGTGCAAATGCTCGTCTACCGCGCGGTAAACCGCTCCCATCCCGCCTTGCCCCAGAATTTCATCGATCTGGTAGCGATTGTTGAGGATCGTCCCTTTTGACTTGGGCATTTATCTGGTCCACTTACAATAGTGCACTTAAATTTTACCCCAAGATGGATGCCTGAAACAGGGATTCTACATCCAACTTCTACAAAAACCTTACAAAAAAACCACTATTTGGAAGAAATATCGGCGGTTAGGCTTCGGCGGTCGCGTCCGGTTCCCTGGTAAAGCCAAGCAGGTCCGAGGAGAAGGTCCACACGACCAAACCCAGGCCCACGCCAAACCAGAGAGTCGCCAGCCGAATGAGCAGCGTGGCAGATGTAGCGTCGGCAGGGTTCATGCCTTCCACCAGGGTCAGCATGCCGGCGATGGATACTTCTGCTGCGCCAAGGCCGCCGGGCAGCGCCGACGCCGCGCCGATGGCAGTGGAGAACGATAAGATGAACACAGCCATCGCCATTAATTGGGTCGATGGCTCCAATCCTAATCCAAGCAGGATGGCATACAGCCCCAACCCTTCACCCAGCCATGAGATCGTGCCAAGCAGAACGGCTACCAGCGTAGCGCCAGGACGGAAGAGGGCAAAGCTTCCTTCGTAAAACTCGCGCAGTTGGTGGGCAAAGCGGCTCACCAGGGGCAATTTTTCACCCAGGCCAAGCAAAAACATCGCTGCCGGGCGGATTTGCGAGAGGACGACCATGGCCAGCAGCAAGCTGAGGATGGTGACAAAGGCGGGCCAGTACTGTGGGTAAGCGACAATGCCAAGCGTGGAAAGGATCAGTACGGCCAGCCCGTCGCTGATGCGTTCTGCCAGCACAACTGAAACGCCGCGCCCAACGGGCACGCCGGTAAGCCGGTTGAGCCATACGCCTTTGAGCGCCTCGCCTACCTTGCCGGGCGTCACAGCCAGGGGAAAGCCGGCCACGAACAGCCGGGCGCTCTCCATCAGGGAGAGCCTGCGCACACCGATCTGCTTCAGGTAAAAGTGCCACTTAAAGAAACGAAGCACATAATTCAGCATAGTCAGCGCCAGGGCGATTAGAAAATATTCCCAGCGGAAGTGCAGCAGGGACTGGCTTACCTCGCGCAGATCGCCCAGCAAGGCCAGGCCAATCAGCACAACAAAGCCCAGGATCAACCCCGGTACGAGCCGTTTTGTCAACAGAACAGTTGGATGGTTCATGGGAAGCCCTCTTTCAGAGGTTATTATACAATAGCGGGTTTGCTGTAACCTTTACAGGGTTGAAAGGGAGGAATTTTGGGATAACCGCTGGGCGAGTCTTGCGCCCCAAACTGGATAAAAAGTTGGGCTCTTTGGGAGCTGCCGTGGTTTTTTGGGGGGGGTGGAGCGCCAACACAAACAAAAAA
>JAEYTI010000289.1 GCA_023434145.1 Chloroflexota bacterium | reverse complement strand
TAAACCGCGCTTTCCGGTGGTGAAAAAGACCCCGGTTGCTGCGAAAACGGCTTGAAACTCGGTTTTTAAGGTGCTGTTTTCAACCTGACAATTTGTCAGGTTACTGACGTTTGTCTAAAGACGAATTAAAAGAAAAGTAAGAATAACTATAAAACTTCTTATATGATTCTGGTACAGGGCATTGATTCAAATCATTTAGCGGGAATACCACCTGCATCGTCTCATCCTGGCTGCTGGTGTTACGCATAATAAACCAGGCATCCACCATTACTCCTGGCAGTATGATAGTAAACTCCGGATATTCTCGATCGAGCCGTTCGTAAGCACCCCATTCCATCTCCACCCGCTCTGAGACCATCTGCACGTTTGTACTCTGGTATTCAAACGGCCCTAACCCGCCGACAAGCGGGATGGGCGGCGGGGCGACGTCCGCGCGCACAGGGGCAGGGAGAAAGGCAAGGAGTATGCTGGTGAGAACGATCAGGGCCGCGATGCGATTTTTCATGGGAGTCTCTCAGGGTTGGATGAAATTACTATAGCATAGATTGGGGAGAAGATCCTCACCCCCCGCCCCCTCTCCGGATGTGCTGTTCTGGTTCTTCATTTATGTTGATGAGCGCAACCTGCAAATCCGGAGAGGGGGTGCCTTTTGAGGCATGTTTAATTTATCGCAGCGATGATTCGTTGTAAAACCTGCTCGGTTTGTGTAAGCACTTGTTCATTCGTAAATCGGATGACACGATATCCGAGACTTATTAGTATTTGTTCCCGCTCTTGATCTGCTTCTACTTGCTGTTGATGAATCTCTCCATCGACTTCAATCACCAATCCTTCCTGGTTGCAGCAAAAGTCTACAATAAACCGGTCAATCTTGTGCTGGCGGTGAAAGTGGTAGCCGCACAACTGGCGATCGCAAAGGCGCCAATCCCCCACCCCAGGGTTGCGCCCCTACTAAAAAGCTTGCATTACCCCGATTGTTTGCACACGGGGCAAATCTCCTCCAGCACCTCTGCCAGCGCGACCGAATAGGCCTCGGCTTTCACGTAGATGTCGTGGTGCATCCATGCGTCGGCGATCACTTTGCGGGTGAAGTTGGGCACACGATCGTGCCACCCGGCGGGCAGCGTGGTGCTCCAGCGCTCGTCGCCTTCGCCAATGATCTGTGCAACGGGGATATCGAGGGCAAAATCGGGCGGCAGGGCGGCGGCGTGGGGGTCGTGGGTGGCTTCGTACTCGTACTGGAGCGAGTCGGCCAGGTCGGGAGTGGTGGCTTTTAGCGCGTCGGTGAACAGGGTAGACATGACGCGCGGACTGGGCGAGTCGTAGCCGGGGTCAAAGTTGGTCTGCTGGAGCGGGCGCTTGCCCAGGGAGCGGCGGATCTGGTAGCGCACCAGGCGCGGAATGATGCCCCACCGCCACAGCAGGCGCTCAAAGCCGCCCTGGGATTGCGTTTCTGGAGCGGCAGCGACCATCACCGCGCAGGCGATGCGGGGGTCGATGCCTGCCAGCGTCAGCCCGACTATGCCGCCGTAGGAGTAACCAATCACCGCTATCGGCGACTGGATGCCCATACGGTCGAGCAGGCGCTGCATGTCTTCGGCCTGCTCGCGCAGGGTCATCTTGTGGGTGATGGGCGAGGAAGCGCCCGCCCCGCGGCGATCCGGCAGCAGCACCAGGTCAAACAAGTCGCGGGTGATCAGCCAGCGGGCGTGTCGTTCGATGAGGGTATGGTTTCCGCCCAGGCCTTCGGGGTGAATCATCAGCGCCTGCCGTGGGCTGCCCGTATCGCGGTTTTTCGGCCCGCGCAGCGACTTGGCAAAGATCAGTCCTTTACCGGTGTTGTACGTCCCCGTGATCACCTCTATGGCGACGGTATTGGGCGGTTTTGGCAGCATTGTTACCCCTCGCGGATCTTCCAGTACTTGCGTTTGCCGCCGTCTTGCGGCTCTTCAAACGCGCCCCACTGATACCCCCGCCCCACCAGGAAGCGGTGGATATCGTTGTCGCTGTCGTTATTGCCAGGGCACAGGATCACCATGCCACCCGGTTTGGTGACGCGCTCCAGTTCGTTGGTCTCTTCTTCGAGGAAGTCGCCAAACACGTGCCCGCCCATGGTGACGTCCGCGAAGCTGCCGGCAAAGGGGATGGCGGTGATGATTCCATCCACGGCGTAGACGTTGCTCAACCCCTGGGCGCGCGCTTTTTGGTAGATGAAATCTCGCAGGTTGCCGACCGGCTCCACAGCGTAAACAGTTTTCGCCAGCGGCGCGGCAACAAACGCCAGCCGCCCGGTGCCCGAACCCACGTCGATGACAGTTTTGCCGGTAAAGTCGACCAGATCCGTCAGTTCATTGGAGTCCCAGGCGAGAAAGGGCTGCGCGTCGTAGATGGATGGGTCCAGGGCATATACCATCAGATCTTCCAACGATGCGAGTACCTGCTGTTCCGCCCGGCGAATCTGGTCGGAATCAGGCGGTTCGGTGTGTTCGAGAAGCCCATGGGCATCCGCTAGCTGCTCCTCCACCCAACCAGCCATTTCGGGCGCTTTGTGGCTTAGAAACCAGCACACGTGCGGGTTCGCCGCCAGGGCAATACTGATCTCTGGCTTGGGGAAGTCCCAGGTGCGAAACCAGTTGATCTGTACACGCTCGAGCAGCAGCAGGGCGTCAAATGGCACATTCGAAACATCCATCCAGTTTAGCGGCATGGGTGCGACTCTCCGATACAGGGATATACGAATAGCATACCGCAAATTTGGTTGCCTGTCACGTTGTGGGGGATGCCTTTTGGACTGTTACATTTGTCATCCCCCATGAGGAGTACCGAAAATATCCCCCGGCTTTCCCATGCTGCGGCGATTGTTTTTGATAGTACTTATGTTCTATGATTATTGCAAACAACGCTGCACGGAGGAAAAATGACGAGAGTGGTTTTAATGGAAAAGGGGGGCACCAACATTTTGTTCAGCATGGAAGACCCAAGAACACGGCGAGAACTGGTGATCGCAATCAACACCGGTGAATTCGTAGTAGGCCAGGGAGTGGTGCCGCAGGATGACCGCGAGCAGTTCGCCGTCTCGCAGTACCCGGAAGACGAAGTTCTGGTGATGCTCATACCCCCACCCTTCCGGCTTACCCGCCGCCAGTGGCAGGTACTGCTGATGATGGCGGACGGCAAAAATGCCGGCATGATCGCCCGAGCACTTCGAATCACGAAGCGGACTGTGTATCTCTACTTTCGCCAGTTGAAGACGCGCTTTGAAGTTGATAACCTGCAAGAATTGATGACTCTGGCGGGTGAATGCGGCATGACGCGCAAGTAACCCACGCAGCTCCTCGACTATGCGAAAGAGGTCGATTTTTATGCCGTTTTCGCCGGAAATGAGCTGATTCAAGCCTTTTACCAAGCTGTTTTTCGCTGAAATTCGTTCCCCTCCCGCCAAGATGCAGTTTCCGCACGCTGGCGGGAGGGCAAATTTTGCATTTAGGCCAGGGTGCACTTACCGCCCCTTCGCGTGAGTGCGTTTTTTGCATTCTGGCCTGCTTGCAAATTCTGCATGTTGGCAAGCGTGCAAATTCTGCAATCTGGCGAACAGGAAATTTTTGCACTCAGGTTGCCAGGGGGCAAAAAATGCACGCCGAGTGAATGCAAATTCCGCATTTCCCTGGCGTGCAAATTTTGCACGTGATTCTTATTAACGACTCTTCTCTTTACTTTTTTCCAACTTTACAAGCAAAGAGTGTCAAACCCGGCACGTTAAACACCGTAATCTGCCCACGGAAAGGTCGCTTCAGCGAGACGGATGGTTGCATCCGAAAAGATCTGACTGGGCTCCTCTCCCCTGCCCTGCGCGATCTCTTGGGCATGCAGCACAAAAAACCACGCCACGCTGACTCCGGTTTTCACATTTGCCTAATAGGGCGCGAACAAACGGGCCACCGCATTCTAGCAACCGGGTTTGCTCAAACGCCTGGTATACCGTATCGCGATCGTATTCAACCCGGCGATGATCCACAGTCCACTGACCGTCCGATCCGGTCAGCAGCGCATAATGTGCGCACGGATCCCCCGAGTTAGAAATACCTACGGCGCCGGGGCTAAAGGCCAGCATACCGTGGCTTTTTTGCTGCCAGGGGATATGCAAATGCCCGCAGATCAGTACACCCTCGCTTACTTCTCGCAGCCGATCTTCTAAGCGCGGCGGGTCTTGATCCTCTGGCAGGAGCCGGGAACGCCGGAAGAGCCGGAGCGCTTGCAGATCGGCATCCGGGATCAGCCCATCATTGATCCGCTCTGGCGAACCGTGCACCATGCGAATATCGGGCAAGCCAGGTGTCTTTACCACTACCTGCTCGGGCAGTTCAGCCACCCAAGCCATCGCATTATCACCCAGCCGGTCGCGCGTCCAGCGAACCGATATCCACTGTCGCGCGGTGCGCATCAACGGCGGACACGTGCCGTTATGATAATCCAGCAGATATTCCTCGCCGTTGCCTTTGATAATTACTGCATCCAGCGACTGAAGCCGGTGATAGACCTCCAGCGGGAAGGGAATTCCAGAGAACAAGTCACCGGCGACAAGGAAGCGCGATGCCCCTGCCCTGGCGGCGTCGGCGATCACTGCTTCCAGCGCGGGCAGATTGCCATGAATATCCGCGAGGATGGCATATGATATGGTCATTCTTTCCGCCCTTTCTTCTCAGGCTTTTGCGAGCGGCGCACCGCGGCAGTGAGATCGGCTGGAAAGACCAGGTTCCAGTCGTAACGCGGTGAGCGCGAGGGCTGCTTGTAGCGCCCCAGCGGAATCTCCTCGCGCTGGTAATCGCGCAAGAAGCGCAAGAGCGCCAGAGTCACAAGCTGGCTTGCAGGTACGCCCTGCTCTTCTGCGAGGGTTTTGATGCGCTGGCGCAGCTCGGGTGGGAGATCGTAAGTAGCGCGCAAGGCCTTCCGCGCGCGGATCTTTTCTTGCTCGCGCTGTTTATTGCGCTGCGAGCGATCCGAAAGGGTGTTGGAGTCGTCTGCCATTGGGTTGATTGTATCTCTGTTTTGCAGTTGAAATACCTGTTCTTGTCCGTTAAGTTATAGGGTCGCCCCTTAAACCTGTAAAAGGCAAGAGAACACCGTTTTTTGACCAAAAAGGTGTCCCAGGTTCTATCTGCCCCAAAATATGCCTCTCTTACCAGAAAGAGTTTAACCGCAGAGGACGCAGAGAAAAAAAGAGTCTTGAGAGGTTTTATAGTTTACTCTGTGTCCTCGCTCTTCTCTTTGCGTTCTCTGCGGTAATGTTCTTATTTCTTCCACATCTGGTGCAAGGTGACTCTGCCCCACTGCTCGATCCGCTGGCAGTATTCTTCGGCGTTTGCGTAGCTGCCCGGGATATCGACGATGGTCATCTCCCAATCAATCTTAGACAGCGGCGGCTCATTTTTGCCGCGTGTCACTTTCCAATCCCGCTTTGACTGGTCTGCTTCGCCGCTGGCGTCATCGCGGATCTCGTACACCGGTTTACCTTCTTCCAGATGCTCGCGCAGCTTCCCGCGGATCCAACGCAAGCCGTCGTCGCTGTATCTTCCGTGCTGGACCATATAGCACGCGACAGTGAGGAAGTGAACTTTGCCGTATCCGAAATCGGTGAATTCTAGAACCAGGAACTCATCAAAAACGTCCTGGCAGGTGTAGCCGACAGTCCAATCCGCGCCGCATTCGGGGCATTTGATTAGATCGCTTGTTTCCATGTGCCAATGCTACCATAAGCGGGAAAAAGTGTAACCGTGGTTACGAATCGCAAATCCGCTGAGTATTCATCCCCCAGTTTGCCCAGCGCTGAAGCGCTAAGCTAGTATGCAAAGCCCAAGCGGGCTAAGAAACAGCCCCGCAGGGGCTTCGCACACTAGCCGAGCGCTTCTAGCGCTCGGAACCCAGGCAAAGCAAATTATCATTACGACACGAAAACGGAAACGTTCATCACCAGCCCACGTTCCGTGTGCTTAGGGGCTTTCGCCCAGATCGGAGTAATTTTTGCAATGATGCGATCCGATAATACTTGATAGAGTGTAACCACGGTTACGAATCGCGATTGTGTAACCGCGGTTACACTCTTTCATGAAATAGAAAACGGCAGCCACATTTGGCTGCCGTCGATTTGTAACCACGGTTACACTTTATCGCCTTCGATACCGGTTCTGCTGCCGGATGCGGATACGCTCGGCTAGATCGTGCATCAGGTTTACCAGCCCCTGCGCGCGCTCGTTGACCACCATATCGTTTGCCAGCTCGTCCATGACTCCCGCCTGAATGTCCTCATCAAGCTGTTCCATGGTGTAGGTAAACTTCTTCATGGCGTTGATCGCCTGCTGGGCCAGGTCTGGCGGATTGCCGGGTTTGCGATTTCCTTTGGGCTGCGGGCGGGGGCGCTCGGCAAGCTCAGCAACGTCATCGGAGGTGAGATTCTCGGAGATGCTTGCATGCAAGAGCGTCTCCCACTTTTCGCGTGGAGCAGTGCGAATCTCACGCAGTACCCGTTCTGGGATGCGGTGCCGGTCGGCCAGCTCAAGCAGCGGCGTGGGCAGTTCCAGCACATCCATGATCTGACCCAATCGGATGCGTGACAGGTTCATCACCGGGATGATCTTCTGCCAAAAGCCATTGGGCATACGGCGGTTGATCGCCTGTCGGAAGTATTCGAACTCATCTTGCGTTTCTGTGGTGGGTGGAATGCCCAATTCCGCCAGGATCAGCGCGGCTACTTCGCATGCCTGCCCCACGGCGGAGGGCGGCTCGGCGTGGCGGTTTTCCAGTACCTGGCGCATGCGCGTCGGGTGGTTGACCACTTCCACGCGTAAGGTCGGCTCCTCAGATTGCTTTTGTGTCACGCGCTGCAAGCAGGCGGCCCAAAAGCGCCGCTCGCCCGTCTCGATTACAAAGCGAAATTCGCCGCTATCGCTCTCCTGCCAGCTTCCGGTGATCGGCTTAATCTGTCCGTGCTCACCAAACGACTGGCCCATCGTCATCAGCCGGTCCAATTGTTCCTGGATCTTCTGATCGCCTTTTGCCATTTGCAGCCAGCCGCGGGCAGCCTCGTAGCAGTCGATCTTGCCAGAGTAGAAGGGCTGGCGCAGGGCGGTTGGCAGCAAGCGGCGCGGCTGGAAGCGGTCGGGGACCATCTGGCTGGGATTCAGACGCTCGATGCGCTCCACCTCAGGTGCTTCAGGCTGCGACAGGATGTGGGCTGCCTGACCCGGCTCCGGAAACAGCGACGAGGGTTTCGACTCCTCCTGGGAGCCGTTCTCTGCTGGGAAATCTTCAAATGCGCTGAATCGTTTGCGCGGCATGGGGATTTTCCTCCTGGGGCGCGGCTACGGGAACGGCTAAAACGCCAGCGGCTTCTTGTTCGCCGGGCTTTTGCGCGGCTGCGTTCGCTCCAGTACAAGCTCCACCAGGGAGGCGTACTCCTGCGTAGCACGCGAGCTGGACGCAATCTGATCGGGCTTACGCGAGCGCGGCGGCTTGTACGTGAAAACATCCATGTGGCTGGAGTGCGCGTATGCCAGGTCCGAGGACTTGTGGATGGGCGGGAAAAGCTGCTTGCCGTAGCGCTTGCTCAACTCGGCCAGGATCTCCTGTACCTCGGCGCGCTGTTCTTCGCACAGCGTCGGCAGGTATCCGAGCACGGAAAGCTCCGGGCGGAAGTGCATCCTCACCTGCTCGATCGTCTTGGAAAGCTCGCGCAGGCCCGAAACGCCCAGGTAGCTTGTCTCCACCGGGATCAACACGTGGGTAGATGCCACCAGGGCATTCACCAGCAGATCGCCAATGGTCGGCGGCGTGTCGATGATGATATAGGCAAACTGGTTCTGGATCGGCGCCAGCGCGCGCGAGAGGCGCGTCTCGTTTGCCATGAGCGTCGGCAGCAGCCGCGCGGCATCCACCATCGCCTGCCGGTTTGAAGGGATCACGTACAGGTTGGGCTGATGGTCGCCGTGCTTTACCATCCGCTGCACCGAGGGTGGGGGAGACTCTACCAGCAGCGCAGCCAGCGACTCTTTCGGCGCGGCGGTTTGATGCTGGTGCGCCGTGGCCAAAAGCCCATGCCCCTGCGGATCCATATCCACCAGCAGCACACGCCCAGTGGAGTCTTCGGACCCTTGCAGGCGCAGCGCCAGGCCCGCCGCCAGGTTTACCGCGGTAGTGGTCTTCCCGACCCCGCCTTTTTCGTTGGAAATTGCGATCGTAACGGCCATATCTATTCCTGGTATTGTACTTCAAACCCAGCAATTGCGCTTCACAAATTGATTTACAAATTCTTGGGAGTACGTGAATACTGTCACTATTGACAGTGGACAGGCAAAAAAAGCCGTGATAGACTCGTTTTTATCCTCATCTTCCCTTGTTTAGCGTTATATTAGCATAGATAAGGGGTTGTTTCCTAGGAATTACGTTAATTCTGTTGTTGTAAGGAAAAGATAAGGTAAATCTATTGTAATCTGGTTAAAATCGTGTAATAATCTTGTTGCAGGAGGATACCTGGCACATGTTTGATCCATTAAGCGACGAAGAATGGCGGTTGGTTCGGCTAGACCGGCTGGGCCTCAAAGAAGATCCCTTCAAACTTTCGGCTGACCCCCGGTATTTATACCTGGGGCCGGAGCATTTAGCCGTCTACCGGCAGGCCCAGGCGGTGATTTCGCGCAGGCGGGGGCTGGCGCTGATCACCGGTGATATGGGCATGGGCAAAAGCTCGCTGGCCCGCCGGTTATATGACGTGTACAACACAGAAAACAGCATTGCCATCTGCTACATCCACACAGCGGCCTTCAAATCCGCAATGGACGCCGCCCGGCAGATCTCGAATGCCCTTGGGGTGCCGCCGCAGCGTAGTTTCCAGCGGCAAATGGAAGGCCTGGAAGAGATGATGGCCAATGCCTACACCACTGGCCGCAACGTGGTCATCATCCTCGATGATGCGCAGATGATGGATGGCGAAGCGCTTGAAGTGCTCCACCGGCTGTACAACTTTGATTATGACTCAAAAGTCGTGCAGATCCTATCATTTGGGCAGAGCGAAATGACCGGCGTATACGAGGCTAACAAAGCGGTGAACGCGCGCGTGTTTGTGCGGCTGGTGCTGCCGCCGCTGACCCTATCCAGCGCGCTGCAAATGGTCATGTTTCGGCTGCGTGTAGCCGGAAGGAACGAGCCGATGATCAACGATGACGCATTCGAACTGCTCTATGAACGGTCGCAGGGCATCCCACGCGAGATTATTCGCCTGTCTGCCCTGGCAACTGATCAGCTTCTGCAGAGCGAAGAAACGGTGATCACGTACGATATCGCGCGGGAGGTGACGAGCGCATGAGCACACCAAAATCAGCATGGGTACAGTTATATCAGGCGCGTCAGATCAAAGCCGAATCGGAGAGCCGTCCGCCAGGCCGCCCGCCGTCACCCGTTCCGCGCCGCAAGGTTGGCCTCACCCTTTCGCAAGGCGAAATCACCGAATTGGAAGTCTGGCAGGAGCGACTTTCAGGCCTGCTGGGTCGCAAAATCTCCACCGGTGAGACGGTCGGCATCATCACCCGCATCGCATCAGCGCGGCTGGCTCGCGTCCCCCACAGCGATTCGGTCGAAGATCTGGTGGAGTTGGTTGAAAAGATGATCGGGGAAGGGTAATTCCTTCTTCCAGAAATAAGGTACATTTTTGGAAGAAGAAAAAACATACCGGTTCGCAGGTTACAGCAGGGGAGGGGCCATAATGGCCTCCCCTTAGGGAGAAAAAAAGACGTATGGCTTTCGATGCACCCCCATTTCGCCCCGTTCGGCAGCGTGCTATCCAGTTCCGGGGGAAAGAAATCGCCACCGCCGATCTTGCAGACGGGCAGGGTTACGTATCCGTCCGCTCCATCTGCACGGCCTTTGGGCTAGACCCACGGGCGCAGCGGCGGCGTTTGATGCGGCGGCAGAATCTGTTTGAGGAGTACACCGCCAACATCCTCATGACCACCCCCGGCGGGCCGCAGCCTACGCTGTGCATTGCCTCCGTCGCCGTGCCTACCTTCCTGGTGCAGGCCGAGATCGAGCGCGTGCAAGACCCCGAGGCGCGCGAGCTGCTCAAAGCCTTTCAGGATGAGTGCATGATCATCCTGGCCGAGCACTTTGGTCTGAGCGAACGAGGGGAAATGCAGTTCCTGCGCCAGTCGATCGCCCGCATGGCTGCCGAGCAGGAAGTCTATGAGGAACAGCTCGCAAAAAAAGTCGAGGCGGAGCTGGCTGAACTGCGCCGCGCGCACGAAGAAAAAGTGCAGCAGATCCGCGCTGCCTTTGGTGATCTGCGCCAGCAGGTGACCCGGCTGGAGAGCGTGGCAGGCCCCAAAGCCCGCCTTACGCCCGAACAGCTAGGCCAGCTCCGCGAGACCATCGCCACGCTTGGCGCGCTTTTGCAAGAGCGTGGTGTGGCCCGCCCGTACCCGGGCATCTACATGGATATCACCCGGCTCACCGGCGTCAGCCGATCTGAAGATATCCGCCAGGCCGATTTCGAGTCGGTCATTGCCTTCCTCGACGCGCAGATCCGCGCCCTCACCCACGGCGGCAAAACCCCGCCAACCGGCGAGCAGGCGCAATCTGGCGAGGAAGCCGCGTAGCACTCCCCAAATAGGGGAGTGGACAGCACAGGGTCCGCAATGGAACAAGCGGTGGAACAGCCCAGACGAATACAGATCGACACTCCGGACTGCCAGACCTCCTGGGAGATGGTCAAAGGCCAGCTCCAGCAGGAGATGCGCCGCGGCGAGTACGAGACCTGGGTGCGCGACCTAAAGCCGCTTGGATTTTCGGAGAACGTTTACCGCGTAGGGGCCGTCAACCGCTTTGGCCGCGATTGGGTGCAGAGCCGGCTTCATTCCCGCATCGAGCGCCTGCTCCAGGCCATCCTCAATCAGCCCATCATCCTGCGCATTGTGGTGATTGGGGGAGGGGAGGAGATCGATCTGGAGGATGCGCCGACCCCGGTGGATCTGCCTAATCCCCCACCTCAACAACCCGAACCAGACAACGCCCCCGCCAAATCCGCGAAGAAGAACGGGGTAGGGCGAGGCAAGCAGCCTGCTGCCGACTCAGACGCTGTTACCGATGCTGGCAGCCCGCGCAAGATCCAGCTACAGCGTGCCTATGGCACTGAGCGTGCCCGTGTCATCCAGCCGGAGCGGGGCATGTTCCTCACCCGCTACTTCTTCGAGAACTGGCTGCCTCTGCTGGGGCATTCGGCGATGTCGACCGTGCTGGCGGCGCGCTTCCTGTGCTTCTGGAACCCTATGACCGGCGAGCTGCGCAATGTGATCGAAACCGATATGACCGAGATCGCCAAACGCGGCTCGGTCAGCGTGCGCACCGTCAAAGATGTGCTCAACAACGAGCTGGTCAAGCGCTACTTCCTGCGCTATCGCGTCCGCCGGGTGATGACGCCCAACGGCGTGCGCACAGCAGGTATTATCTTGATGGTCCGTATGGACGATCCGCTGACGCCGGAAGACCAGAACCGCCACAACCTCTCGGAGGAAGAGCGCTGGTACACCGCCGATTTTGACGAGGAAGGCGAGGATGCGTAATGTGTATTTTTCTCAAGCCTTATTTGCAGATGTACAACATCTGCAAATAAGGCTTGAGAAAATCCCATCCCTGGTCGCACCGCGAATACGCCTCCGGTCGCTGTCCGGTAGGGCAGGAGATGCGTACAATCGTGTTCATGTGAATGGAGGTTCACGATGAACAACACTGCGATCGACACAAAACGCATCCTGATCTTTTTGGCCTTTGCCTTCGGCATTGCCTGGGCAGCCGGCCTGGTGATCGCTCTTACTGGTGGTTTGTCCAACAGCCCTCAGCTTGCTCCTGGCATTACGCTTGCGCTCGCTTTGATGGCGACCGTATACATGGGCGCGCCGACGCTGGCCAACATCTTCACCCGCCTGATCACCCGCGAGGGTTGGAAGAACACCATGCTGCGACCAAACCTGCGCCGCGGCTGGAAGTTCTGGCTAATTGCCTGGGTCGTCCCATCCATCCTGACCATTCTTGGGGGAGTAGTTTACTTTCTGATTTTCCCCCAGCACTTTGACTCCACCCTGACGAACCTGAAGGCGCAACTGGAGCAGGTGGGGCAGGGGGCCATGAACCCGTGGATGATCGTGATCATTCAGACAGCGCTTGGCGTGCTGATCTCCCCGATCGTCAACAGCATCGCCACCTTTGGCGAGGAGTTTGGTTGGCGGGCCTACCTGCTGCCCAAGCTCATGCCGCTCGGCGGCAAGAAGGCTATGTTTGTTTCCGGTATCATCTGGGGCATCTGGCACTGGCCGGTGATCTTCATGGGGTATGAGTACGGCTTAGACTATCCAGGCTACCCCTGGGTTGGCCCGCTGCTGTTCCTCCTGTTTGCTACCGCTGCCGGTATTTTCCTCTCCTGGGTAACCCTGCGCGGTGGCAGCGTATGGCCCGCGGTGATCGGCCACAGCGCAATGAATGGCATTGCCGCGCTGCCTGTACTGTTCGTAATCGGCACGCCAAACCCGCTGCTTGGCCCCCTGGTGGTTGGTGTGATCGGTGGAATTGCTTACTATGCTCTTGCGGTCGCGCTCTTCTTCAACCCGCGCGCCCTCGCTCCAATCGATGCCTCACCGCAAACCGTGCAGCCCGAGCCGGTTGTCGTGGCGCCATAGCCGCTCCTCTTTTCGGAATTGTGTTTCTGTTGGCATTGTGACGCCGTCACAATGCCAACAGAAACACTTTTTAATTTACCCAGGCGGCGAAGCGCGCCGCATCTTCGCTGACCGGCAGCAGCTCCGGCAGCACTGCCAGCTCGCGGCGGTAGAGTCGTTGTACCAGTCCGAGCAGCCCCGCGAGCGTATCCGCTTCGATCAACGGCTGCTTTTCGTTGGCCGGAATTTGCAGCAGCGACGATGCAAGGTAAATCAGCATCATCGGGTCTTCCGGAAGCTGTATCTGTGACAGATCCATTTCTGCCCCAACCTCGTCACCCTCTTCTGGGTCCGCGGAGTGCTGGCCGAGCAGACCCAGATAGCGGGTCACATTACTGTGCAGCGAAGGCAGACCTTTGATCACCTCCAGCGAGTGGTGGCTGGCTAGCGGCGCGCTTTCCACGAAAGCCACCGGGTACGGCTGGCTGAGCCCCATGCGCAGCACGCGGAAGCGCTCATCACCCACAACGGTGATGTTCAGGCGGCCTTCGCCCGCCGACTCCACGTTCACCACGCGGGCCGTACAGCCGGTGAGATAAGGCTCCGGGTTTGGCCCGCCAGCCTCGTCGCCATTCTTGATTAGATTGACACCAAAGGTGTGGTTGCTCTGCATCACCCGCTGCATCATTAGCTTGTAGCGATCTTCAAACACGTGCAAGTGCAGCGGCATGCCGGGGAACAACACCGTATTCAATGGGAAGAGCGGCAATTCATACATATATTTTCCTCAATATTATTCTAACAAGCCGGTGCTGAATCGCCAGACAACATATAATGTTTTTTCATCAAAATTGTGTAAGGATGGGGGTGCCTTTCTACCCAAGTGGTGAGGATTCTATGGTGTTTGCGGTGCGCAGCACCACAAGCACCATAGAATCCTCACCACTTGGGTAGAAAACGTAGTTTCTTTCTTTAAAAAACACCCTTAGTTTTGTCTACCAAAAACCCTGGGGGTAAATGGAATAAAAAAAGCCCAGAAAAATTAAGGCTTAATGCGTATATTTAACAAATTTATGGTACAAGGCAGTTTTTGGCCTCAAAAAACCAATTTTTGGTTTGACTTTCCCCCAGAATGGTGTTTAATTGCACTATCTCATCCGATCATGGAGGTTTGGAATGGCCATTCCGTTTCCGAGCGATGCCTGGATCAAGGCGATGATGGAGGATTTAAACAACTCTTCGGCGTATATGGATGCCGCTAAGAACTGGGAAGGGGACTTCTTCTTCGTCGTAGAGCCGGGTGGAAGCCTGGGGCAGCCGGTGACGCTCTACATGGATCTTTTCCATGGCAAATGCCGCGATGCCTACGAGGTACCACAGCCTGACCAGATCAAGCCAGCCTTCCGCCTCTCTGGCCCTGTCACTGCCTGGAAGAAGGTGATGACCAAAAAGCTCGACCCCATGCAGGCGATGATGACCGGGCAGCTCAAGCTCTCGGGCAACATGGCCACGGTTATGCGAAATGTGCGTGCCGCCAAAGAACTGGTCGAGTCGTGCACGCGCATCGATACGGAATTCCCGGTCTAAGGGCGAGGCCATGTGGTACTTCAACAGCCCGCAGATCATCTTCGGTGAAGGCGCGCTCAGTTTCTTAGAGACTCTCACCGGGCAGCGGGCCTTCATCGTCACCGACGCCACCTTGCAGAAGCTTGGCTTCGCGGAGCGCATCTGCCAGGCTCTGGAGCCTACCGGCATGCAGGTGCAGGTCTTCGCCGAGGTGGAGCCGGACCCATCCTTGCACATGGTCACGCGTGGGGCAGGGGTGATGTCGGCCTTCGCGCCGGACTGGATCATTGCCCTGGGCGGCGGATCGGTGATGGATGCCGCCAAAGCGATGTGGGTACTATACGAAAGACCCGATATTTTTGCCGAGGCCATCAATCCAATCGAGGTTTTGGGGCTGCGCAAGAAGGCCCGGCTGGTTGCCATCCCAACCACCACCGGCACTGGGTCCGAGGCGACCTGGGCCATTGTGCTGACCGACACCGCTGAGAAGCGCAAGCTGGGGCTGGGCAACCGTGAGACCATGCCCGATTATGCCGTGCTCGACCCTGAGATGGTCGCGAATCAGCCCGCCCGCCTCATCGCGGATACTGGCCTCGACGCGCTGACCCACGCGGTGGAAGGCTTCACCACCACCTTCCATCACGATTTTTCCGATGGCCCGTGTTTGGTGGCGGCAAAGCTGGTGCTGGAGCACCTGCCCCGAGCTGTGGCAGATAATGATTCCGATGCGCTTGCGCGGTTGCAAAACGCCGCCACCATCGCCGGGATGGGTTTTGGCAACGCTATGGCGGGGCTGGCGCACGGCATGGGACACGCTTTGGGCGGTGTATTCCATGTGCCGCATGGAAGGGCCGTCGCGCTGTTCTTGCCCTATACCATCGAATACTGCGGGAATGAAGCCGCGCTCGCGGACGGCGCTGCCGGACCAACCCGCTATGCCGGGCTCAACCGCTTCCTGGGGCTGGCCTGTGATAATGAAGCACAGGCTGCATCTGCGCTCGTTCGGGCCATCCGCGACCTGCAAGCGCAGGTGGGGCAGCCGCGCACTATCGCCGAGTTGGGCATCCCCCGCGCCGACTTCGAGCGCGAGCTGGACCTGCTGGTTGCCAATGCCCTCAACGACTCGCAGACCGTTATGGCCACCCGCGTGCCCGAGAACGACGACCTGCGCCGCCTGTTCCTCGCCGCATATGACGGCAACCCCATCGACTTTTGATCCCTAACACCCCTATGGAAGATTTTTCCTCGAACCGTACCGAGCAGCAAAAAGCCCATCGCTTCGAAGCAATGGCCGAAGGTATTTTCGCCAGGCACGGCGTGGACTTTGCCACAGCCCGGCGCGGCGGCGGTTGGACCAATGCCACCTGGATCGCCGGCGGGCTGGTGCTCCGGCTCGCCACCCAGCCGGGCAGTGAGAACTTACCGCGCGAGGCGAAGATCGCCGCTCTGCTGCCGCCTGGAGTTGGCTATCCCAGAGTTATCGATTCGGGAGTGACCGGAGGCCACGCGTGGATGCTCGTCAAAGAGCTGCCGGGCCACAGTCTCGGCGCTGCCTGGGAAGATCTGGATTGGGAAGCGCGGAGTATTGCCGTCCGCGGGTTGTGGGAGAAGGCGCAAGCCGTTCATACCGTCAGCGCAGAGTCGGTCGAAGGTGTTGCGCGCACGCGCGCCTGGTTCAATTCTTGCGACTCTAACGAGGCGGACGAAAGCCTGCGCAGGGTGGTGGGGCAAGGGTACTTCACCTATCATCAGGGGGCCGTGCTGCGCCGCCTGCTGGCGAGCTTCTGGCAAGCGCTGCCGAAGGCAAAGCTCGTGCTGGTCCACGGCGACCTGACGTTCGACAATGCCATGTGGCACGAGGATAGAGTCTCCGCGCTGCTGGATTTTGAGTTCGCCCTCACCGCGCCCATCGAGCTGGATTTGAACACCCTGCTCTGCCAGGCATTCTTTCCCGATAACCGCCAGCCGCCGTATTCTAATGAAGAAGCTGCCGGGCGCGAGAAGCTGCGAACCGCTGCGGTGGATCTGGCGCGGCAGGTGATTGACCACCCCGGTGGGAAAGATCTCCTTCTGGGTTACGCCGTTCTGCTCGACCTGTGGCGCTTCGAGGATTATCTGGCCCACCCAGAAGGCGAAGGCCCGGTGGAAACCTGGGACAACTACCGCCGCCTAAAATCGCTGGCGTCCGGTGGGGGCGGTTGGCTGGCGGATGTGGTGCGTGAATAAAGTTGAATTGAACGAAAGTAGCCCCGCGTATTCATTTGATATCTCCCCATATAAGCCTGGCGGCTAAAGCCACGGCTACATCAACAAAGTCCCACCTCCGTGGGACTCCCACTAACTAAAGGATGTTATTCTTCAATTATCTCAATTCCTTCGAAAATTTGACTGAAGAAACAGGCCTTTTGACAGGATGAAAGTGGCCGAAATATCTGGAGAATACATGCAACCCAAAGTAGCAGCACGTCCACATATAGTGGTAAAAATTTTATTGTTTGTGGCGAGCGTTCTGTTAGCCGGTGTCATCGCTTGGTTCACATATGGGGATAGTTCTGCGGGGTTTTTGCTCTTTGTCTGCCCATTGTCTTGCGCTCTTCCACTCTTTGCGGTTCTCACATGGATACTGCGGAAGAAGGGCAATCTTGGAACCTTGATGCCATTGATGGTGCTACCGCTGCTGTTCACTCTATGTTTTGCCTATATGATCTACGAGAGAAATCCGCAGAATATGTTCAAAATGCACGTGATGGATCCTATTCCGGCTGGAGTAACGAACATACAGGGGAGAGTTCAGGACGAATTAGACGATGTTGTAATCACTTTCCAGGCATCACCTGAGGCCATTGATACAATCATTACCCAAAAGGGATTCGAGAGGCACAAAGTCAATGACGGTTACCCTGATAGGGACTTACCGGAATATTCGTGGAAGGGGAATTGGATAGGCTATGTGAAGAGGTTTCATACGGAGAGTGGAAAACTTACTGGTTATATCCATATGTGGGTTGACCCAGAGCAATCTATAGTGATTATTCGAAGTAGGGGGTTTTAGCCCCACGTAAGGTGGGGCTTCGTTGATGTTGCCGCGGCTTCAGCCGCCCGGCAAACCTTGGCAAAGCATTAACATGATTATGCAAAATCGGTTTTCTCGGAGGGCCCATGTTCGGACGTCTTCTCACCATTGATCTTACAACCTCCTCCATTACCCACGACTCCATCGCCGAGGACATCATCCGCGACTATATCGGCGGATCGGCCCTTGCCGCGCGCCTGTTGTGGGACCGGCTCGACCCATCCCTCTCCCCGCTTGACCCGCGCCAGCCGCTCCTGTTTGTCACCGGCCCCCTCACCGGCTCCTCTGGCCCCACCACCGGGCGCTTCACCATCTGCGGGCGATCCCCGCAGACCGGGCTGTGGGGCGAGTCGAACATCGGCGGATTCGTCGGCCCGGAGCTGCGCTTTGCCGGGTGGGACGCGGTCATCATCACCGGGCGCGCGCCGGAGTCGGGCTACCTGTGGATCCACAACGAGCAGGTGGAGATCCGCCCGGCGGCGCACCTGTGGGGCCATACCGACACCTACTCCACCCAGATCCGCATTCGCGAGGAGGTGAATGAGCCGCGCGCCAAAGTGGCCTGCATCGGCGCGGCGGGTGAGAACGGAGTGGCCTTCGCTGGCATCTTCTCCGACCACGGACGCGCCGCCGCTCGTACCGGGCTCGGCACGCTGATGGGCTCCAAGAACCTCAAAGCGCTGGCCGTGCGCGGAACGGGCAAGCTGGCCTTCGCCAGATACGACGACTACCGCCAGCTCCGCGTAGCCGCCAATAAGGATCTGCTGGAGCAGAACATGACCACCGTGTTCAAGGTTACCGGCACATCCGGCGCGGCGGAGTATTTGCAGATGCTCGGCGACATGCCGCAGAAGTACTGGACCGCCGCCACCTTCGAGGGCGCGGGCAGCATCAGCGGCTCTGAGATGGCCGACACCATCCTCACCGGCGCCACCGCCTGCCAGGGCTGCGTGATCGCCTGCGGGCGCGAGGTGGACGTGAAGGAAGGCCGCTTCGCCACCGGCGGCAAAACCAAAGGCCCCGAGTACGAGACCATCTGTTCCTTTGGCTCGCAGCTTCTGATCGACGACCTGCCTGCCGTCACCGCGCTGGGTGACAAGTGCGACCGCCTGGGCATGGATACCATCTCGGCGGGCAGCGCGGTGGGGCTGGCCTACTTGCTCTATGACCGCGGCATCATCAGCGAGGCCGATACCGGCGGCCTGGCCCTGCGCTGGGGCGACCCGGAGCCCGCGCTGGCGCTGCTGGATCAGATGGCCTGTCGCCAGGGCTTCGGCGCGCTGCTGACAGATGGCGCGAAGGCGCTCGGCGCGCATTACGGCCTGGAAGAGCTGGCTGTGCAGGTGAACGGGCTGGACGTTGCCATGCACGATCCACGCGCCTTCTCGGGCATGGCGCTGGCGTATGTCACCTCGCCGCGCGGAGCCTGCCACAACCAGTCGGACCATTTCACCATCGAGATGGGCGGCGCGATGGACGACCTCGACATCCCCATGACCGACCGCTTCGCCGACGCTGGCAAGGCCGCCTATGTTGCCCGCCACCAGCACTGGCGCACCGCCATCAACGCGCTGACCATGTGCTTCTTCGCCGTCGTCCCCGCGCAGATGGTGGTCAACCTGCTCTCCGCCGCCACCGGGCAGGATTGGACTGCCGAATCTCTGCTGCTGGCCGGTGAGCGCGCCTGGAACCTCAAACGCCTGATCAACCTGCGCCTGGGCTACGACAATGCCAAAGAAAAGCTGCCCAAACTGCTGCTTGAAGCTCTGCCGGACGGCGGGCAAGAAGGCCACGTGCCAGACCTCGACGCCTTGCTAGACGAATATTACCAGGCAGCCGGCTGGGACCGGGCGACCGGCAGGCCCTCTAATGAAAAGCTGGCCGATCTGAATTTAGGATTTACGGAAGGAGCGTAACCACAAAGGCACGAAGTTCACGAAGGAAGAATCATGAAGGTTTTATTTTATAAAAATCTCTCTGTACTCTCTCTGTGGTAAAACTCTTTTCTTCCCTTTGCGTTCCTCTGCGCTCTCTGCGGTTCAATCTCTTCTCCTTTCTTGGAACCAAATCGCCAATCCTTCGTATATCTCAATATCTAGGAGTACATCATGCGTGTTGTTGTTTACGGAACCGGTGGAGTAGGTGGATATTTTGGCGGTCGGCTGGCTGAAGCCGGTGAGGACGTAATCTTCCTCGCCCGCGGCGCGCACCTGGATGCCATCCGCGCAAACGGCCTGACAGTCGAGTCGGTCAGGGGCAATTTTGCCGTGCGCCCGGCCCGCGCCGAGAGCGACCCGGCCGCCATCGGCCCGGTGGATCTCGTCATCGTCGGTGTGAAGACCTGGCAGGTGCGTGAGGCCGCCGAAGCCATGCGCCCGCTGATCGGCCCCGAAACGCTGGTGCTGCCGCTTCAGAACGGCGTAGATGCCCCCTACGAGCTTGCCGAGGTGCTGGACAAAGATGGCCAGCCCCCACACGTGCTGGGCGGCCTGTGCCGTCTGGTGACCATGGTCGCCGCGCCGGGTGTGATCAAGCACGCCGGCATGGACCCCTACCTGGCCTTCAACCGCCTCGACGGCCAGCCCGATCCGCGCGTGGATCAGCTGCTGGCTGCGTTCAAGAAGGCCCAGGGCCTCACTGTCGAAGTCCCCGCTGACATCGTCGCCGCGCTGTGGGCTAAGTTCGCGTTCATCGCCCCCTTCAGCGGGGTGGGGGCCGTCACACGCGTCCCGGCGGGCGTACTTCGCGCCGTGCCCGAGACCCGCGCCATGCTCGAAGGCGCGCTTCGTGAGGTGGAAGCCGTTGCCCGCGCTCGCGGCGTGAACGTCCCCGCCGATGTCGTCCAGCGCGTGCTGGCGCAGGTCGACGGCTTGCCCGAAGGCGGAACCGCCTCAATGCAGCGCGATATTATGGAAGGCCGCCCCTCCGAGCTGGAGGCACAAAACGGCTCCGTCGTCCGCATGGGCAGAGCCTCCGGCGTGCCCACGCCCGTCAACCAATTCCTCTATGCCGCGCTGCTTCCGCAAGAGAAAAAGGCGAGAGGGGAATAGAACTTTAAAAACGCCTCACCCCTGCCCCTCTCCATTTCGTAAGAAATGGAGAGGGGTACCTTGCCGACGGAACTGAGCATCCTGTCCATACCGTATAACACCGAGAATGGAGCGGAATACCTTTGGTTACCCACACATAGGTTAGCAAGGCACCCTCTCCATTTCGCCAGAAATGGAGAGGGCCGGGGTGAGGCGTTTAAAAAGAGCCACCACATGAACCCATTTCGCCGCCTCTCCACCTACTTCCGCCGCACCCTCCGCGCCATCAATCCTGGCTCGGGCGGGATGCGCGCCGCCGCCCTCGGCCTGGTGACTCTCGCCGGGCTCATCTACGTGATCTTCGTCATCCGCCAGAGCATTGGTCCGCTGCTGGGTTTCCTCCCCGTGCTGCTGGCGCTGCTCCTTCTTGGCGGGCTGCTCTTGCTGTTGGGGCAGGGGATCGCGTGGGTGATTGGCCTGCTCAATAAGATCCCCTGGCTGCTGCGCTGGACGCTGATCGGTGCGCTGGCGTTGCTGCTGCAATCCGCCATGAGCTACCAGCCCCTCGCCGGGCTGCTGCTTTCCGCGGTCATCGCGCTGGCTGGCCTGCTGCTGGGTTGGGGCATTTGGACGGTTATCCGCCGCTACTACCTGACCATCCCGCAGATGCGCGGCGGCTACACAGCCTTGGCCCTCGGCGTGCTGCTGCTTGGTGGTCTCGCGGCGTGGTGGATCTGGCCCGGCGTCCCGGCGGCGGAGGTGGCCAATGCCGCGCTGTTGAGCGAAACCGCCCCGGCGCGGATGACCTTGCCCGATCCCTCCCAGCCTGGCCCCTACGCGGTGCGCACCCTCACCTACGGCTCCGGCACGGATCGCTACCGCCCCGAGTTCGCGGAGGGCGCGGCGATCAAAACCGAGCCGGTAGATGGCTCGAAACTGCTCGACAGCAGTTGGACCGGCTTCAACGGCAATCTGCGCACGCTGCTGTGGGGCGTCACCCCCGATAAACTGCCGTTGAATGGGCGCGTGTGGTACCCGGATTCGGTCGATGGCGCCGCCATCGATAAGCCCTTCCCGCTGGTGCTGGTCGTCCACGGTAATCACCGCGACCTCGACTTCTCGGACCCCGGCTATGCCTATCTGGGCGAGCTGATGGCCTCGCGCGGCTTCATTTTCGTCTCCATCGACCAGAACTTTATCAACGGCAGTCCCACCGACTTCCCCAACGGCATGCGCAACGAGAACGACGCGCGCGGCTGGCTGCTGCTGGAGCACCTGCGCCTGTTCCATCAGTGGAATGAGGCGGCGGAGAACCCCTTCCGCGGCATGGTGGATACGGACAACATCGCCGTGATGGGCCACTCGCGCGGTGGTGAAGCGGCTGCCATCGCCGCGGCCTTAAACCGCCTGCCCTATTACCCTGAAAACGCCGGGCAGATCTTTGACTACAATTACAACATCCGCGCCGTGGTCGCCATTGCCCCCATCGATGGGCAGTACAGCCCAGCCGGGCGCGGCACCACCCTCACCGACGTGAACTACTTCGTCTTGCACGGCTCGCACGACGCCGATGTGACTTCCTTCTCTGGCCTGAACCAGTACGAGCGCGTGCGCTTCACCGGAAACGAGGGCGTGAAGGCCGCGCTGTACGTCTACCGCGCCAATCACGGGCAGTTCAACAGCACCTGGGGGCAGGTAGACTCGGGCGGCTGGACCGGGCCGGTGAACCGCGCCGCGCTGCTGCCGAAAGCCGAGCAGGAACTGGTGGCGCAAGTAACCATCAGCGCCTTCCTCGAAGCCACCCTGCACGGCGAGGAGGGCTACCTGCCGCTGTTCTATGATGCGCGCGCGGCGGGGGAGGGCTGGCTGCCGGAGACGGTCTACATCAACCGCTTCGACCGTGCCGGTGATCTTCGCATAGCCACTTTTGATGAAGACGTGAACCTTGCCACCGGCACGCTCCCCGGCAGCGCCATCCGCGGAACTGACCTCGACATCTGGCGCGAGGGCCGCATCAACACCAAGTGGGGTGGGGCCGAGACCAACGCCGTCACAGTCGGCTGGAACGAGGACGGCACCTCCGCCATCACCATCACCCTGCCCGATGACTGGCCGGGCGTGGACGCTTCCGCCTCGCTCATCTTCAACGTTGCCGACGCCAACCAGGACCCTGCTGCTGGAAAAGGCGCGGCCGACTCCGAAGGGGAGAAACCCGAAGGCCGCCAGCCGATCGACATTTCCATCGAACTGGAGAATGTAGACGGGCGCACGGCCTCCCTTCCGCTCTGGCGCTACAAGCTCGTCCAGCCGCAGTTAGAGGCGCAGCTCTGGAAGCTCAAACTGTTCGAGCGCAATGCCCCCTCCGAGCCTGTGCCGCAGAGCGTCGCCATCCCGCTGGCCGATTTTGTGGAAGCTTCCGCGGGGTTTGACGTGCAGAATATCCGCGCCATCCGCTTTGTGTTCAACCGCACCCCGCGCGGCTCGCTGATCATCGACTCGGTGGGCTTCCGGGAGTAAGAGACTCAACCGCAGTGAGCGCAAAGAACGCGAAGAAGAGAAAAGAGAGTTCACCACAGAGCGAACAGAGATCACAGAGGGAAGGAAGAGAGAATCTATCCCATAAACCATGAATCCAACTATCAACGACCCATACACCCACTGCCCGGTCTATGAGACCAGCCGCTTCCTCCTGCGCCTGATTGAGGAGGCCGACACGTCCGACCTGCTGGACTGCTATTCCGACCCGCTCGCCGCGCCGTTTTTCAACAGCGACAACTGCACCAGTGACTTCGTCTACCATACCCGCGAAGCAATGGCCGGGGCCGTCCGCTTTTGGATCGACTCGTACACATGGCGTTACTTCGTCCGCTTCACCATTGTAGATAAAAGCACGCAAAAAGCCATCGGCACCATCGAATTCTTCAACCGGGGAGCGTCGGAAGGCTTCGGCGAGGTGGGCGTCCTGCGGCTTGATCTTGCATCAGCCTTCGAGCGCGCAGACGCCATCGCCGAAATGCTGGCGGTGATCGACACGCACTTCCCGGCCCTGTTCGGCGTGGACTGCATCCTCACCAAGGCCATCCCTGCCGCGGTGGAGCGAATCCGCGCGCTGGAGTCGGCGGGCTACAATGCCCTGCCGCCGAAGACCATCGTGCCGTACAATGACTATTATTTAAGAGCTTAACCGCAAAGGGCGCAGAGATCGCGGAGGGAAGAAAACGAGGGAAGATAATTGATTTCTCCCGCCTCTTTACCTCTGTGCCCTCTGTTTTCTCTGTGGTGAAATCTTTTTTCAAGGAGGCCATTATGACAGAACTGCACCCCACCGGCGGAATTATGTTCATCGGAGCGCATGCGGGCGACGCCGAAAACATGGCCGCCGCGGCCGTCCTCAAGCACACCCGCGCCGGGTTCCCGGCCACCATCCTCCATCTTACCCTGGGCGAGGCGGGCCACCCGCGCATGACTCCTGCGGACTACGCCGAGCAGCGCAAGCGTGAAGTGGCCGAATCCGCTCGCCTGATGGGCGCAGATGCCGTCTGGCTGCCCTACCCCGACGGCCTGCTCCCGGTCAACGACGAGGTCAAATTCATCGTCGCCGACTTGATCCGCGAGCGCCGCCCCTCGGTGATCCTTACCCACTGGCGCGGATCGATGCACAAAGACCACATCGCCTGCCACGATATCGTGCAGGACGCCGTGTTCTACGCCGCGCTCCCCGCCATCAAACGCACGGATGCAAACGGCAGCGAACTCAAAGCCCACTGGGCGCGCGTGCTCTTCCCCGAGAACTGGGAGGACATGGACGGTTTCCGCGCCGACCTGTACCTCGACGTGACCGACGTGTGGGACGACTATATCGCCGTGCTCAAGTCACACGAATTCATCCGCGGCGGCATCTCGTCCTTCCGCTACCTCGATTACTACTCCGCGCTCGGCATCACCCGGGGCTGCCTGGGCGGCAAGCAGCGCGCCGTAGCCCTCATGGTGCCCGACGGCTCGTGGACACGGAGGATCGAGTATCTGCCTGGGCTGGAGCCGAAGTAGAAATTTACACCCCCCGCTCCGCCAGCCAGCCGGCGATGATCAGCGCAGTCGACTCCCAGGTGGGCTCGAGCATAGCATCATGCGCCGTGTCTTTCAGAATCACGGCCTCGGTGTTGTACGCGCGGGCGGTAGCTTGCAGTTCCGACACAGAAAATACCCGATCGCGCTCCGCCGCCAGCACCAGCAGCGGGGTGGTCACCTTTTTGGGTTTCGGCAGCGCGGTGATCGACATTTCTGGCACCGCAAGGAACGACTCGGGCTGTAACTTTTGGAAATGCCGCATCACCTCCTCCGCCGGGATCTCGGGCGAAAAGAAAGCGTCATGCGCCAGCGCGGGCGTGGCGACCATGTGCCACGGGTTGAGGGTGAATACGGTTTTCAGCATCGGCCCGGGGTGGCGCGCCAAAAAGCGCAGTAGAAAGCCCAAAATGCCGCGCGATGGAACCGAGGCCATCAGCACTGCCGCCGGGACGCTGTTCTGTTCCAGGTACCGCTGTGTGACATACCCTCCCAGCGAGTGCGCGATGATCACCGGAGGCCGATCCAGCCCTGCCACCGCCTGGGCCAAATCCGCCACATAGCCGCGCGCGGCACTGTGCCACTGGATCTTCTCCCGGCCCTCACTCTCCCCGTGACCGCGCAGGTCCAGCGCGTATACGTCATACCCCAGCCCGGCAAAGAAGGGCAGAAAATTCTCCCAGCACCACGCCCCATGCCACGCGCCATGCACCAGCAGCAGCGGCGTAGGGCGCGGCGTTCCAACAGCCGGTTGGTGGACGATATTCAGCTTCATGGCGGCACTCCCTTTGCGGATCGCGAGCAAGTAAAGATCGTATTTTGATGCAAATAATGCAGGATTGATTATAGCAAACCTGGACCACTGCTTTGTTGCGGTCTTGGATCACAAAACAGCCCCGCAGGGCTTCGTACAATGGTAGACCGTCAAGGGTGAAATTAGAGCGATCAGTTCAACCTCTCACCGCGAAGGTCGAGAGCCTTGCGTAATCACGATGAAGTGCGGAACAAGTCACTCCTCCCCAATTTCGGGCTTTGACGAAATTGGGGAGGAGCCGGAGGTGGGGACCCCTTCGTCGTGCAACCTCCTTGTCAATAATCCACCCTTGAAAGTCCGCTAGCCGTGCGCTTTAGCGCTCGGACGCCTTCCACAACCAGTGATACAATTCCCTCATCGAACCAACTCCTTTGATCCAAGAGGCCGCCACCTATGAGCAAATCCTACCTGTTCCTGCCCGTCCCCCGCCGCATCTCCTTCGGCGAGGGCGTCTATTCCCTGCCCCCATCCGCGCTGATCCACATCGACGCTGTCCAGCCGCAGCCCCTGCGCTCTGCCGCCGACCGGCTCACCGCCGCGCTGGCGCGCTACACGGGCCTCACCTACACCTTTGCCGCCGGGGCAGTCCCCGCCGGGCGCGTGGCGGTCACCCTGCGCGTGGCCCCCGAGCGCACTCCTGCCGCCCAGGCCTACCGCTTGCATGTGACTCCCTCCGGCGTGGTGGTCGAAGGCCACGACCCGGCGGGCGTGTTCTACGGCGTCTGCACCCTCATCCAGCTCGTCGAACAGGCGGGAATTGACCTGCCAACCGTGGAAGTGCAGGACTGGCCCGATATCCCCGCGCGCGGTGTGATGCTCGATATCAGCCGCGACCGCGTCTACACCATGGAGACCCTCTACGAGCTGATTGACCGCCTGGCCGGGTGGAAGCTCAACCAGGTGCAGCTCTACACTGAGCACACCTTCGCCTACCAGAATCACCCGCAGGTGTGGGAGAATGCTTCCCCCATGACTGCCGCCGAGATCATGGCGCTGGATGAATTCTGCCGCGAGTGCCACATCGAGCTGGTGCCTAACCAGAACTCGTTTGGTCACATGGAGCGCTGGCTGATCTACGACCGCTACCACGATCTGGCCGAGACGCACGAGGAATTCACCACCCCGTGGGGCAACACCATGAAAGGCCCCTTCTCGCTGGCCCCTGAGCACCCGGGCAGCTTCCCGCTGATCCAGAGCCTGTATGACGAGCTGCTGCCGCACTTCACCAGCAAGATGTTTAACGTCGGCTGCGACGAGACCATCGACCTGGGCCAGGGCGTGAGCAAGGAGATCTGCGAGCAGAAGGGCAAGGGGCAGGTGTATTTCGACTACCTGCTCAAAGTCTATGCCGACTTAAAAGAGCGCGGCTACACCATGCAGTTCTGGGGCGACATCATCAACAACGATCACCCCGAGTTGGCGGCCCAGCTCCCCCGCGACGTGATCGCCCTGTGCTGGGGCTATGAGGCCGTTCACCCGTTCGACGTGGAAGGCGCGCGCTTTGCCGCCTCGGGCGTGCCGTTTTACGTCTGCCCGGGCACTTCCACCTGGTGCAGTTTGGCTGGGCGCACCGATAACGCCCTGGGCAACCTGCTCAACGCCGCCGAGAACGGCATCAAGCACGGCGCAATTGGCTACCTCAACACCGATTGGGGCGACCGCGGCCACTGGCAGATACCGCCCGCCAGCTACCTGGGCTTTGCAGTGGGCGCGGCCTATTCCTGGGCGCTGGAAGCCAACCGCGGCATGGACGTCCCCGGTGTGGTCAGCCGCTTTGCCTTTGAGGACCCCACCGGCACGATGGGCCGCGTGGCCTACGAGGTGGGCAACCTTTACCTGGCCCCCGGCATCTACATCCCCAACGGCTCGGCCTTGTTCTGGATCTTGCAGCGCCCACTGGAAGAAGCCAAACGCTACCTGCCCAACGGCTCGGCTCCGCTCTATCAGACCCTCGAAGCGATCGATAAGGCCATTGCCCCGCTGGAGTACGCCCGCATCAACCGCCCAGACGCCGAGCTGATCCGCCGCGAGTACATCTTCGTTGCCCGCCTGATGCGCCACGCCGCCCGCCGCGGCATCCTGGCCATCGATGGGGATAAGGACGGCCTGCGCGATGACTTGGCCCGCGATATGAACGAGATCCTGGCTGAGTACGAAGCGCTGTGGCTGGAGCGCTCGCGCCCCGGTGGCCTGAGCGACAGCAAAGCCCGCCTGGCGAATAACCTGGCCGACTACGAAACTTTTATCCGATAATTGGTTTTGCTCCATATAGGTTTCAAGGAGTTTTGGTTTATTGTGATGGTTGTTGTGTGACGTAGTCGCACAACAACCATCACAACATAGTTTCCGAAACCGTTCGAAGACTGAGGTTAATGGTGAAATTTTCTGTCAACTACTCTCCTGCGCTTGCACGCCTGGTAACCGGCGGGCAGGTGAAGGTGGATGTGTATAAATGCCCCGCCTGGCCCGATCTGCTGGCGGAGGCGGGACAAGCGGGGCCGGTCTACGTCCACTACGCGCTTGGGGTGGGCAGCGGCGCAGGGATCCCCTTTGATTCTGAGACCCGCGCGCCCGCCGACCTGGACCGCATCGATGAGATCATGCAGATGACCGGCACGCCTCAGATCAACACGCATTTTGTGCCCTCGGTTAAGCATCACCCATCCATCCCCTTCGACAGCCGCAACCCGGCCCACATCCGTCAGGTGATCGATGCCGCGAAGCGCGACCTGGAGCCGCTGATCCACCGCTTTGGCGCGGAGCGGGTGATGGTAGAGAACATCATCAACGAGTTCGGCTACCTGACCGTCGCCGTGCTGCCCGAGGTGATCCACAAACTGTTGGAGGAGACCGGCTGCGGCTTCCTGTTCGACCTGTCGCACGCGCGTCTCGCCGCCGCCAATCTGGGCCTCGACCCGCGCGCGTATTCCAACAGCCTGCCGGTAGACCGCATGCGCGAAATGCACATCACCGGGCTGGCGGTAATCGAGGGCAAACTCTACGACCACATGGTGAAGATCGGCGACCCCTACCGCTACGCGGAGTTGTTCGCCGGGCGACAGATCGACCACTTCCCCATGCAAGAAGAAGATTGGGACGAAACCGCCTGGGCCGCGCAGCAGGTCCACGCCGGCAAATGGGCCGAACCCTGGGTCGCCGCCTTTGAAGTCGGCGGGGTAGGGGCCTTCTGGGATGATATCTCGACGGAGGAGATGTATTTGGAACAGCTGCCACGGTTGGAGAAGATTGTGCGCGGATAAACAGAAAAAACAACCACAAAGAGAAAGAGGAGAAACGCAGAGGGAAGAAAGAGGCCCCAAGGGTATCTTTGAAACCCACACAGAACGTTACTAATTATTCCCGTGACGAGAGGGCCAGCGCCCTACACGCAACGCCTCACCCCCCGGCCCCCTCTCCGGTTTTGCTGTTTTGGTTCTACATTGTAGTTAATGAGCGCAACCCGCAAAACCGGAGAGGGGGTGCCCTGCTGGCCAATCGGATTTGCAGAAGGAGGCACCTCCTCTCTATTTTTGCGGATTGCGCTGAGCGCGCGAAACATAGAGCTCGAACAGCAAAAATGGAGAGGGGGCCGGGGGGTGAGGCGCTGCGTGTAGAGCGCCCGGCTCTTCAATACGCGATTTGTTTGTTAAACTTCATTCATTCTGAGAGATGATCATGTTCACCCGAAAATCCGCCCTCATCTTACTCCTCCTCACCTTCCTCTCCGCCTGCGGAACTTCACCCACCGCTGCCGCTCCAACCCCAATACTCGCCACCGTAGAAGTCACGCGCATCGTTCCGGTCAAAGAGACAGAGATGGTTGAAGTTGAGGTCATCAAAATCGTTACGCCAACTCCAAAGCCCACTCGAGTAAAAGAGCCTGTAGCAGTAATCGAGGAAAACGCGAAATATACGGGCCGTTATATAACGGAAACAAGAGGTATTGATGGACTATGCTCCCTCAATATCATTCACACCATCACGGATTACCCGATGAACACCATCGATTTTGAGATGTTATGCAGTCGCGGTGCGCCATCCTACAACATGGGATATGCCAGGGGGAGTATGCTGTTAGGGGCAAAATCCGCGGTTTACGAACGTTTCTCAGATACTCATAACGAAAGCTGTTACCTGGTCTTTCGATTTGAAGAAGAATCCATTGAGGTTGAACAGATTGGCATGGATTACGTCTGCGGGTTTGGACATGCTGTCTACGCAGATGGAATATACAACTTGATCGACCGAAATCCGCCGGAGAGGGGATCTTTGTATCCTGAACGATAAGACGCATAAAGGAAAAGGCTACACCCATGTTCGAATCCTGGAAACTCATGGACTTCACGCCCGGACAGGGCAAAGAGCAGGGCGCTATGCAGCCCGATTTCGACGACTCCGCCTGGATTGATGTACCCGTGCCGGGTGACGTCCACCGCGCCCTCATCGCCGCGGGCCGCATCCCCGACCCGTTCTATGATCAGAACGAAACCGAGGTGGTTTGGATGGAGGGGCGCGAGTTCTGGTACCGCACCAAATTCCGCGCCACCGGCGGCGCGCCCGGCCCCGATGAGCGTGTGCTGCTCACCTTCCACGGCCTGGACACCTATGCCATCCTTTATCTCAACGGCAACCTGCTGGGCCGCTCGCAGAATATGTTCCGCGAGGCCGTTTTCGACGTCTCCAACAAGCTGAAATGGGGCCAGGAAAACACCCTCGCCGTGCGCTTTGATCCCCCGGTGAGCAAGCTCAACCCCGAAGACCCCTTCCGCTCTACCTGGGGTCGCAACCCCGAGCGCGTGTACATGCGCAAGGCCCAGTTCGGCTACGGTTGGGATTGGGGCCCGCGCCTGCCCACCATCGGCATCTGGCGTCCGGTAGAACTCAAACGGCACAAGGCTGGGGCGCTGTTTGGCGTCCACTTCGCCACATTGCGCATCGACACGCACAAAGACGATCCCTATTCGCCCGCCGTGCCGGTCTCGGCCCTGGGCATGGTAAAGGTAGAAGCCGGGCGCTTCTCGGCCACCGACCAGCTCAAGGTGGAAGTCCGCCTGGGTGTGCCGGGTGAGAAAAAGCCTGTTTTCGAAGAAACCATGCAGCTTGAGCAGACCGCCGGGGGCACGCTTGCCGCGCAGGGCTACTTCACCGTCCCCAGCCCGCGCCTGTGGTGGACGCACGACCTGGGGGAGCCCTTCCTCTACGACCTGCGCGTGACGCTGCGCAAAGGCAAAGAAGTGCTGGACGTGCAGGAGCAGAAGGTCGGCATCCGCACCCTCGTGCTCGACCAGTCGCCCGATCCTGACGAGCCCGGCACCCGCTTCTTCCGCTTTGTGCTCAACGGCGAGCCTATCTTCGCCAAGGGCGCCAACTGGATCCCCACCGACTCATTCGTCGGCGCGATCCCCGATGAGCAGTACGCCCGCCTGCTGGTGCTGGCCCGCGATGCGAACATGAATATGCTGCGCATCTGGGGTGGGGGCATCTACGAGCACGATATCTTCTACGATCTGTGCGACCGCCTGGGCATCCTCATCTGGCAGGACTTTATGTTTGCCTGCGCCATGTACCCCGAGAACAACCAGTCCTTTATCGCCGAGGTGGACGCGGAAGCCCGCTACCAGGTGCGGCGGCTGCGCAGCCATCCCTCGCTGGCGCTGTGGTGCGGCAACAATGAGAACCAGTGGCTCCACGACCGCAACCGCCCCGACCATTGGCAGACGGAGAAGGTCCCCGGCGCGCTGTATTATGATGAAATCCTGCCGCGCGTGGTGACTGACTTGGACGGCTTTACGCCGTATTGGCCCGGCAGCCCCTTTGGCGGCAACGATTACAACAGCATGGAAGACGGCGACCGCCACAACTGGGACGTGTGGCACGGCAACGTGCCGGGCCGGAAGTTTGGCGAGCCGGTGGGGCGCGAAAACACCCCCGAAGGCGTTTCCTACCGTCACTATGCCGAAGACATGGGCCGCTTTATCAGCGAGTTTGGCATGCACGCTTCTCCCGTGTTCGAGACCCTGCGCCGTGTGATTCCCGAGGATCAGCGCTATCACCACAGCCCGTCGATGGACCATCACAACAAGGATAATCCCAAGAACAAGGGCGATAACTTGATGGAAACCGTCACCGGGCTGCCGCAGAATCTTGAGGAGTATATCGACTACAGCATGATCGCCCAGGCCGAGGGGCTGAAGTTTGGCATCGAGCATTTCCGCCGCCGCAAACCGCACTGCTCGGGCGCGCTGTTCTGGCAGCTCAACGACTGCTGGCCCGTGCTCTCGTGGAGCCTGGTGGACTACTACGGCTTCGGCAAGGCGGGTTACTTCTATGCTCAGCGCGTATTCGCCCCCGTGCTGGTCTCCTTTAAAGAAGAGGCTGATGGAGCTGTATCGCTGTGGGTGACGAACGACAAGCTGGAGGAGTTCCAGGACCGGCTGACCGTGCGAGCGATGCAGTTCGATGGCAAGTCGCTGTGGAATCAGGAGATCGCCGTGACCGTGCCCGCCAACACCAGCCTGGAAGTGGCCCGCTGGGCGAAAGATGAACTGGCCCCCGAGCCTGATCGCTTCCTCACAGTGAAATCGTCCGCGGACCTGTTCCCCGCCAACCGCCACTTCTTCGCGGCCATCAAAGATCTACGCCGCAACGTGCCCGAGCCGCGCATAGGCCTGTGGCAGAGCAACCCCAACGAGGTGGAGGTAACCGTGAGCGCTGAGGCGTATGTATACTTCTTCCACCTCACGCACAAATCCGAGCACACCCGCTATTCCGACAACTACTTTGATCTGCTGCCCGGTGAACAGCGCACCATCCGCGTGTGGAATCCGAAAGAACCGCTAGAGATTGAGGAAATTGAAGCAGGTTGGCGTTAATCGTTCTGTCAAAGTAATGCTACAATGGGGTGGATAGACGATCACCTTTGTTCTACAACTGTTGCTCATCCGGCGGATAAAGACAGCCCCTTGAATGTCTTCCGCCGGCCAACCGTATTCTCATTTAGGAGGAAAGAATGGTTCGGAAGCTGTTGCTTGTGATCGCGTTGATTCTCGTCCTTACTGTAACCGCGTGCCAACCCGCCGCTGGCCCGGGACAGGTGCAGGACACCGAGCTGAACGTCCTGTGCACGCCGCAAGAAGAGTGGTGCCAGGGCATGAAGCAGGAGTTCGAGGCCAAGTACAACATCACCGTCAACTACGTTCGTATGTCGAGCGGTGAAGCGCTTGCCCGTCTCCAGGCCGAGAAGGACAATCCGCAGTTTGATATCTGGTGGGGTGGCCCGATCGACACCTACGTTGCAGGCAAGGATGCCGGCGTGCTCGAGGCCTACGATTCACCCAACTACACCAACCTGATCAATTACGATCTCTACAAAGATCCGGATAACTTCTGGGTTGGCGTTTACGTTGGTTCGCTGGGCTTCGCCACCAACACCAACTGGCTCGCCGCGAACCCGGGCTCCAAAGCTCCTGAGTCATGGGATGATCTGTTGAAGCCCGAGTTCGAGGGCCAGGTGATGGTTGCGCACCCCTCCACCAGCGGCACCTCCTACACCGCCATCGCCACCGTCTTGCAGATGCGCGGCGAAGAGGCGGGCTGGCAGTATCTGGAGCAGTACGCCCGCCAGATCGCCCAGTACACCAAGTCGGGCGCTGCCCCGGCTAAGTTCGTGGGCCAGGGTGAGGCCGCCGTGGCCATCGTCTTCTCGCATGACATTGTCAACGAGATCGACAACAACAAAATGCCCCTCGTGCTGTCCTTCCCCGCGGAAGGCACCGGCTACGAGATCGGCGGCATGGCGATCGTGAAGGGCGCCAAACACCCGCAGGCCGCCCGCCTGTGGTTCGACTGGGCGCTGACCGCTGAAGCCCAGGCGCTTGGTCCCAAGTACAAAGCCTACCAGGCCCCCACCGTCAAGGGTGTCGAACTCTCGCACCCCGAACTGCTGCAAGTCAAGCTGATCGATTACGACTTCCAGTGGGCCGGTGAGAACAAGAGTGATATCGTCGACCGCTACACCAACGAGCTTGGCAACGCGGAAAACCTGAAGTAGGTTTCGTTTATAAAACGTGTTGGTGTACGAAGCGCGTCGCGCTTCATACACCAACACGTGTGTTGGAACCGTAGAGGCGCAGCGAATCTCTAGAGCCACCTTTGATTTTGCACCACCCGCTGCGCCCGGCTGTAGAACTTTATCATCCAAAGAAACGCCTCACCCGCGGGGGGTGAGGATCTTCCCACCCATCCCTTCTCAGGACAATCTCTTGGAAATTCCAGCAAAACCAACTGCCCCTCCACTGCTTGCCAACCTTCAGCGGCGCATTCGCGAGTTCGCCCTCATCGGGCGCGACCCGGTTCTCGCCGCCAGTTTGCTTTTGTGCGGCTTTTTCCTGCTGACCTTTGTCTTTGTGCCGCTCTACCGTGCCACGATCGCAGGGTTTTTCAACCAGGCGGGCCAATTTGACCTGACCTACTTTGCCCGGTATTTCGACTCATTCTACGGCCCCCTTTCCCGGAAAATTTTTGGCGATACGCTGGTGATGGGCATGCTTACGGCCACATTTGGAACGGTGATGGGCTTTATTTTCGCCTTCACCATGGTGCGCTGCCGCCCGCCCGGCGCGCGGATCGTGCACCTGCTGGCGTTGGTGCCCACCGTTTCGCCGCCCTTTGCCATTGCGCTTGCCACCATCCTGCTGCTGGGCCGCTCTGGGCTGATCACCCGCCGCTTGCTGGGCATCAATTTCCAGGTCGGCATGAACGACATCTACGGCATGGATGGCCTGGTATTCGTGCAGGTGATCACCTTTTTCTCCGCCGCCTACCTGATCCTGCGCGCCATGCTCGAGCGCGTGGATGCCTCGATGGAAGAGGCTGCAGCCAGCCTTGGCGCGGGCCGCCTCACCATCTTCCGCACCGTTACTCTACCGCTGCTGATTCCCGGCATTGCCGGCGCATTTTTGCTGCTGTTTGTCGAGTCGCTGGCAGACCTGGGCAACCCGCTGTTCATCTCTGGTAACGTCACGGTGCTTTCGGCACAAATTTTCCTGGCCGTTATCGGCGAGTTTGATTACCAGAAGGCCTCCGCCCTTTCCTTTGTCCTGCTCCTGCCGACTCTGGTCGTGTTCCTGGTCCAGCGCTACTACGTAAACCGCCGCAGCTACATCTCCGTCACCGGCAAGCCGACCGGCGGGTTCATTGTAGAGAAGGACCCAGTTATCCGCTGGACGGCCATTACGCTCACCTACCTCGCCTGTCTGGTGATCGTCACCCTGTATCTGACGATCTTCTACGGCTCATTCGCCACCGCCTGGGGCGCAGACTTTACCCCCACGCTCAACTGGTGGAACCTGACGCTCACTCGCGGGGTAGAGGGCATCCTCGATACCACCTTCCTCAGCGCGGTTGCCACGCCGGTTGCCGTGCTGCTGGGGCTTATCATTGCCTTCCTGGTAGTGCGCAAGCGCTTCAGCGGCAAAGAGACGCTCGATTTCGTCTCGAACCTGGGCGGTGCCGTCCCTGGCACCATTCTGGGCATTGGTTTTGTGCTGGCCTTCAACAATTCCAACTACGTGCTGGTTGCCATCCTCTACGCGCTGCTGGCGATCTTTTACGCCCAGCTCACCGGGGCCACCGCGCGCGAGCGCTGGATCATCCTGGGGTTGGGTACCGGCGCGGGCATCGGCCTTAGCCTGCTCGACCGCGTGCTGGGCCTCGCGGGCCTCATGTACGTACTGGGCGCTCTCTACCTGGTCGCCGGGCTGGCGGGGCGTTTTGCCGCTCGCATGAAGATCCACAGCACCCTGCTGATCACCGCCGGGCTGCTGTGCCTGGCTTTCAATCTGGTAGAGTTTCTTGCCCAGCCCATTGCGCAGTTCAGCCGCAGCATACCGCGCGGTTTCTGGAGCAATGCCATCTTCCAGTTCTCTGATTACATCAAGGTCTTTTTCCAGGTTCCGCCCACGCTGCTGGGGGTAATCTTGCTGGTGGCCGCCGGGCTGCTGTTTGGCCTGCTGGGCGGCAAGTGGCGCCTGCCGCTGGCTGTGGTGGCGCTGGCTCTGCCGTGCGCGCTCATCTTCACCGATAAGCCGCTGGCCCTGGTCGGCACGCCGTTCGTCATCCTGGCAGCTTACATTGTGCGCAGCCTGCCCGCCTCGGTACGCGCGGGCGTAGCAGCCCTACACCAGATCGACCCATCCATCGAGGAGGCGTCCAACATCCTCGGCGCCGACTCGCAGGTGACCTTCCGCAAGGTCACCCTGCCGCTGATCACGCCCTCGCTGCTGGCAGGGCTGATCTTTAGCTTCACCCGCCACATGACCAGCCTGTCCGCGATCATCTTCCTCGTCACGGCTCGCTGGCGTATCGTCACTGCCTCGATCCTTTCCGAATGGGAGCAGGGCGGGGTGGCTATTGCCGCAGCGTATTCGACGGTGATCATCGTGATCGTGCTGATCGCCATTGGCCTGCTCTCGCTGCTCACTCGCCGGATGATGCGGGGCGCGGATGGCAGCGGCGTTGACCTTAACCTGGGCGCCTGACTCGGAGGAATGCAGTTATGTACCTGATCTTACGCGATATCGTCAAAGTCTTCCCGCCCCGCAGCCAGAGCAAAGAGGTTGTGGCGGTCAATCACGTCTCACTGAACATCGAGCAGGGCGAGCTGGTGACGCTGCTGGGGCCATCGGGCTGCGGCAAGACCACCACCCTGCGCATGATCGCCGGGTTCGAATTCCCCACTGCGGGCGATATCCTGCTGGACGGGAAATCGATCAATATGCTGCCGCCGCACCAGCGCGAAATGTCGATGGTGTTCCAAAGCTACGCCATCTTCCCCCACCTCAACGTGTATGAAAACGTAGCCTACGGGCTGAACGTAAAGGGCATGTCGAAGACCGAGATCCGCAAGCGCGTGGACGAAGTGCTGGGTCTGGTGCAGCTCGATGGGATGGAGAGCCGCGCACCCAACCAGCTTTCGGGCGGGCAGCAGCAGCGCGTTGCGCTGGCGCGCGCATTGGTGATGCACCCCAAGGTGCTGTTGATGGACGAACCGCTCTCCAACCTCGACGCCAAGCTGCGCGAGCAAATGCGGACGGAGATCCGCCGTATTCAGAAAGCCATCGGCATCACTAGCGTCTACGTGACGCACGACCAGGTAGAGGCGATGACCCTCTCTGACCGCATCGTCGTGATGAACAAGGGCATCATCGAACAAGAAGGCCCACCGGACGAGGTATACAACCGCCCCAAGACGCGCTTCGTGGCCGACTTCATCGGGCGCGCCAACTTCCTGCCCAGCAAAGTGCTTGAAGCGCGCGGTAAAGAACTGGTCGTCGATCTGCTCGGCAAGCCGGTGACGGTGGAGATGCCCGAAAACGCCCCCGCGGCCGGAAGCACCGTTACCCTCGTCGTACGTCCCGAAGCCATCCGCGTGGATGGGGCAGGGGCCGCCTGGCAGGGCAGCGTCCGCCGCGCCACCTACCTCGGCAACGCGGTCGATTACGAGATCGAAGTCAACGGCCACCCCCTGGTGATCCAAGACACCGACCCCCTTCGCCGGCAGGTCTACCACGAAGGCGACCAGGCCGGGGTAATGTTCATGGAGCCGGTGATTCACGTGTTGAAGGAATAATTGGTTGTTGTAGACGGACAATTTATTGTAGACCAGTAGGCTCTTTGGCTAGCGGGTCCCCACCTCCGGCTCCTCCCCATTTTTACAAAAATCGTAAAAATGGGGAGGAGTGCCTTGTTCCGCCTGTGCTATAGTAATGCCATGTCTAAGCACAACCAACATACCAGTCCGTTCTTTGCGGCAACGCTTACCAATATTGCCCGGGAATTTCGGCGCGATCCAACTGCCGCGGAAAAAGCCCTCTGGCGTTTGCTTCGGCAAAAGCAGCTTGCGGGATGGAAATTCCGCCGCCAGCATCCCATTGGCCGCTACATCGCCGATTTCTGCTGCCCCAAAGCGCATCTAATTATTGAGGTAGATGGGGAAATTCACCGCCAGCAGGTTGAAGCTGACCAGGAGCGCGAGCAAGCCCTGGTTCAGCAGGGGTATCGCATCCTGCGTTTCACAAACCACCAGGTATTTGAAACGCCAGACGAAGTGGTACGAAAAATTCACGAAGCACTCTAAAACATTTGCGGAACAAGGCACTCCTCCCTATTTCGCTGTTCGTGCGAAATGGGGAGGAGCCGGAGGTGAGGACCTCCCAGTCGTAGAACCTACTCCTCTACTGTTAACCTTGTCAATCTAGTAGAGGCGGTCACTTGGATTCCAGGATTGATATAATACTAACGTCCCGCTGCGCCCCTATTAAAAGCATGACGCTATTACTCCCTCCTCACTCTCCTTCCGGATCGCAGACCCTCCGCACGCTCCTGATAATTTCCCGCGCCTGAGCATTGATCTGATCATCATTTCCCGGATAAAAGTGGATCCAGATAATGTTTTGGTTGTAGTTGGCGGCATAAATTTCAATGATCTGGAATGTGTCTGGTGAAGGATCACCGGCAGGCGTCTCCTTTGAACCCTCTGAACCCTTCCCCATGGCCGATGTTGGTACTTGAATAATGGCCAGTACTCCTTCGAAATAGGTTCCTTCCACCCTCGCCGGCTCTTCCACGATCTCAACTGTTTCAAGACCATAGAGCCTGCCTATTCTGTCAATATCTTCTCTGGCCATCTCGGATAGCGCTTCCAATTCTGTATCGATGGGAGCATGTTCGTTTGAACAATGACCTGCTGATATCGTGATGTGAGCGGTAGCGGAAGGAGCCGAAGCCCTTCTGCCAGAAATGTAAACCGTTGCATTCCGGTCAGAGTACTTAGCAGTCCAGTTTCCTGGCATTTCAAACCAAATACCGGTTTCTTTGTTCTGATACTCAATGTGCCTGGATATTGGACTGCATCCGGCGAGCAAGAAAATCACCAGCAGGGCGCTGATACGCAATGCCTGTCGATGCCCGACTGCATGCCGTGATCGATGATTGTTGTGTTGTCTCATGAAGGCTGCCTGATTATTGATATGCTGAATCTTAGTTCTTGTGATGATCTTATCTTATACCGAATCCTCCCATAATGGGGATGTAGCAAACCTTACCCTCTTGACAAACTTATTTTACTCGCTATACTAATCTTTGTCGATAAAAATAATTTTAGCGACAAAGGAAAATCAACCAATGGAAGAATTTAAACCAGCACAAACCTACACCATCAACGATCTCGAAACCCTGCGCACGCTCTCGGACCCGCTGCGCATGCAGATCTACGAAATCGTCCTCGGCGAGCCGTGCAGCGTACGGCAGATCGCCGAGCGCCTGGGGCTGGCTTCCAGCCGTCTTTACTATCACATCAACCTCCTCGAAAAGCACGGGTTGATCCGCGTGGTGGAGACGCGCATGGTGGCGAACATGGTCGAAAAAATCTACCGCGCAATTGCCTTCGGACTGGAGTTAGCACCCGGTCTGCTGAACTTCAACGTCGATGAAAACCGCGAGACGCTCATCAACATGATCGTCAGTCACCTCGACATCACCCGCGAAGATATTCTGCGCTCCCTGCAAGCCCGACAGCTTGCTAAGGAGCAGGGGGCTGAGCCGAAACCGCGCACCATGATGGTCAACCGTATCCTGTCGAACATACCTGATGGGGTGGCAGACGAGTTCTCCCGCCGCTTGCAGGAATTGCTGAAAGAATTTGCGGAAAAGGACAATGCGGCAGCGGCTGACACACAGACCTACGCCATGACCGTGGCCTTTTACCCAACCTTCTATTATCCAGAAGAAGACAAGACTGTGTAAAAAAACCGAACTCTTCGTGTAGTAATCGAGAGCTGCTCGTACTTGATTAAGATACACGAATCGAAGGCCCAAAATGTGGAGGAAGTATGGAAACCGCTGGCACAAGCGCAGCCCCGCGGGGTATGCGAACGTTTCTCATTATCTGGTTGGGAGAGCTGATCTCCATCGTCGGCTCGGGCATGACCGGCTTTGCCCTGGGTGTATGGATTTTCCAACGGACGGGTGAGGCCACACCCTTCGCCCTGACGGTGCTCTTTGCCAACCTGCCGCGCGTGCTGCTGCTGCCGGCGGCCGGTACGCTGGCCGACCGCTGGAACCGCCGCTGGCTGATGATCCTGTCGGACTTGGGCGCGGCGCTGACCACCCTGGCGGTGGTGATCCTGCTGAGCCTGGGTAGCCTTGAGATCTGGCACATCTACATCATCGTCTCGCTCGGCTCGGTTTTCGGCGCATTTCAGGAGCCGGCCTACCGCTCTTCCATCACCATGCTGGTTCCCAAGGAGCATCTGGGCCGGGCGAGCGGCATGATGAGCGCGGGTGACGCTATCTCGATGTTGATCGCTCCGCTGCTGGGCGGCATGCTCTTTGGCATCATCGGCATGCGCGGCATCGTCATTATCGACTTTGTGACGTGCTTCTTCGCCGTGGGCGCGCTGCTATTGGTCCGCATTCCTCAGCCGGCAACGAGTGCGGAGGAGAAGGGCAAACCGCGCTCCATGCGCTCGGATATGGCCTTTGCCTGGGGCTACCTGGTGCAGCGCCCTGGCCTGTTCTGGATGGTGTGGTACTTTGCCCTGGTCAACTTCCTGTTCAACCTCGTCATGGTGCTCAACGGGCCGCTGGTGCTTTCGTTCGCCGATGCGCAAACCTACGGGCTCATCCAGGTCGTCTCGGGCGTAGGGATGCTGGCGGGCAGTATTTTGATGGGCGCGTGGGGCGGCCCCAAACGCCGCGTGGTGGGGATCTTTGCCTTCATCGCCCTTTCAGCGGTCGGCCTGGTCGTAATGGGCATACAGCCCTCCCCCTGGTTGATCGGCGCAGGCCTGTTCCTGATGCTCTTCGGCGTGCCGATCGGCTCGGGGTGCAGCGCCGCCATCAGCCAGACCAAGATCGAGCCATCCGTGCAGGGGCGCGTGTTCGCCATGCGCGGCATGATTAGCCAGTCGATGATGCCGGTGGCCTTCCTCATCGCCGGTCCGCTAGCGGATAAAGTCTTCGGCCCGCTGATGATGGAAAGCGGCGCGCTGGCCCCCGTGCTCGGCCCGATCCTGGGCGTCGGCACGGGCCGCGGCATCGGCCTGATGTTCGTCGCCGCCGGGCTGGTGCTGCTTGCAGTCACCGCACTGGCATGGGGCAACCACCACATCCGCAACGTCGAAACCGAACTGCCGGATGTGAAGGTGATCGCGGAAGGGGAGGAAGAGGAAGTTCCGGCGGGTGAGGTGGTGCCTAGCCCGGCGTAAGAAGCGCTAGATTACAAAGCCGGAGAGGGAAACCTGCTCCGGCCTTTTTTCTATCAATAACCAGTGATGATGTAGAATTTTCTTGTGCGAAACAATGCCGCTCGCAAATCGCAAATATTCCTAATGCTCTACCGGGCGATCATTCCCACCGCTTTGGTTGTTCTGCTGCTCATCATCCCTTCTGTAAACCGGGCGGACAGCGCCACCGTTCCATTTGCCACCTATTTGCGGTGGTTTCTATGCGTTTTTCTTGCCGCTGCATATATCTCGGTTACCTTCCTGGATCAAGACCCCTCAAAGCAATCCCGGCGAAAATGGATTTTGTATCGCTTCGGTGCTTTTCGAGGAGATACCTTCCTTCCATTCTATGACCGTTCCCAATTTGGGTTCTTCTACTACTACAACGCCATTGGTATGAGCGTGTTCACCAGCCTGATGTTGTGGTGGGTACTTCTTCAGTCGGGCGCTTACACGCATACGGTCATTACTGTTCTAGCGGTACTCAACGGTTTCCTGTTGCTGATCCCATTTTTGCTATCGTACCAGCGGTTAAAAGAAGCCATCTATTCCTCTGAAGTGAGCACAACCTATGACACAAACCGGTAGTAAGCTGATAACTGCTCTCAAGCGTCGGAATCCAGAAGAGGCTCTGGAGTTGATCAAAAATGGAGAAAGCGTTCATCAGACAGACGAGGACGGCAATTCCGCGCTGATGCTGTCGGTCCAGTACGAAGATGTCTTTTATGCGATCCTGTCAAACAACCCAGACATTTACCACGTAAATGAAGATGGCGAAACGGTGCTGCATTACATCGCTTTATATGGCACACTCAATGAGTTGAATGCGTTGAACCAACGCGGCATCCCATCAGGAGAGATCAATCGGCAGGATAACAGTGGAAACCCACCGCTGTTCTGCGCCGTGTCGAACAAGTCCGTGTTCGAAGCGCTGCTATCCCTTCTACCAAATGTTCGCGCGAGGAATGGGGAAGGGTACTCGCTCCTGCACAAGATTGTTTACTTCGGCTCGGTCCCCGAACTGAAGCTTGTTCAGGGGTATGGACTTGACCTAAACTCCAAGGATCGATGGGGCAACACTCCGTTGCACATCGCGGCTGAGTACGGGGATTATGAATGTGCGAATGAGCTAATCATTCGTGGGGCGGACGTGAATGCGCGAAACGAAGATGGAGAAACGCCCCTTCATTACACGATCTCCGCCAATATTATGGCTCATAAATTGGAGGATCACGTCAAAACCATGCGCCTGTTGATCGAAGCGGGCGCGGATCTTCAGGCAGTCACTGGCAAGGGTAAAACGCCGCTACAGCTAGAGGAACAGTACTTCCAGAATTCTCCTCACGCGGCGATAAAAACCGTGTTGCTAGAATACGGCGCAAAATGAAACAAAGAGCGCGGCGCAGCAAGCCACGCTCTTTGTTTGATCCTTGCAAAACCTACGGCACGTCGACCTTGCCGACCTCTTCTCCATTCACCGTCACCGAGTAGTTGCCGGCGGGCAGCCCGCCAATCCGCGCGACCTCCATGCTGAACGGCTTGAGCACCTGCGTGCACATCATGTTCGCATCGACCACGCTGTACACCTCCACTGCCACTATGTTGTTCGCGTCTGGCGGGTTGACCTGCGCGCGCAGGTTGTGGCAGGGGGTAGGCAGGTTGCCAGAGACGGTCAGCACTGCCGTACCGGGCTGGCCCTCCACCGCCATTAACCCCGCCTCGTCGATAAAGATATTGCCGCGCTGCAGCGAGGAATCTGCCTCAGCGGGCGGGTAGGCCGACCATAACCCGGGATCGGATCCGCCGGGCGCGGAAGCGGGTGGCGTAGTCATGGGGTATCCTTCCTCTGGGCTGCCGGGAGGAACGTCCACAGGATAATCCTCTCCTGGGGCGGTCGTCTCCGGCTGTTGGCTAGTTGGTGTTGCTCCCCCACCCTGGCATGCGGCGAGCAGTAGCACGGCGAGCAGAATCCACAGAATCCAAGGTTTGCGCATCGCTTCATTCCTCCTCCCGCTATTATAATCGTAGTGTCAAGCCGCGATTTTTCCAGACAGTGGGGGAGACATGAGCATCAACAGAGCCAGCCATTTTCTGAGCCGCATACTGCGCCACAACCCAGGGGCCGTGGGCATCGAATTGGATTCCGCCGGGTGGGCCGACGTGGAAGCGCTGCTCGCCGGAATGAGCAACGCCGGGTTCGCCATCGACCGCGCCTTTTTGGAGCGCGTGGTAGCGGAGAATGACAAGCGGCGCTTCTCTTTCAGTGCCGATGGGACGAAGATCCGCGCCAACCAGGGCCACTCCATCCCCGTAGACCTCGGCCTGACTCCCCAAGAGCCGCCCGAGCTGCTCTACCACGGCACTGCCGAGCGCAACCTCGAAGCCATCCGCGGCGAGGGGCTAAAGAAAGGCCGCCGCCATGCCGTCCACCTCTCACCAGATGCCGAAACCGCGCGCAGAGTCGGCAAACGGCATGGGCGCCCGGTGGTGCTGGTGATACACGCCCGCCGCATGCACGCGGACGGGCACACCTTCACCTGCTCAGAGAACGGCGTGTGGCTGGTGGATGCCGTGCCGGCGGGGTATATCGAGTTCCCGGGATAGGAAGAAAGCCTCACCTAACCTCTCCCGAAGGGGAAAGGAACAATGAGAGATAACTGTCCGCCCTTATACACTTTCGTGGGGTTCTTTTTACACCACAGAGGTGGACGCAAGTATGCTGGGGCTCCAGGCACGAGTAGGGAGCGCAATCACACTGGCTTACGTTAGCCCTATGGGGCAGTAGTTGAGCCTCTTACACCGCCATCCCGTTGATCACCAGTTCCATCGCATCCACTGTTGCCTGGGCCCAATTCTGCTCGCCCGCGCCGACCATGCCCTGCGCCAGCATCCCCACCGCAAGTCCCACAATGCTTTGCGCCGCCGTGTCTGGATTGATCACGCGCAGGCTGCCCTCGTGGATGCCCTGGCGAATGATCGAAGCAATGTACTCGTGATAACGGTGATACGGCTCCACTGCCATCTCCCAGATCACCGGGTCGCGGGTGGCGTGCAGCCAAAACGCCAAAACCAGCGGCATATTCTCACGCGCGTTGATAAACAGCTTGCGTGCCGCCCGCGCCATTGCCCGCAGCGCATCTGGGGCGCGTTCTGTCCCTGCACGCACCTTGTAAAACTGCTCATCCAGCACCCCCATCCACTGGTTGAGCAGCGTGGCAAAGATCATCTGCTTGTTGGGGAAGTGGTGGTAGAAAGCCCCCTTGCTCACCCCTGCCGCCGCGCAGATCTCCTCCACGCCGGCCGATTCATACCCCATTTGTGAGACACAAGCCTGCGCCGCGCGCATCAGCCGCTGCTTCGTTTGTTCACCGGAAATCTGGTGGTCCATATATACCCTCCTGCAATTGATTCGACCAGCAATTTGATTGTAGGAGGTTGTACGGTTTGTAAGAAGTGGCGAGGGTCACATTGTGGGGTCACGGGCAGGGGTATGAGAAACCCCCACCCACTGCCAGCGCAAATTTATCCCATCACGACGATGAAGAGGAAGACGACGGTATCCATCACAATATGGATGATCATCGGCCAGCCCATTCCCCGGGTATCGAGCATCGCTCTACCCAGCAGCAGGCCGAGCAAGCTTGTCATGATCAGCCCCTCATACCCTGAAGGAATGCCGCCGTAGAAATGGCCAAACCCAAACCACAACGCAGTCATCCACAAGGCGTGGCTGGAACCAACCACCGGTTGCAGCAGTGACAGGGGAGCTGCGCGGTACATGCCTTCTTCTGTAAAAGCATTTCCGATTGCGCTCAACAAAATCAGCGGCAGCCAGGGCAGCGCCGCTTGAAAACTCGTAAGGCTGTACGTACTTTCTCCAACCATAAAGGTGAAAAACAGCCCGCCGAGCAAGATGGCCATGATCGTTCCGAACACGATCCAACCCACAGGTCGCTTGCGTATGCGGATTCCTTCAACCGGAGCGTTCAAATCGCCGCGAACCTGGAACATATCCTTTCTTTTCAATCCCAGCAAGGCCAGCACGCCCAGTACAATCAGCGTTTCGATCGTGAACAGGACGCGGGTGGCAAAAATACCGACGATCACTGGCACGCCGGTGAATGCATTCTGCCAGGCCGCGCTTTGCAGAATGAATGGCGAAACAATATATACGAAGAGGATAATCAGCGCCATGATGAGAAAATACCATCGCAGTGGCCGGAGCGCCTGCCAGGCAAAACTGAGTGCAAAAAACAGCAGCGCTGCGCCGATCCAGGCAGGAGCAATCCAGGGAATATCGGTTTTGAGAAAATCGCGAGCAATCACCAGCGGAAGCTGGCTGAGCAGGAGCGTAGCGGCCCAGGCAAAAAGCGTAAGCGGCAGCCGGGTATCCCTCCTGCCGAGAACATTCTCTTTCGAGTCGATTGATGGTTCAAGAACGATGTTTCCCATGCTGTAGCCCTCCGACAAGCGCAAAAAATTGGCTGCCCTCCGGTGCTCATGCACTTCGTCGTGACTGCCCAGCGCTTTGTTTTTTTGTCCAAGCGCAATGTGTATATTAACTATATATATTGTATCATTTTTTTACCGGAAAGCGGGATCGGACTTCTCAGGCTCTTTGGGAATTGGCGTGGTTGTAGGG
>JAEYTI010000260.1 GCA_023434145.1 Chloroflexota bacterium | reverse complement strand
AGGTATGATAGAGTGTGTTGATCGGCATCGGTCATCTCCGGTTGGGTTTTTCTGTCGCAAGAACGACTATAACCGGTTTGTCTTTGCCGATCAACTATTCTTTTGTTAAAGTGTCAGGTAGCTAGATCCATTTTCAGGATGAATAAAATCGACGTCCGCTTCATCACTTCGCTCTGTAATATGTAATTCAATTTGGGAACGTGATTGGTGCGACCACACTCTGTAGTTGATAACTCGATAGGTGATAAGGACTGGTAGAATAGCGGGTCTTTCATTACAAGAAATGGAGAAACAAAGGGCGCTTGGTCAAAGATCTGCTTGGAATCTTGGGGATTCTGTTTTTACTGGTTGAAATCTATCGAATTGTACGTCGGTATTGGCTTTGTCGCCTGCTGGAAAAGAAGAAAAAGGAAAAGCGTACTCGCAAACCACCGGTTCTGCGGCCCAAAAGCGACCGTGACTGTCGATTTTGCCGAGAAGAAAAGGGAAAACGAAGAAACGCAAAGGGAGAAACGCCGATCTCCTGGCAGTTGCGCAAAGGACGCGGCGGGCGAAAGAAAAAGATTCCAACCGAAGGTTATTTCTGCCCAAACAAATGCTGTGAATATTATGGAATAACCGAAGAGGCGATCCATGCATTGGTGGGGTATGGTGTGCATGGGACAAATGAGGTGATCCAGGATTTCAAATGCCAGGCATGTGGAAAGAAGTTTACTGCGAGAAAGAACACAATTCTATACCGGCTAAAAAGTCATTCGGCGTTGATCGAGAAGATCTTGTGGTTATTAGCGTTGGGGGTGGATGCATCCGCGCTGGAAGAAGTGTTTGGGGTGCGGGAGAACACCATCCGCACTTGGTTATGCCGCAGCGGAATGCAAGGGAAGAAGCTGCACGAGCGGTTCATGGCAGAGCTAGAATTGGTGCATGTACAGCTCGATGAACTGTGGGCGAACATGAAAGATAAATGCCAGGATATGTGGCTTTGGATCGCCAGCGATGCCAAAACAAAAATCATTCCAGTCATGCAGGTTGGTCCCCGGAATCAGGAGATGGCTTTTTCGGTAGTTCATGAATTGAAAAACCGTCTTGCGTCTCCTTGCATTCCCGTGTTCAGCACAGATGGCCTAAAACATTACTTTTATGCGCTGACCGCGCATTTTGGAAAGTGGGAAACGGGTGAGGGGAAGAAACCGGTATGGGTGCTGTTAAATGACTTTGTATACAGCCAAGTAATCAAACACCAACGGAGAAGAAAAACAATAGAGGTTGAGCGACGAGTATTGGTAGGAGAAGCCAACTCGTATATGGACCGTCTTCGTCGGGCCGGGCTAAGCGGGCGGATTAATACTGCTTTCGTAGAACGTGTGAACCTAACCATCCGGCAGTGTGTCAGTAAACTGACTCGGCGCACTTGGGGACCGGCCAAGTACACGCCGGAGTTGCTGGAACACCTGGAGTGGTGGCGAGCGTATTATCATTTTGTTCGACCGCATGAGAGCCTTGCAGAAGAACTGACTCAACCCGAGAAGCGAAAGGGAAAACAACAGCCCAGAAAATACCGGAAGCGGACTCCGGCCATGCTGGCTGGATTGACCGATCGAAGATGGACGGTACAGGAGTTGTTACTCTATCCTTTACCGTGATTTCGCTTGAAAAAGGGGGCAACATGTTGAATTTCGGATGTTCCTCCTGACTCTCAGGCGAGATTTCGGCCAGGTTCCGGGCGGGTTTAAACGAAAAACACGCCAGCTGGCGTGTCTTCGGGTTGTACACCATGGATAATGGGTGCACCGTTTTCGCTGTCCAACAGCTACCAGTGGCAGGAAGACCCCTACATCCTGCTGACCCATATCATGCGCATCCAGCAAAAGCTGCTGGATATCGCCAGTAAAGAAGGCGCCTACTACACCGACGTCTACGCCCTGGCGCGGACGGAAGAAGGCGCGCAATCGCTGATGGGGCTGATCCCCGAAGCCTTTCACGGCACGGAAGACGTGGTGACCGGCGTCCAGACGCGCTCTTTGAGCGAAGCGGAGCAGGCCTATATTGGCTTGCATGCCCGCGCCTTTACGCCCTCCACGCGAATCGAAAGCATTCCGGAAGTGATGAGCGGCTACGCCGACTCGACCCTGCTGACCATGCTGCAGCTGGCTGCCTATACCGCGCCGGGTATGTTCGAGCAAGGCTCTGCCCTGACTGTTCAGGAAGAGACGCCCTCGTTTGCTTTTTACCCGGATATGCCAGGCGATGTAATCCTGGCCAGCCAGTGGTCGAGCGAGACCGGGCAGGTGACGAATGCCCACCTCAAGCTCACCACCGACCGCCACTTCCATACCGCCTTTGTGGGCGATACCGGTTTTGGCAAATCGATTGCCGCCGAACGCCTGGCCTACGAGACCACCCGCTACTGGCACTACCGTACGGTGGTGCTCGACTTTGGCCAGGGCTGGCGCAAAGCTTTGAACTGGCCGGGTCTGGAGGGCCACGTGGATATTCGCCAGCTCTATCCCGGCGCGCCGAGGCCCTTGCGCTGGAACATCCTGCAGGTGCCGCGGCGGATCGAGCCCGGCCGCTACCGCAGCCTGATCGCGGAACTGTTTGCCAATGCCGGGCGGATGGGCCCGCGCCAGTTGGGCTTTATCCGCCGGGCGCTGACCGAGGCCTACAAAGAATCGGGCGTCCTTACCAATGATCCGGAGGTGCAGGGCGAATACCAGAAACGCTGGAACTGGGCCCGGAAGGAAGAAGAACTGGTGCCCAACGAGTGGTGGGTGGTGCGTGACGAGGCCGAGAAGAACGCCATCGACGCCGCGCGGGCGATCTACGGCATTCCCGGAAGCGTCGCTCCCGGTACACGGCTGGTGACGCTGCACCCGGTCGATCTACAGGCGCTGGCCGTGCAGCGCAGCAAGCTGCTCAGCATGGCGCGTATCGTGGAAAAGCTGGAGGTGTATAAGAAACGCCTGCCTGCGGGCGATCAGGCCAGCCGCACCAGCCTGGAAGGGGTGCTCTTGCGCCTGGAGCAGTTTGGCGAAGGGCAGATGGCGCGCCAGTACGGGCCGGGGTGGGATGCGCTCCCGGTGGAAGATTTGGGCTTGCTGGGGGATACCAGCGACCCATGGGGCATGACGGTCATCGAGGGCGGCTCGGAGATGGACGAGTATCCCAAGGCGGCCCTGCTGTCGCTGCTTTCCAGCGTGCTGTACTTTGATGCGGTTGCGCGCCGGCGCGAGATGCTCAACGGCGTGCAGAGCTTCCCGCCCATGCAAATCTTTTTCGAGGAAGCCAATAAGGTCTTGACCGGCGTCTCTGGTGGGGCTGCTTCCGACTCAGGCGCGGGGGACAGCAGCAACTCGGTCAGCCATATCTTCCAGACCATGTGGCGAGATGGGCGCAAGTACCGCACGTACCTGCACCTGATGGCCCAGACGGTCAGCGAGCTGCCGGCCGGCATCCTTTCCTCCTGTGCCAATGTGTTTGTCTTCCAGACCAAAGATCCCAAAGACCGCGATTTGATCCTGCCGCATCTGGGACGCTCGGAAAAAGGCATGGTCAACACCGAGTACAAGCGATATCTCGCGCGCATCCCCAAAACGTATGCCATTGCCAAGCTGGGCTACAGCGAGGATGTGCACCAGATGGAACCGGTGCTGGTGCGCCCGCTGATGATCCATTGTGACGAGCCCTCCGAGCCGGAGATCCTGCAAACGCTGCGTTCGCCGGTACGGATGTACGGCCGCTAATCCGTTTCGTTCAAAGAAAGCCAAAACTATCGTTACAGGAGATTGCGTATGGAAACAAAGAAACGTTCGCCTTTCGTCGCCATTGTGCTGGCTGTGGTGGTTGGCCTGATGGTCATCGCCCTGCTGAACGGGGTGATTCGCCCAACCCAGGTGGTGGTGGCCAAAGTTCCAATTGCGCCCGGCACCATTCTGACCGACCAGCTGGTGGAACTGCGCACCATCCCGATGGGCGCAAAACCCACTGATGCCCTAAGCAACGTAGCGGATGTGGCTGGGAAGATGCTGGCCGTGGGCCGCGCGCCCGGCGACATGATCGTCCAGGCGGTGTTGGGCGAGGTGGCGGGGGCCGGGATCCCGGCGGAACTGCCGGAGGGGCATGTCGCGCTGGCCATTAACGTGGATATGGCCAGCGGGGTGGCCGGACTGCTCCGCCCGGGCCAGTCGGTGACGATTATCGGAATGATTACGCCGGATCTCATCGAGCAGAATATGAGCAGCGTAATTGCCGCGCCCGTTCCAGATTTCTCCATGCCCGGCGCGAATGCGACCCCGGTGGTGGTTCCGGCCATGGCGACCGCCACGCCAACCCCCACGCCCGCTCCGCCAACTGCGCCGCTGGCACGCCTGGCGCTGACCGGTCTGAAAGTCTTGATGGTCCCGCAGTCCTTCCGTTATGAAGAAGTCCCGGCGGGGGCCAGTGAAGACCAGCTGTATTCCTCGGCGCGCACCACCATGGCGGCCCAGGAGGGCAGCGTGATCGTGCTGGATGTGCCGACCAGCCTGATTGAGGTCGTGCCGGGACTGCGCACCGATCCGGCGACCTTGCTGGCTGCCCTCGACCAGTACGGCGTGATCCATCTGGCGCTCGAGCCTGCCGGCGGCCTGACGCTCGCTGATCCGAACATGGTGACGCTGAACCTGGGCGACCTGTACGAGAACCTGAACGGCCAGCGCGGGAAGGAGAAGTAGGCCGCTCGATGAGCGAATCGTATCTGACTCCCAAAGTTTCGGTCATGCTGGCCGGGGCGGGGCATGAGGTGGTCTTTTACCAGATGCAGCCTCCGCTCCTAGAAGATGCCCGCTTTATGGTGGCCGGGCATGCCACGCAGTGGTCGATGTTCGAGCCCAACCTCACCAATCTCCAGCCGGCCCTGGTGATTGTCCAAACTGATATCGCGCCGGACCAGGAAACTTTGATCCGCGTCCTATCCCGGATTTCGGCCTGGAACGGGGTGGCGATTGTCGTGCTGCCGATGCAGTTGGCCAGCTACAAAGGCGCGTATGAAAAGATCGACAGCGTGCGCGGTGTGTTTGTCGCGCCGGTAGACTGGATCGCAGTGGCGCAGGCCGCGTACGGGGCGGCCAATACTGCCCGGGCCAGCCTATCGCAAACCGCGCCGATGCAGCAGGCGGTGAGCGGGATCGGCATGGGCCGCACGGCCAACGCCTTTATCACCGGCACCAAGCGCATCGCGGTGATCTCCCATTCGGGTGGCGCAGGCTGCTCGACCATCGCCGAGAACCTGGCCTATGACCTGGCGGTGCGGTTGAGCGTCAAAACCTTGCTGGTTTCGATGGGCCTGCCGCCGGCGGCTGCCCCGCACCTGAAAATGAGCTACCAGCCCTGCCTGACGGAGTATTTTGACCATCCCGGCAAGGCGTCCTTCCAGGCAGCAATTCAACGCCGTGAGGCGCTGGATGTGCTGATGGCCCCAGAATCGTCGGTCGAATACGCGAAAATCCAGGAGCTTTCCGAGCGTGGAACAGGCGAGGGGACGATCAACGGCATGCTGGTCGACTCGGAGGACGGCCGCTACGCCGCGATTGTGATGGATGTGCCCTCCTGGGAAGACTTGTGGATGGGCCATGCGCTGGTCTTTGCCAATTCGGCCCTGATCGTGGCCCGCCCGACGCTTTCTGATCTCGCTGCGGTGCGCCACACCCTGGTGATGATGCAGTCCAGCCTGCGCAGCGAAAAGCGCCTGGCGCGCGAATCGATCTACCTGGTGCTCAACCAGTTCACCGACCGGGCTGGGTTCACCCCGCGCAGCTTCCAGGATGAGCTGTCCAGTCTGCTGGGCTGGGCGCCGCCGATTGCCGCGGTGATCCCCTTTGAGTACGGCGTCACCCAGGCGCAGGACGCCGGCATTGCCCCGGTTACGCGCGGCGACGGCTTTAGCAAGGGCATTCGCTCGCTGGTCAGCACCCTGTTTCCGACGGTTTCCGTCCCCAATGAGAACGGGGCCGGCAGCTCGCGCAGCGTCTTGCGCCTGCCCAAGATCCGCTTTACGGCCTAAGGAGGTGAAATGGCTGGCATTTTAGGACTGTATGACACCAGCGCTACCTCGAATCTGCCTGATGAAGCGGCGCGCAACGAAGTCATTAACGAGGTGATCGACCAGGTCAATAAAGAGTTCCCCACCAATGTCTTGCAAGCGCCGGGTGAAACCGAGCGGCAGCGCATTCAGGAACGGGTGGCGGCGCTGGTCGGGGCGTCCTTCCGCAAGCGCAGCTTGCGGCCAGGGTTCCAGTACGAAGCCTTTCTGGCCGAAGAGCTGACCCGCCGGATCGTAGGTTTGGGTTTTTTGGATCTCTTGCTGCCGCCAGCGCGCACGGATATCTCCGAGATCACCATTTATTCGAGCGGACTGGTGCAGGTGATGAAGAAAGGCTCGGTGCGCTGGGAGAATAGCGATTTGCGCCCGGAGGCCAGCGAAATCTGGCGCGTGCTGGACCGGCTGCTTGGGCCGCAGAACAAGACGCTCAACGAGACCAATCCATCCATCAATGCCAAGCTGCCGCCCACGTCGGCAAACCCGGGCGGCGGGCGGATCAAGGCGCTGCACCCCATCGTCGCTCCGCCTGGGCGCAACCCCAGCGTCAATATCCGCCTGTACGAGCAGAAACCGGTCAAGCCGGAGTGGATTTTGGAACGGGCAGTGATGACGCCGGAGATGATGGCGATCCTGCGCCGGGCAATGGAGGAGGGTTACCGCATCCTGATTTCGGGCGGCACACGCACTGGTAAAACCACGCTACTCTCGGCCATCTGCAACTTCCTGCCCTCCGGCTGGCGCATCGTCAAGATTGAGGATCCGGAGGAGATCTGGATCGACCGGCCCACCGTGCAGACGGTCGAGGCGCGGCCACAGGCGGTTGGCACGGATGTGCGGCCCTATACCCTGGCCGACGGCGTGGACGATGCCATGCGCATGTCACCCGACTACCTGATTATCGGCGAAGTGCGCGACGGGCGGGCGGCGATGAGCCTCTTTCGCGCGCTGATGACCGGTCACAGCGGGGCCTGCACTTTCCACGCAGACAGCTCGCGCGAGGCCGTGCGCCGCCTGGCAACCGTGATGGGTGCGGATGCAGGGGTGAAAGCCCACGAAGCCAACCAGATGATCGCCGATGCAATCGACCTCCTGGTGCAGATCGGTATCCGCCATGAAGTCCGCCGGGTGGTTTCGATCGACAACGTCTCGAAAGAACTAAAGAGTGGAGAAGTCGAATTTGCGCCCATTTACCGCTACAGCGAGTCATCCCCCGCCAACCAGCCGGCCTGGGAAAGACTGGGTGCGCTGCAATCTAAACTGATCGGAGGAACCATATGACCGGGCTGATCCCCATTATCGGTGTCTTGTGCATGACCCTGATGCTGTTTCTGCTCTACCCGCGCGAGCGCAAAGCAGGCAGACTGGCCGATCTCTACTCCGTTGATTCGGCGCGCGCTATGTCCGCGCTTTCGCCGAGTTCCCTGGAATACAAGCTGCTGGCGGGTGGGGTGAAAATGCGTCCGGTCACCTTTCGCCTGTTATGCGGCGCGGGTGCGCTTGCGGGACTGGTGATCACCTGGCTGTTCCTGCCCGGTCTGCCGGCGCTGGTAGTGGCTGGAGTGGCCTTCTATATCCCCAATGCCTGGCTGGATGACAAGGTGAAGAGCCGTGGGCGCAAGATCGACCAGGTGCTGCCGATCGCCATCGGCCGCATATCGGCGGGGTTACTCGCCGGCGGCTCGGTACCAGATGTCTTGCAGCAGGTGGGCGAGTCGCTGGCGCTGCAGGGCGCCAATCCCCTGACGCCGGAGCTGCTCCTGACCGCTTCTGAGATGCGGGTCAAGGACCGCACCGAAGCCCTGCGCAGCCTGGCCGGGCGCTCGCCCTCGGTGTCGCTGGCCAATCTTGCCCAGCTTTTGGAAGGCTTTACGGAAGCCGGCGGGCGGGCGTACACCGAAGTATTGATGCAAATCTCCTCGCGCGTGCAGCAGATTCTGATCGCCCGCAACCGCGCGCAGGCCAAAGCGGGTGACTCGCTGGTCTCTGCCAAAGTCCTGCCCGGAGTTCTTGTGGCAATCCTGGCCTATCTCAGCTCGGACCCGATGGTGCGCGAATCGCTCGGGGCGCTGCCGGTGCAAATTGTCATCGGCCTGACCATGGCCAGCATGGTGGCCGGGTATTTCATCATTCGCTCGATGATCATGGAGGCTGCCTAGATGACTGCCCTGATTCCGTTGATTGGGATTGGCGTCTTTGCGCTGATCATTTACTTGACCCTGGAACTGGCCCCAGCCGCGCCAACCGGCCGGCTGGCCGAAACGCTAACCCCCGCGGATGGCGCGGCGCTCTCCGGCTGGCGGCGAACGCTTGCGCCCCTGGATAAGCCGGTGTCGAAATGGACGCCTGCCGGGTTTATTCGCGGGGTGCGCGGCGACCTGTACTGGGCGCATGTGGCGGAGAAGTGGACCGCCTGGAACGAAGTGCAGCTGGTTTCGCTGCGCGTGGCGCTGGCAGTCGGCGGTTTTGCCGCGGGCGGGGTGGTGTTTGGCGAACCGGTGCTCGCGCTGGTGGTGGCGCTGATCGGGTTCCAGTTCCCGGCCATGTCTTTGGGCGGTGTTGCCCGGCGCACGCGCCGCCAGTTCACCGCGCAGCTGCCCGAATATGTGCAGCTCGTTTCGGCGCAGATGTCGGCCAACGTCTCGATGGAAGAAGCCCTGCGGCGCACCAGCCAGGCGCAGAGCCTGGTGGGCAAGTGGATGCGCCAGGTGCTGCAGATGGCCCAGGGGCGCGATCTGATAGAGCAGATGCAGCGCGAAGCGCAGGAATCGCAGCTGCCAGAGCTGATCGGTATGGCCGTGCAGCTGGAGTTCATCCGCCGCGGTACCGCCCAGCAGGAACTGATGGGCCAGCTGGCCACCAGCATTGCTGCCGACTACATCGGCAACGCCGAGCAGCGCGCGGAAAAGATTGGCTCCGAACTGGTCATCCCGATGGTGATCTTCTACTTCCTGCCCTTCATGGTCACCTTACTGATGGTGATCGGCTGGCCGATTATGCAGAACCTGGGAGCCATGGGTCAATGATTGATCTGTTCAAGAATCTCGCGGGTTCCGCTTTTTTTGCCTTTGCTGCGGTGGTGTCGATTACGACGGCCTGGGAGCACCCCAATGTGCTTTCCTGGCTCTATGCCTTTCACAATCTGCTCCTGGCCTACTTTTATGCCTGGCGGCTGCCGGCCACGCGCTACGACCGCACCGGGCTGTGGTTGGGACTCGTGGCTGCCTTTCTGCCGTCCATCCCGCTATCCGGCCCGCTACCCTGGTACCTGCTCGTTCCCGGGTTACTGGGCTATGCCTTGATTTTGTGGTCGCTCATGACACTGGGACCGAAATTTGGCGTGGCTCCGGCTGATCGCGGCATCACGGCCCAGGGACCCTACCGCTTTATTCGCCATCCCATGTACCTGGGCGAGCTGGTGTTTCGCCTGTCACTGGTTCTTGCCTCCAATCAGGTACTTCCGGCGTTGGTCTTGGCCCTGCTGCTGGTGGGGATCCAAGTCTGGCGGATTTTCCGCGAAGAAGCGGTGATCGGTGGCTACGGTTGTTATTTACGCCTGGTGCGCTGGCGTTTTGTGCCGGGCGTCTGGTAGGAACACGATGAACCGAGCATTTGCGAACTCTTGTTTTGCCCTGGCGATCTCTGGCTGCCTGCTGCTGAAAGCCGCGGGCGTTCCCGACCAAGTGTTGTACCTGGTCTTTTTCAGCGTGGCGATGGCGGCCATTCTGACCAACTTGTACTGGATCCGCACGATTGGCCTGATCGGGATCGGCGGCCTGTCGCTGGCCCATTCCAGCCTGGCCGGACAGAACCCGGCCGGCGCTGTGCTGACAGTCGTCATCGGCGGGCTGGTGCTGGCGGGGGTGGTGCTGATGATCTTTGCGGACAGTTCAAACCATTCGAAATCAAAAAGGAGCAGTAATGAAGTTTAGCGTTTTTCAAAAGAACAAAGCGGGTGGGAGCGGCGCGGGTCTGGTGGTCTTACTGGCCTCCGCCCAACCCGACCCGCGGGTGCTGGCGCTGTTGGGTGGGCGCTCGGATCTGTCGCTCCGCGAAGCGTTTACTACGCGCGGCGTTCTGCAGCAGCTGCCGGGGGTCAGCATGGTGGTGATGGATACGGTGGTCGAGCTGCCGGACACGCCCCAGCAGTTATTGTCCAGCTCGCTCGAGATGAGCGGCATTCCTACCGTGTCCACCGAAGGCTTTCTGGCCGAACCGGAGGAATGGCTGGGCCGCGCCCGGTTGACCAGCGCCCGCCAGATTACCTACCTGCCGGCCCGGCAAATCAACCTGGTGAACTGGTCGGGCGGGGTGGGCAAGACCACGCTCGCCATGGCGGTCTGCAAGCGCTTTGTGGAGCGAACCGGATTGCCCGCGGCCCTGCTGGAACTGAGCATGGGCGGCAGCGCCCTGCATGCGCGCGTCTCTGGTGATCTGCCGGAATTCTTTGCCATTGCGACCCGCAAAGCCGAGCCGGCCCAGTGGCAGGGCGTCAACCTGTACCCGATGGACGGGCGCACCATCGATGTGCTGTGGAGCGAAGACCCGGATGGGGTGCGCCGCATGCTGTCGGAGATCAAGAAGAAACACACCCTGTTTGTGGTGGACTGCTTTCCAGGGCACCCGCTGTTCGCCGAGCTTTCCCGTCCGGCACCAGGAACTGTCAACTTGGTCGTGACCTCGCCGCGCGATGACGCGGTGCTGCAGGCCAAACGCCTGCTGGGTGAGATCCAGGGCACGACCCACCTGGTGCTCAACATGAGCAAAGGCATGGCGGACCGGGCCGGGATGGGCGCCGCCGCGGCTTTACCGTACCACGAAAACTGGGCGCTGGGCGCGGATCACCGCCTGGCGGACCCGCTGTTGGGATTGGTCTACACCGGCTGGAACACGAGGAAAAAATGAACCGAACTGTGCAATTTGTGATTGGCTTACTTGCCGCCGTCCTGGCGGTTGCGGCTGGGATTTATGGGCGCAACGTCTATCTTCAGGAAGTTTCGACCTACCAGATCCCCGTACCGGTGGCGGGCATTGCGCCGTACACGCTGCTGACGGAAAACCTGTTCGTCATGCGCGACATGCCGCGCACGATGGAAACCCTGCCGTACTACCAATCACTGGCGGATTTAACCGGCCAGATCTCGGTAGTCGAGCTGCCCGGTGGACTGCCGGTTTCAAAGGTGAGCGCCGTTCCTCCGGCGCAGTTCCGCCTGGCGGATGCGGCATTTGAGGTGGTGTCTTTGCCCGTCGAGCCGGTTTCAGCAGTCGGCGGCCAGATTCGTATCGGGCAGCGGGTCAACCTGTACAGCATGGCGCAGGAAGAAGGTAAGGATGAGGCGAGTACGGATTCATCGGCGGAAAGAAAAATTCAGGTCGAGCAGATTGCCAGCCAGGTGCTGGTTGTGGACGTGCGCACCTCGCAGGGCGTATCGGCCGGCCCGGGCAGCGCGGAGGGTGAAAGCAGCGGCGGTATGTCCGGAAGCCAGGCGGTCGAGCAGGTGCAGATCCTGACCCTGGCGCTGGCGCCAGAGCAAGTGCAGAAGGTTCTCGAAGTGGTGGGTTCTTCCAAGAAACAGGGAGGGTTGCTGTGGACGACACTCGCGGTTCCGTAATCGAGCGCCCAACGGCCTCGCCGCTACCACCCAGGATCGAGCCGCTGACGGGTGTTGACCTGGAGATGATCAACCGGGTGCGGGAAACGCTGGTGTCGCGGTCGATCAAGCCGCCCTCCTGGCGCGACCTGGACCCGGCCCGCCGCCGGCGCTTCTTCGACGAGGTGCGCGCGGTGCTGATCGAGCAAGGCGGTGACAAAACCACGGTCAACCGCGATGCGCAAATCGTGACCGATGCGCTCTCTGGGGTCGGGCTGCTGGACCAGCTGCTGCGCGATCCCTATGTGGAGGAAATCTTCGTGCGCAAGGGCGAAGTGGCGGTGGAATATGATGGTTCCTTTCACCGTTTGGGCAAACTGGCTGACGACCGCTATTTCGAGGATCTGGCGGTGCATGTGGCTGACCAGGGAGGGGCAACGTTGCGCGGTGACCGGCCAGCGGTGCTGATCGATCTGCCCGGCGGGGAGCGCTTCACCGCCATTGTCCCACGCCTGTCGACCGAGGGAACGGCGATCAACATCCGCACCTTTGGCCGGAGGGTGAAAACATTGGAAGAGATGGAACGGAGCGGCACCTTCCGGCAGCGCGGGGCGCTGCGCGCAGGGATGCTGGAGGATATCGCTGATCCCGAGATCCGCGCCCGCGTGGCCGGTCTGAAAAGTGGCCCGGACCGTTTTCTGGCCTGGATGGCGGCCACGCTTTCGGGCAGCGTAATGGTGGCGGGCGAAATGGGCTCAGGGAAAACGACCCTGCTCAATGCGCTCTCGGGCTTTCTGCCGCGCCATGCCCCGGTGGCGGCGCTGGAGACCTTCCGCGAAATGGAAATCCAGCATCCCTTCCTGCTGCGGGCGGTCGCCCCGGCTGAACTGCCGGAAGGCTCGCCGGGCGTGACGCTGGATTGGGTGCTTGACATTATCTACACCCGCATGAACCCGGCCGCCATTCTGGTTGGGGAGGTAGTGGGACCAGAGGCGCTGCAGTTCCTCAAGGCCACCTGCCTGGGCCGCAAGGCGCTGACTACCATACACGGTGGGACGGTGGAGGAGGCGTTGATGCGCTTGGAGCAGCTGGCGCTGGCCTCCGCCCCGGAACTGGGCTTACCCGCCATTCGCTCGATGGTCGCGCTGGGGCTGGACGTGATCGCCCTGATGGGCCGGGTGGCCAAAGCCGGGCGGGTGGAACGCACGCTGCAGGCGGTGGCCTTGTTGGATGGGCTCAATGAGCGTGGGGAGTACCGCCTGAAGTACCTGTACCGCGCGAGCGGGGAGGATCTGGCGCTGTCGCTGGAACGGGCATTTACCAATCTGGAGGGTGGGTCATGAAATCGTGGAAAAAAGTATTTGCGCTATTGGCCTGCGGCCTGTTCGTCCTGGCCTGCCCGGTTTTCACCTACCTGGATGTGCAGCGGGAGTCCCCAGAGCCACCGGTGAAAATGGACGCGCCAGCTCCGGCTGTCGACGTACGCCAGGCGGAGCAAGAAAAGGTCGAGCAACTGCGCTCGGCGCCCTGGCAGGGCCTGCGCTTTCTCCCCGAGGCGCGGGAATGGCGTTTTTATGCGATGGCCGGCGAGAAACGCAAAATCAAGCTGATCGCGCCCTTTGACCTGGTGCGTGTGTATTTTCTGCAGGCGGATGGACATCTGAGCAGCACCTGGGTGGCGGAAGGGGTGGAGATCGCCGGGCAGGGCTATCACACGGCAGCCTGCGCCCCTGTGACGGAAGGTGATCTGGTCGAGGTGGCGGTGGCTGGCGACTATGTCTACCAGACTGGGGTGGACTGGGAAGCTTGCGACAGCGAGTACTGCCACCTGGCGCAGATGATCGATACCACGCTAATTTTGGACGACAAGGGCACGGGCATCACCAACGGCTTTATCCGCTACGGCTGGCAGCCGCCCAGTTACCCGATGTACGGATTTTTGGTTTGGCAAATTCGTCCGTATAATGAGGATCGTATTCAAGTAAGTAAAAATTAGCACTAGATAAACGAGGCCTTGATGCAACCAAACGCGTATCACAAAGAAATCCACTCGACCACTGACAAAGGCTCCGGGCAGCTGTGCTTCTTTGATCCCGAACACCCGCTGGCGCGCCAGAATGGCATGGTGGCGCTTGGCCGGCATGTCTTATCAGTAAAGTTGGGTCGCTGGCAGGAAGCGGGTGAGATGGTCCATTTCGAAGATGGCAATCCGCAGAACGTCAGCCCGGAAAACCTGTCCGTGACCACCCGGGCGGCGCTGGCCAGCCAGGTGCATAACCACCAGGTGGAGATGATCTGCCCGCAGTGCGGCGCAACCTTTCGCACCTCGCCCTCCCATGAAAACCGGCGCACGTGCTGCAGCGATACCTGCCACCAGCTCTACTTCCGCAAGTTTGAAGTGACCCGCGAAGAACTGGAAAAGCTGGTCTGGGAAATGCCGACCACCCAGGTAGCGGAACTCTTTGGCGTTTCCGATAAGGCGGTTGAAAAGCGCTGCAAGCGGCTGGGCGTCGCCAAGCCGCCGCGTGGTTATTGGGCCAAACTGGCTGCCGGCCAGATCGATCCCGAACTGCATACCAGCCGGGGGATGAGCGCATGAACAAGTTCAGCCTGATCCTCGATATCGGCGCGATCTTGCTGATCCTCGGCGTTTTTCTAGCCGGTTACAACCTGTTCCTGACGGGGATGGAAGTGGTCATGCGAGTCTGGCGGCGCGTCTTCGTTTCCTGGGCGCACCTGCGCATGCGCGATCTGGGCATCGTCAAGGAAAACGAGTACCGGGCCAGGACCGAGCTGGATGTCAAGCGGCTGGCGCTGGTGATCGTAGTGCCGGCGCTGGCACTGGCCGTGCGGGATTTGTTGCTTTCGCCCATTGTCCTGGGCTGCGGGCTGCTGGTCTTCTGGTGGGTCAACTTCCAGGAACGCCAGGGCGAGCGCAGTCGGGTCAACGAAGACGCGGAAATGGCGGCGCTGCAGATGCGCTCGCTCATGCACATCGACCACTCCCTGCTCAATGCCTTGAATAGCATTACCCTGCCGGATGGACTGCTCAAGCGCTCGCTGCAGAAGGCAATTGCCCGCCTGCAGATGCACCAACCACCCGATCAGGCCGCCCGCGCGCTGGAAGGTCTGCCCGGCGCGGTCACCGCCCGCCTGGTGGCGCTGATCGCCAACAGCGCCCGCATTACAGACGAGGTGCAGGCTTCCCTGCTGGTGGCGCTCGAACAGGAGGCCCACCGCCAGAAGCTGCTACGCTCGAAAATGAGCCAGACGCTGGCCCTGGTGCGCGGGACCATCCGCTTGCTGCAGGGCGTGGTAGCGGCCGCCATGATCTTCGTGCTGCTTTCGCCCACCTGGCGCGACTTCTTCCTGCAAGATATCCCGCACCGCACGCTCCTGACCACGCTGCTGCTTTGCGCGGTGGTGGCGAGCCTGTACTTTGAGTATGAGGTTTACCAGCTGGGAAGCGGGGAGGCGTTCTAATGGAAACCTATCCTTTGTTTGTGGGCTTCTCCCTGGCTATTGGCATCGGGCTGATGCTGAACGCGCTCTTCACCGCGCTGTATACGCTTGCTCACCGGCTGTCGCGCGGGCTTTCCTACCGGCCCAACCGCCTGTCCTCGCTAGGCGTAACCAGCGCAAGGCTGCAGGCGGAGGGAACCAGTGAAGACGAACTGCTGGGGCTGGCGCGCATCCCCTGGACTAATCTATACGCGCTCTCCGCGCTTGCCGGTCTGGGACTGTTTCTCCTGGTGGGGCCCTCCCTGGGCGGCTCGCGGCTGGCGCTGCTCGGTCTCCCGGCCGGTGTCTGGCTGCTCAAGCGTTACCTCGTGCGCCAGCGGCGGCGCTTCATGATCGGGCAGGTGCGGCAGCTCTTGGTCGACATCCGCCTGCATATGAGCCTCAGCGGCTCGCTGCTCTTAGGCCTCGAAAATATTGCCCGGACGACGGGCGCCAATACGCCAGTCTACCGGGCGCTCAAGCGGCGCATGTCCGGCGGGTCGGCCAAAAGCGGCCTGGAGGTGCTCGAGCAGGTGGCCAAAGATGTCAACTCGGTGCATTTGCTGCGTGCTGCCCAGCGCGTGCGTTCGGCACAGCAATCCGGGGGCGTTGCGGGCGTCGATCAAGCCATCGCAAGCTCCGTGGAAGAGTTGAATGATGAAATTGCCGGCCAGGCCGAGGAGCAAATGCAGCAGATACCCACCCGCATCACACTCCTGGCGATGCCCTTTCTACTGGGCCCTATTGTGATCTTGTTGTTCTACCCGCTGGTGGATCGCATCCTGAATACCTTAGCCGGGACAGCGATCGGAGGCGGTTTCTAACCCTATTTTCCTGTTTGGAGGTGTGTATGTTGTTTGATAAGAAAGCTTCGGAAATACCCCAGTTTGTGGTGGTGCTGGCGATCGTGGTCGTGCTGGGCGCGGCCGCGGTGTGGGGCATTCTGACCAATATCGGCGGCCAGGGCGACAATGTCGCCACCTGGATCGACAGTATTTCGGTCCCAGCGGCCCATCCTTAATCCGCTTCTTTCCAGAAAGGAATCCTGTTTTTCATGCTTACCGATAAGCGCGCATCTGAAATACCGCAGTTCGTGGTCGTTCTGGCCATCGTCGTTGTCCTCGGCGCTGCCGCCGTATGGGGCATTCTGACCAATATTGGCACGCAGGGCAATAGCGTGGCTACCTGGGTGGACAGCATCTCGGTTCCCGCAGCTCACCCCTAAACCGTAATCCACAGTTGAGAACTGGTGGCCTTTCGGGGCCGCCAGTTCTCAAGGAGGTTTTTATGCTGCATGATCGTTCGGCGCAAAGCGTGGTGGAGTACATCGTCATCCTGGCCATTTTTATCAGCCTGGTGGGCGGCGCACTCTGGCAAATCTTCGTGTCTCTACAGAACAAGTTTAACGATGTCAACACGGAAATCGGGTCGTAAGGCGGGCCGTTTCGAGCGAGATGAGCGAGCTCAGGCTTCGGTTGAGGCGCTGATTGTGCTGGTGCTGCTGGGCTTGCTGATCTTTGGCGGCATCGAACTGAGCTGGGGCGTTGCCATCCGCCAGGCGCTGGACAGCGGAGCGGGGGCGGCGGTGCGGGCGCTTTCGCTGGATCCGGGCCAGTGGAGCTTTGCGACGAACGTCATCCAGCAGTCGGTCGACCAGAACATGATGGGTGCGGGGCCAACGGTCAGTGTCCAGGTATACGATGCGGCTAACAACGCGCGCAGTTCCGCCTGGCTCTCCGGCAGCCCATTTGGCACCGCCTTCGTGCTCGAGGCATCCGCGCCGTTCCAGGCCGATATTCCTTTTCTCCCTGCTTCGGCGATCACCATCCGGGTGCGGCATTGGGGCATCGTGGAGCGTTACCCATGATCTGGGAGCGCAAAGCGCAGTCGGCGGTTTGGGGTGTCGTGGCGATGCTGGTCTTTATCGCGGTTGCGGCCGGCCTGGTCGATATCTACCGCCTGTATGCCGCCCGGAATTGGGCCTATGCGGTGGCCCAGGAAGCGGCCATGGCCGGTGCATCGCGCGGGCGGGACTGGAGCACCCTACTCAGTGACGGCGCGATCCGTTTGAACGCAGCCACCGCCCAAACTGAGGCGGAGCAGATCGTTCAGCAGGAAATGGATGCGCGGGGGATTAGCGGGTATGTAGCGGAGGTTCGGGTGCTGCCAGATGCTGCTGGTGGGAGTGTCGCTGGATTTCCACCCCGCCCGGTTCGTCTAGGATCTGGAATGGGCAGATGGAGTAGTGATGAACCGGCCGTGGGCGTGTATCTGGAAGTGCCGGTCAGTTGGGTGATGCTCGATATGCTCAGCACATCGTTGAAAACCGTTCGCGTGTTTGCCGCGGCTGGAGTGGCGCAATGAGATTTTTAGGCAGCCAATGGAAAATTAAACGGAATGTCTGGTGGAAAGCAGGAGCTGCGCTGCTGCTCATGCTGTTGCTGCTGGTCGCTGGAAACATTGCTCTGGCCAATGTGTCACCAGAATATTTGAGGAACGGGCGCACCTTTGACCAGGAAAGAAATTACATCCAGTGGAACGGCTCGGTCTCCTATGTCACGCTCTTTCACCGGGACAATACCTCCATGCCGCCATCCGAAGGCGGCGCACACTGCGGAAATGGCTGCACGGAACAGGTCACACGCATTCAAAGCGGTAGTTCGATTTCGGGTAATTTCACTTACCTGCAGACCTTCAGCGTCCAGGTCGCCTACAGCAGCGATTCCAATGTGGGCACGGCGGTGGTGAAGGCATGCGGCCAGACCATTTTCAACCGGAATATGTATCTGGCCGGCGGCGACCCGGGTTTCAACAATCACCCCAATCCAGCCTGGAACGTCCCAACGGCTGGCGACTGTACCTGGTCGATTGAGGCCACCGGTGGATATGTCGATGTGCGGGCTGTGACGACGGTGTACCGCACAACGCCTGCGCCAACCGTGGATTTGAAGGTGAATGGATCGAACGGCCCCCTCACGGTGGGCGTACCGGGCAGCTACACCTTGACCTGGAGCAGCACCAATGCCGCATCCTGCATCGCTTCAGGGAACTGGAGTGGGGCACAGCTGACGAACGGCTCTCAGGGTTACTCCGCAATCGGCGGTGGCAGCTATAGCTATACCATCACCTGTTCGAACCCGTCCGGCAGCGCCAGTGATACCGTAACGGTGAGCGTGCTCAATGCGCCGACAGTCAGTGTCACCGCCCCAGCTGCGATGACTGCCCCGGCCAGCTATTCGGCCAGCTGGATCAGCAGCAACGCCACTTCCTGCACTGGTTCCAGCCGTTTCACCGGATTGACCGGCCTAGCTGGTTCAAAACAAGAGACGGGTTTGCCCGCTGGTGTTTACGACTATACCGTTACCTGCACCAATGCCTTGGGAGTTCAGTCATCGGATACGAAACGCACCACGGTATATGCTGCACCTACGGTTGACTTGAAAGTGGATGGATCCGACGGGCCAACGGTTACCCGTACAGGACCGATATCGTATTCCGCGGAATGGACGAGCAGTAATGCAACCTCCTGCAGCGGCACTTCCCGCTTGAGTGGTTATTCGGGAAACACTGGCGCTCGCCCGGAATCCAATGTGCCGGTCGGAACAACCTATGACTATTCCGTAACCTGCCGGAACGCCGCCGGCGCGACGGCCAGCGAGACCATCCGGATGGTGGTGGTTGCCCTTCCGACGGTGGATGTCAAAGTCAACGGCTCGAACGGACCGCTGAATTACATCGAGCCGGCTGGATATACCGTAAGCTGGTCCAGCACCAACGCAACCACTTGCACCGCACTGGACAATCTGCCCGGTCCGATCACCACTAATGACACGAAAAATATCAGCAACGTGCTGCAGGGAGCTTACCGCTATACGGTGCAGTGCGCCAACGCGGCCGGCACAACCGCCATCGACACTGTCATTGTCAATGTCAACCCGCTTCCGCCGGTCGTGGATTTGAAAGTTGAGAGCGGCAATGGCCCGCTCACTTTGGAATCACCGGCGAGTTATACCTTGACCTGGACCAGCCAACACGCAGCCAGCTGCACAGCAACCAGCTCTGCAAACGACTGGGTGGGTGGTTTGCCAGTCCAGGGCTCGCAAGGCTTTGTCGATGTAGCGACCAGTACCAGAACCTACACCCTGACCTGCTCCAACATTTCGGGCACCGTCAGCGACTCGGTGCAGGTCGTAGTGGTCGCCCCGCTCTCAGGAACGCTTTCGGCCGCTTACGCAAAACTGTTGCTCTTCGCTCCGCAGTTGGGCCTGCCGTCACAAACCCTATCAGGCTCCTCGAGTGGGGGTGAGCCCCCGTACACCATTGCGGTGCATGTCCGCACGCCCGCCGGTGTTGAAACGACCTATTCCCGCAGCGGCGCTGCCTGGACCGTTTCGCCCACCGTCACGAATGACCCGAACTTCGGCACGACGGTAGAAGGCGTGTGGAGCGCCTGGGCGGTGATTTCCGACTCGGCTGGCCGTAGCTTTCGCACCCCTACGATAACCTGGGATGTCTCCTGGCATCCTGTCCATGGAAGGCCATAATGCGCATTTTTCTAATCCCGCTGGTGATGTTTCTGTCGCTGTTTTTATCTGGCGCTGCACCGCTGCCGCTTCAAACGCCTGGCGTATGCGAAGCTGCTTATGGTAAGACCCCAACTACGCCACAGCCGAAGTGGTTAAGTCGTGATATCACCGTGGCTGACCTGGCAACTCAGAACCGCTACGATCTTCTGACCGGCCATCTGCTGAAAACCGGTCTGGTGGATGGTTCAAGCTGCCCTGCAGGTGGGTTAAACAGTGATGGCTCACCCAATGGCTGCGGCCTGGGACTGGCCCAGGGGCCGGCGACCGAGTGGCAAAACCGTTATGACGCTGCCATTCTCTCGGCGGCCAGTGCCAGAAACCTTCCGCCGTATGTATTGAAGGCCGTGATTGCGGTTGAGTCGCAGTTCTGGCCGGCGCCGGATTGGATCAAAGGCGAGATTGGGCTCGGGCAGATGACGGCGTACGGGGCGGACCTGGCGATGACTTACCGGCCGGAGCTATACCAGCGGATGTGCCGCCAGGCTTTGGGAGAAGAAGCCTGCCAGGAGGCCTATATCGATCTGTCCACATCGAGCCAGTTTATGCTGCAAGGCCTATTGCTGCGGTCCATTGACGCGACCTGTCCAACCTGCCCGGGCGGGATTGACCCAGTGAAGGGCGATCTGGCCGTGGACGTACTGGTCGATACCCTGGCAGCCAGCTGCACGCAGGCGGCGCGGATCTACAAGCTGGGAGCAGGCAAGCAGCCGGCGGAGATGATGGACTATGAGGATTTCTGGCGTTTTGTGCTGGCAGACTACCACAGCGGGGCGGGGTGCCTGTACCAGGCGCTGCGCCTGACGGGATATCCGACCAGCTGGTCGGCAATTTCCACGAACCTCACCGGGTACTGTACCAGTGGGCGTGAATACATCCGGCGAATCGAAGAAAATCTCAAGCCCTAGAGGGAAGATGGAACCATTTGTGCTCATTCTGGCTTTGATCTGGTTAGGGATCGTATCCTGGTTTGACCTGCGCACAAAACAGGTGCCGCACAGCGCCTGGGTAATCATTCCATTTGTCCTGGCGATCTTGTACCGGATTGCGTATAGCAGTTGGGAATTTGTTGTGCTTTCGATCATCATCGCCTTCACTAGCGAACGCCACCGCCTGGCGAAGGCAGCAGCAAACGACCGTTTCGCATCGCTGTTTATGTGGCTGCCATTGGTGGTGGTCTCGTTCCTCCGGGCCGGCGTAGTTTATCCGGTGGGTGCGGTCGCCATCCTGGCTTTCTGGATTGCCTGGGAGCTGCGCTGTTGGGGTGGAGCAGATGCGGTAGCTTCTATTACGCTGGCGCTCCTCTGGCC
>JAEYTI010000012.1 GCA_023434145.1 Chloroflexota bacterium | reverse complement strand
ACTTTCCCCTACAACCACGGCAAAACCCAGAGACCCCCCTTATCTATTATCAATTTTATGATGTTTTCTGCTAGAATATGAAAACGTTGACGTATCCTGTACGCAAACAGGCGATCAAACACGCGGGATCAAAGAGGCATAATTCGATCGCATGAAACCGCTCCTTGATGTTTCCCAACTGCAAGTGCACTATCACACACCCTATGGCCCGGTAAAGGCTGTGGATGGGGTCAGCTTCAGCATAGCGCCGGGCGAACGGTACGGGTTGATCGGCGAGTCGGGGTCGGGGAAGTCCACCATCGCGCTCTCCATCCTGCGTCTGCTCAAGCCGCCCGGCAAGATCCAATCGGGCGCTGTGCTGCTCGACGGGGTCGACTTGCTCAGCCTGAACGACGAGCAGATGCGCCAGCTACGCCTGGCGCAGGTGGCGCTGATCACCCAGGGGGCGATGAATTCGCTCAACCCGGTTATCCGCATCAAAGAGCTGATTGCAGACGGCTACCGTAACCACGGCCAGAACCCCAGCCGCGAAGAGATGAACGCGCTGCTCGCGCGCGTGGGCCTTGGCCCCGACGTGGCGGATATGTACCCCCACCAGTTGAGCGGGGGCATGAAACAGCGCGTCTGCATCGCCATCGCGATCAGCCTCAACCCCAAGCTGATCATTGCCGACGAGCCTACCAGCGCGTTAGACGTGGTGGTGCAGCGGCGGATTATGCAAATTCTCAAGCGGCTCCAGCAGGAGCTGGGCGTGTCGGTCATCCTCATCGGCCACGACATGGGGCTGATGGCCCAATTTGCCGACCGGATGGGCGTGATGTACGCTGGCAGGCTGGTGGAGGAGGGCGAGGTGCGCGATATCTTCGCCCGACCACAGCATCCCTACACCCAGCTTCTGATGGAGAGCCTGCCCAACATCGAGGAGAAAAGCGCCTTTGTGCTTTCGCGCGGCGCGCCGCCCTCGTTCCTCGACCTGCCCAGCGGGTGTGTTTTCCACCCGCGCTGCCCCTATGTGATGGAGCGCTGTATCGTTGAACCGCCCGCCCTGCGGCCTGTTTGGGATGGTCACCGGGCGGCCTGTCACTTGCTCGATAACGGAACCGCCGAACCCTACCAGCGGGAGGAGCGGAGCGCATGACTACGCTGCTGAAAGCTCACCATGTAACCAAAGTGTTTGGTAGAGGCGTGCTCTCTTCCAAAGGAAAAACCACCGCGCTGGAAGATTTTTCGCTCGATATCCGCACAGACCAGCCGACGATCACAGGCGTGGTAGGCGAGAGCGGCAGCGGCAAGACCACCATGGCCCGCCTGCTGCTGGGACTGGAGTCGCCAACCACCGGCGAAGTGCTGTACAACGGCAAAGATTTGCGCCGCCTCACTCGCGGCGACTGGCTCCAGTTTCGGCGCGACGTGCAGGTGGTCTTCCAGGACCCGTTTGAGGTTTACAATCCGCTGTACAAAGTGGATCACGTGCTGGAGACGCCGATCAACAAGTTCCGCCTGGCCCGTTCGAGGGCCGAAGAGCGCGAGCTGATGCACGAGGTGCTTGGGGCCGTGGGCTTGCGGCCCGACGAGACACTTGGCCGCTACCCGCACGAGCTGAGCGGCGGACAGCGGCAGCGCGTGATGGTGGCGCGGGCGCTGCTGTTGAAACCCAAATTAATTATTGCCGACGAGCCGGTCTCCATGATCGATGCTTCGCTGCGCGCTACTGTGCTGGATAATCTGCGCCGGCTGCATTCCGATTTTGGCATTTCCATTATCTATATTACGCACGACCTGACGACCGCATTTCAAATTAGCCATAACATTATCGTGCTGTACCGGGGTTCGGTTGCCGAGGCGGGTGATGTGCGCCTGGCGGTGAAACAGCCAAAGCACCCGTACACGCGGCTGCTGGTTGGCTCGATCCCGCTGCCCGATCCGCAGCGGGCGTGGACCGAAGAGCTTCCCCCATCCGAGTTGGGGAGGCAGGCCGTGGATGGCGTTGGTTGCAAATTTGCGCCGCGCTGCCCGCACGCCTTCGAGCCGTGCCTGCAAGCTGCCCCGCCGCTTTTCCAGACGGAACCCAATCGTACTGCTGCTTGTTATCTGTACCAGGAACATACCGCCCTTACTGCCGAGAAGATGGACAGCGTTTTTGTTTACGAGTAGGGTATCTGCTTCGGCGGGTAGGGTTTTGCAGCGTTTGTCGTGCTTTTGCGCCACAAACACTACAAAGCCCCCAACCGCCGGGTAGTCGCGGATCATAGCGATCCGGCTTGAAGATGATTTGCGGCATGCCGCCGATCATCTTTGGGCTCGAGCCGTACCTTCGGATGAACCCCTGTCAAAGGAGGTGATGCCGCTCGAACTTCTGTCGACAAAAAACCTCAGCCGTGGCGGAGATTTTTGTGTTTGTCGGTCCCGCCGAGACTGAGCAGTCCCCATCGCTCAAGTGTACGTTGCCAATGTGTAAGTACCACTGGAGGAATGTATGAGTTCCAAGCGCACAGCGCGATTCTTCACCGCGCTCCTGTTGATTGCCTTTCTGGCTGCTGCCTGTGCTCAGCCCACACCCCAAACCATCATCGAAACGGTGAAAGAAACCGTGATCGTGGAGGGCACGCCGGTAGAAGTCGAACGGGAAGTGATTCAGACTGTTGTGGTCGAAGTTACCCCGCAAGCCCCTGCGGTAGACCAGACCCGCGCAGAACAGCTAAACATCGCCATCGGTGGGCCAATCGCCGACCCGACGAACCTGAACATCTATGCACCGGGGGTCAGCCGATCCAGCACCGGCCTGCACCAGATGATCTACGAGTACTTCTTCTACAACAACCTGCAAACCGGCGAATATATCCCCTGGCTCGCGACCGACTACGCCTATAACGATGATTTCTCCGCGATCACGGTCAACTTGCGCGAAGGCGTGAAGTGGAGTGATGGCGAACCCTTCACCGCCGAGGACGTGGTATTCACCTACGACCTGATGCGCGAAAACCCCGGCATGACCTGGGCCGCCGAAGCCAACAAGTGGGTTGAATCGGTCGTCGCCGATGATGACCTGACCGTAACCTTCAACCTCACCTCTCCCAACCCGCGCTATCACCTGATCCGCGAAGCCTTCCCCGCCGTGGGCATCTGGGGTGGGGCGACCATCCTGCCCAAGCACGTCTGGGAAGGGCAGGACCCGATCACCTTCAAGAGCTTTCCGCCAATTGGCACCGGGCCTTACCAGATCTCGAACGCCGAATCGAACGTGATGACGTACGAGCGGCGCGATGATTGGTGGGGCACGGAAGTGTTCGGCATTACGCCGGCCCCCAAGTACGTCAACTTCATGTATATGGGCCCCTCTACCAGCGTAGCCCTGGCGCTGGCCGCCGATGAGCTGGATTCGCCCAACATTGGCGTGCTGTCGCTCTCGGACTTTATGGCCGTGAAGGGCCGTAACGAGAACCTGTCGGCGTGGACCGATGCAGAGCCCTATGCCTGGCTGGACCCGTGCCCGCGCGCCTTGATGGTGCAAAACGCCACCCCGCCGTGGGATAAGAAAGAAGCCCGCTGGGGTCTCTCGTACGTGATCAACCGGCAGCAAATTGCCGACCTGGCCTATGAAGGCACCACCGTACCCACCTGGGGCATCTGGCCGTACTATGATGGCCTGAACCCGTACTTCGACGCGATTGCCGACCTGCGCGAGCAGTATCCGGCGGACGCGTTCGATGCGGCCAAGGGCGAAGAGATGCTCACCACGGCCGGCCTCACCAAGGGCGCCGACGGCGCCTGGACATTCAACGGGCAGCCCGTGACGATCGACTATGTGGTCAACGCCGATTCCACCGAGGAAATGAAGGTCTCGGCGGTGCTGTCGGATCAGCTTGAGGCGGCGGGGTTCACTGTGAACCTCACCCCGTTGAGCGGCGGCGTGCTGAACGATGCCGTGCTGCGCGGCGACTATGACATCCGCGGCATGCAGTCGTTCTGCCCCGGCACCATTTACGACAACCTGGAGCTCTTCCACGGCCAGTACTACGTGCCGCTGGGCCAGCCCGCGCCGTGGTACGAGCGCAACTCCTTCCGCTATCGCAACGCCGAGCTGGACGCGATCATCGATGAGATGGCCGTGACGCCTCCCGAAGAGGAAGAAGCCCTCATCGGGCTGTACCAGGATGCCATGGCCATCTGGCTGGAAGACCTGCCGGTGATCCCCATTGTTCAGGCGCCCGCGCTGGTGCCCTTCACCACTACCTACTGGGAAGGCTGGCCAAACGGCGAGGACCCCTGGAACATGCCGGTGAGCTGGTGGGCCACCTTCAACCTGGTGATCAATGGCTACCCCGATCCCGATACGGGTGAATGGATTGGCGGCATCAAGCCGGCCACAAACTAACCGATTTATAACCGGTCCGCTGTTTGCCTGAACGGACCGGCTGAACGAAAGGGTGGGGGAGGGGGCCCCCACCCGAATGCCTGGCAGTTGATGAACATTAAAAAGTGAATCGCGTAATTCGTTCGAGCCTGCCGGTTGAATCCGGCGGCTAACAACCAAAACCCCACCTTCGTGGGGTTCGTTCTCTCTAATTCCTCTCCCCTTCGGGGAGAGGTTAGGTGAGGGGCGGTATTTGCTAATCGATGCGCCTGTTAGCACGTACCGCCCCTCCCTTAGTCCCTCCCCGATGGGGAGGGAAATAAGAAACATGGCCTCCTGACATAGGGGTGTAGCCGCCGGACACCGTCCGGTACGGTTGATGAACATTAAGAAATGGATCGCGTAACAAGGTGGCTTTCCCCACCTGTCGCCTGGCGGCAGACGCTCGGGCACAACCTTGACTGACATTGGATGCATTGGTTCTGCCCGAGCTACAGCCGCGGCTACATCACCAAAGCCCCACCTTCGTGGGGCTAAGAGAAGAGGCAAAATGTTTCGGCTCGGGGAATAGAACGTACTTTACCCACACTTGGGCAGGGATAAGGACAAAAACGACCTTTCCCGCAGGGCTCTTAGCCCCACGAAGGTGGGGCTTTGGTGACCTAGCCGCGGCTTCAGCCGCCAGGCGTTCGATGAGACTGAGTCGCCTAGATTACGTGATTCATTTCTTAATGTTCATCAAACGCCGGAGGCGTTCTTCAAAAAAAGGAAAGGCAAAGACTACTGCAAACATGAGAGCATACCTGAATTACATCACTGTCCGTTTTGCGCTGCTGCTGCTGACGGTTTTCCTGGCCATCACCATCGTCTTCTTTGTGCCCCGGCTTGTGCCAGGCGACCCGATGGGGGCCATCTTCCTCAAGCTGGCGGCGATGGGCGGCAGCCTCGATTCGACCGAGCTGGTGGAAGAATACCGGCGCATCTTTGGCCTGGATCGGAGCCTGTGGGAGCAGTACGTCAGCTTTATGCGCGAGCTGTTCAAGGGCAATCTGGGCTATTCCATCGGCAGTTTCCCCTCCCAGGTGGTCGATTTGATCCGCATTTCGCTGCCCTGGACGGTTGGCCTGCTGACCATCACCACCGTTGTTAGTTGGGTGCTGGGGTCCATTTTGGGCGCCGTGGTGGGTTGGAAAGGGGAAAAGTCCCTCGTTTCGAAGTTGATGGTGCCGGCGGCGTTGGTGCTGTATACCACCCCGTACTACATTCTGGCGCTGATCCTCATTTACCTGTTCGCCTCGCACTGGCAGATCTTCCCGCTTTCTGGGGCGTCTTCGGTGGGGGTAGCGCGCGGATTCTCGCTGCGCTACCTGGGCGATCTGCTGCACCACGCTGCGCTTCCGGCGCTGAGCATCATTCTGGTCTCGTTGGGCTGGTGGTTCCTCAGCATGCGCAGCCTGATCACCGGCCTGAAAGGCGAGGATTACATCCACAACGCCGAGGCCATGGGGATCAAAGAGGGGCGCATCCTGTGGGGCTACGCCTTCCGCAACGCGCTGCTTCCGCAGACCACCGGCCTGGCCATTTCGTTTGGGCACGTGGTGAGCGGATCGCTGGTGACGGAGGTGATTTTTGCCTACCCCGGCATCGGCTACCTGATCTTTAATTCGATCAAGAGCCTCGATTACCCGGTGATCCAGGGCAGCGTGTTGTTGATCATCATCTCTGTCGCGCTGGCGAACTTCTTGATCGATATTGCCTACCCGCTGATCGATCCACGCATCCGCACCGGGCAGGCAGGGAGCTAACAACGATGACAACAACAACTACCGTAGCGGTTCGCCGTCCTCCCAGTTATGCCTCGCGCCTGTTCCAGAACCAAAAGTTTGTCGCCGGCTTCCTGATCTTTCTGACCATCTTTGTGCTGGCGATGTACGCCGCGTTTTTTGTAGAAACCGATCTGCGCACCAGCGGCAGTCTGCCGGCCCGCCAGCCGCCGGGCATCGACAGCGTGCTGGGCACCGATTCGCTGGGCCGCAGCATCGCCGCGCAGATGGGCCAGGCCGTGCCCAACTCGCTGCAAGTGGGCCTGATCGCCGCCGCCATGGGCACCCTCATCGGCGCGGTGATCGGATTTGTCAGCGGGTATTTTGGCAAGCTGGTGGACGGCATCCTGCGCATCCTGATCGATGTGTTCCTCTCAGTGCCGTCGCTGCTGTTTCTCATCCTCATCGCCTCGCTGCTGCGGGGGGTCAGCGTGCAAGCCATGGCGGTGATCATCGGCCTGTTCGCCTGGGCCAACCCGGCGCGGCAAGTGCGCGCCCAGGTGCTGAGCCTGAAAGAGCGCGGGTTTGTGCAGGTAAGCCGGCTCTCGGGCATGTCGGGCCTGGAGATCATCTTCGTCGAGCTGATGCCGCACATGCTGCCCTGGCTGGGCGCCAACTTTGTCAACGCCTTTATCTCGGCCATCCTGGCCGAATCGGGGCTGTCGATTCTGGGCCTGGGGCCGCAGCGCGAAATGACCCTGGGGATGATGATCTACTGGTCGCTCAACTACGGCGCGCTGCTGCAAAACATGTGGTGGTGGTGGGGCATCCCTGTCTTCACCCTCATCTCGCTGTTCCTGGCCCTGTACCTGATCTTTTTGGGGCTGGAGGAGGTCGGGAATCCGAGATTGCGCAAGTAGGAGGCATAGTAGTTCTGTTGTAAAAGAGAATACCGGCGGATATCACATTTTGTCGATTGGGATATCCCAATCGACAAAATGTGTTTTTTGTTCATATGCTATACTAAAAAGTAGCCATTCTCGTTCTATTGATAATAATGCTGAACCCTGCGCACAGGGATATATTTAAGCATACTGATGCCGTTTAACTGGAGGGAAATTAAAATGAAATGGGTAAGCATCATTGCGGTAGTTGTTCTGGCGTTGGCGCTGGTCGCTGAAACATTTTTCCTTGTTCAACAAATAGATAATTTACAACAAATGACTGGCGAAATCGCCCGTTTGCAGCAAGAAGTTGCGGATTCTCAAACCAAGTATGAAGATCTTGTTGAAGAGAAAAATACCTTGCAGGAGGGGTTTGAAAAAGTCACATTTGAAAGAACGACTTTCATTGATAAATCTTCGAAACTTGAACAAGAGGTTACTGAACTTTCTGAAGAAAACAAAAGTGTGAAGGAAGATCTGAAAACGAAAACCAATCGGGTGAGTGAACTATTACGAGAAAATAAAGCGTTAGAAAGTAAGTTCATGTGCGATCGGATACTCTCCAACGTTGATTTCTCAAGCAACGAGGCTGTCAACAAATCGCTTAAAAAGTACGTTAGCGATACAAAAAATCTTGATGAGGCGGTTTCAGCCAGCTACTGGAACCTTATTTGGACAGGGGATAAATACTCTACACACACAGTCGAGGTGAACTCGGTAAAGGACAATGTAGTTTACGTCTGGAAATTCACAGTATATTATCGGGGTGAATCCTATGGAGATCACGAGAATGGGATTTTCTACAACGATGATCAGTGCTGGTTATATCTGGATAAATAGTAACTATTCATCTTGAATAATTGTAGATATTACTTCTGATATTTTATGAATATCAGTAGTAATATATCCAACAATCGATTCCCTTAAAAATTCGGTTTCAATTGATACACAGCCGTGCGGCTTCTATCCTCTTCCGTTTTGATCTGTGCCAGGGTGGCTCCAATTTTTTCTGCAACGCGCCGGCTCGGGTAATTGTCGACCTTTGCGTAGATGTTGAGAACGCAAAGCTGAAGGTCCTCGAACGCCGCCCGAGCTACCAGACGAGCAGCGGCGGTAGCAATTCCTCTACCCGTCTTGCTTGTGCGCACCCACCACCCCAGAGCCGCCTGGTTTTTATCCAGCTTCAACTCTGATACTCCGCAATTTCCGATCAATACCGGCCCCGGCAGCGCTTCGATTAAGTACTTGTAAGACTTCCCTTCGTTCCAATCCTTAATTCGGGAAATGACGTCTCTTTCCGCATCCTGGATGTTGAAGCCAGGGTGATAAAAACCCCACCGGGTAAGTTCCGCAATTGACTCATGTACTGCTTCATACAGAGCAGACGCATCATCTATGTGATACCTGCGTACGGATATATGTCCATCTGTCAGGTAGTCTCTCATTCGGGAGGTTTTATCCATATGCTGATTCTACTTCTGGTCAGAAAAAGGATGCCCTACTACCATAATCAATATCGCTACAGAGAAATAAAATTGACATTGGTTGCAGTTTAAATAATAATTATTTTCAGGGAGAGCTATCGGAGTTCATTAGGGCTTAGTGAACTTACCCGCCGGTACACGGAGTTAGACATCACTAAGCAAACTACGAATGCGGCAGCGTACCAAACCCCACCTTTTTGGTTGTAAAGCTAATTCTCATTGATACATGGAGCCCTATGGGAAATCAAATATCCTTACCATTTGCCCGCTGGCTGATCACTGTTTTATGCTTTTTGATCTTGGCGCTGGTGCTCCCTCATCGTGGTATCGCTCAAGTTGATCCACCTCCGCTAAGAGAGAACTCTTCGATAGAATGGACCTTCTTCGTGAAGTTGGGGACCGGATACGTCGATTCGACGAATAAGCAAACACTGCTCTCAGACAATCAGGGTAATCTTCATGCAGTCTGGAGTGCTGCGCAACAGGATTCATATACGTTAGCTTCCAGAGTGTTTTACGCTACGAAACCAAAAGGCGGTATGTGGACAAACCCATTACGGATATCCGGTGATGCTTTGGCAAATAAGCCCGACATCGCTATGGATCAAGCCAACAACATATACGCAGTATGGCACGGCTCTGGAACATTTTTCGCTTATAAACCTCATGACGGCACATGGTCAGATCCCATTCAAATATTGGAGGATACCGGATTATATATGCCCCGTATCGAGGTTGACGCAAGTGGCACAGTCCATTTCATTGGCGTTGATCGAAATGGTTTTAATTATGCTACGCGAAAAAACGGGAACTGGTCCGCCATGAGTACCATCCCCATGGATGATCTCCCTGCAGATCCCTGCATGGTAATTGATTCAAAAGGAACGGTTCACGTACTCTTGGCGAAATCTGCAGGAGACTGGAATATCTATTATTTATACAAAACAATCGACGGGCAATGGACTTACCCTGAACAGATATCCTGGGATGGTGCGTGGTTAGCGGACCTCGCCATCGATTCAAAAGATACTCTGTATGCGGTATGGGAGCACCCCGGAGAAACCGCCTATGTAGGGTTTCGGGAGAAACCGGCTGATGGAGACTGGGGCGAGCTTGAGAAAATCGATTCTGCAAAACGAGCCCTCGCTCCACAAATAACCGCAAACAATGGGAAAGTGGAGCTCGTTTATGCTCGGTTGGGTTCGTTCAATGATCGCTACCAGATCGTCTATACCGAGAAAAATGAAGGCGAAAATTGGAGTGATTTGGTCCCTCTAACTTCACCATCCACCGATTCCACTGGGCCTAACCTGGCAGTTGATCCGTTTGGGGTAACCCATGTGTTCTGGTTCAGTTTTGTTGCTCCCGGCCTACAACAAAATAATGCCTACGGTGAGTTTCAGTATCGCCGATCCGCTGATGGCTTAAGTTTCTTGTTTTTGCCAGATATTGTTCGCTAAATAAAACCCTTACATCCACTTTCTGCGTCAAAACATGTTCCATTGGCGCACGTTCTGATTTATGCCATAATCTCTCCCAGGGGGATTCTTCATCGTTCAACAAGGCAAAGGTGACCTATGCGCAATCGTGAGAATCTTGCATTCCTCCTCTTAGCAATCTACCTGATCATCGAGGGGCTGATGCGGCTGGTGGGCGGATCGGCCATCGGCGTGGTGTTGGGGCTGCTGGCATTGGCGGCGGGCGTGCTGTTACTGCTCCGCTACATTCCCGGCGGGCGCAGGCGGTAGGCCCCTGCCCCACCCCTGCTAGAGGCAGGTTCTCCACCGCAGCGTGTAATGCCTTGCACTTCATCTTATAATACAAGCAGGGATTTGACACGCTATGCCTTCGAAAAAACTTGTCCCCTCCGCGCCTCCCCCCTCCCCCGCTAGCGACTCTGTCGCGGCCTCTACCCTCCTGGATTCCACCACCCTGGATCACCTGACGGCGGTCCTACGGGCGGTGGGCGAGGCGGCGAACCGGGCGGGCGCGCACCACGTCTTCACCGCCTACCGCCAGCGCAAGGCGCACAATACCCTCCGCCGCCAGGATGCCGACCTGCGCGCCTTTGAGGCTTTCCTCAACCTCGTCCTCCAGCGTACGGGCACGGGGCTGGAGATCCCGGTTGACGCACTGCGTCAAGACCCGACCTTCTGGCAGGGCATCACCTGGGGGCTGGTGGAAGCGTTTGTGCAAAGCCGCCTGCGCGATGGTTACGCGGCCTCGACTGTCAACTTTCAGCTATCCACCATCAAGGTCTACGCCGGGCTGGCGGCACAGGCCGGGTCGCTGCCCGAGCGCGAGCTGCCGCTGATCCAATCGATCAAAACCATGCGGCGCTCTGAGGCGGTGCGGGTGGACGAAAAGAGGGCCCAAACCCGCGTGGGGCGCAAAAAAGCCCAGCCGACTGAGATCACCGACGCGCTGGCGGATGCGCTGATCGACCAGCGCACCGACACGCCCCAGGGCCGCCGCGACCGACTGCTGATGTGCCTGCTGCTGCGCCACGGCCTGCGCGTCAGCGAGATCACCCGTTTGGAGGCCGAAAATTTCGACCTGGAAAAGGGCATCTTCAAGTTTTACCGGCCCAAGGTGACCAAAACCCAGGTGCACGAGCTGACCGAAGACACCTGGGCGGCGGCGAAGGCCTTTTTCTACGCGGGCGACGCGCCCACATCGGGGCCGTTGTTCAGCGAGTCGAACCGCAACGGCAAGCTCGACCAGAAGCGCCGGGGTAAAGTGGCTGTGAGCACGCGCGGCATCAACGACCGGGTGCGCACCCTGGGCGCGGTGATCGGCATGGACACGCTCTCGCCGCACGACTGCCGCCACTACTGGGCCACCAAAGCCGCCGCCGAAAACGTGCCGCTGGAGCGGCTCAAACAGGCAGGCGGGTGGAGCAGCGTGCAAATGCCCATCCGCTACATCGGCGACGCCGAGATCGCCAACCAGGGCATGGGGAGGAAGAAGAAGTGAAGCAGGTCATCGTGGTCAACAATGCGCTCAATCTTCCCAAGGGCAAGCTGGCGGCGCAGGTAGCGCACGCGGCGGTGGCGGCTTTTCTCAACGCGGCCCGGGCGGATCAGATCGCATGGCTGCAAGAGGGCATGCCCAAAGTGGTGCTGAAAGTGGAGACGCTGGAGGAAATCGTGCTGTTAGATAAAGCTGCCGCCACACGCGGCATCGCCGCCTGCCTGATCGAAGACGCCGGGCGTACCGTGGTGCCCGAGGGCACCGTCACCTGTCTGGGGCTCGGCCCTGCGGATGACGCGCTGCTGAATGAAGTCACGGGGGAATTGAAGCTGCTGTAGGGCCGCAGCGATACGGGCCAGCCCATATGCCGTAGAGCCACAATGCTGCGCCCGGTTCGCGGAAACATGATGGTTCTGCCGCTTAATAAGCCTGGCGGTTGAAACCGCAGCAAGGTCACCAAAGCCCCACCTTCGTGGGGCTCGTTCCTTATAGACAGTGTGCCCGTGGAGATGTAGGTGCGCAGCGGTGCGGGCCGAGGCATTGATCGTAGATCCACAATGCTGCGCCCGGTCGTAGAACCGCATAATGGGTGTGAATCACCGACCATTATACCTGCCGGTTAATGCGGATTGAAACGCCTGCGAATCTTGTTGCCTGGCGGCTAAAGCCACGGCTAGGACAGCAAAACCCCACCTTCGTGGGGTTCCCTTCCGACGCAAAAGCGGTTCGCGAATGGCTCCCAACGAGATCGGTCGGTTTTCCCCGCACCTGCATGTGCATCCGCGTTGTCTCTTAGCCCCACGCAGGTGGGGCTTTGGTGATGAGCCGGGGGTTTTAACCCCCAGGCGAAGGAAGCGGGGAACCGCTCCGATCCACGTATTGATTTGTTATTCCGCATAAACCGGCAGGATCATTATAGATCTACCAATATCTAGATCGTTTCTGTTCTTTCTTTCTCGCCCCATTTATGCAAAAATAGAAGGAGCACCAGATCGATCCTTCTAGTCTACATTTGTACAGGAGAACAGCCATGAACCCGAAAAAACCAGCCTTATCGTTCTTGCTGATCTTGAGTTTGTGCCTAAATGTATTGGTGCTCCCCTTCCTGCCCGCCGCGGCAGTATCCGCGGACCTGCCGCTGGTGGATGACTTCGAGGGCGGCCTGCCCGCCGGAACCGACCCCAACGGCGTGGCGGTCGGTTTCACGACTTTCAACGACCCGAATTCGACCGTTGCTATTTCGACCACCGCCGCGCCCCCTGCCCCAGTCCCCGGCGCGGCAGCCCCGAACACCGTGTTGCAGATGGATGTGAACGTTGTCTCGTACGCGGGGTTTGTGCACAACTTTGAGAATGCAACGGCCAATGCCTGGGTGCCGCAGGACTGGAGCGCCTACGAGGGCATTTCCTTCTGGCTGTACGGCAACAACAGCGGCACGACCCTCTTTGTAGACGTGCTCGACAACCGGAAACCCGGTTCCACGACAGACGACGCCGAGCGCTGGTCGGTCGACGTGCCGGATGACTTCTCCGGCTGGCGGGAGATCCAGATCCCCTTTGACAGCATGCACCGCAAGGAGGTAGGCAATGGCGCGCCGAACGATGGCTTTGGATTGTACGAAGTACACGGTTGGGCGCTGGGGGCCATCACTACCCCTGCCCCACAGAGCTATTACGTGGACAACGTGATGCTGTACGGTACCGCACCGATCCGCCCGCTGACGGTAGGCTTCGCCGCGATTGAATTCTCCGCGCCCGAGGGCAGCCCGGCGACCGTCACCGCCAAACTGAGCAAGCCTGCCGAAGAAGTGGTGACGGTGGACTATGCCACCACCTCGCTGGGCAATGCCGTCGCCGACCGCGACTACACCCCGGTTTCGGGCACGCTCACCTTCGCCCCCGGCGAAACCCTGCAGTCTTTCACCATCGCCACCTTCGACGACGGCAAGCATGAAGGCGGGCGCAGCGTGCTGGTGGAACTCTCCAACCCCACCGTCGCGGTGCTGGGCATTCCGCCCATTGCCCGGGTGGTCTTCCTGGATAATGAGGCCTACGACCCATCCTTGCTGGATGATTTTGAGACCTTCCCCTACTTGTGGGCTGCTGACAAAAAAGCCACGCTGACCAACCTGGAAATTGCCGCGGATGACCCGCTGGCGCTTCCGGGCCAGGGCGCGTACGAACACGTGCTGCAGGCCGAGCAGAAGAACGGCAGCGGCCTGTACAATTTTGGCCGCACCTTCCCCATCGCCCAGGATTGGTCAGCTTCTGACGGGCTGAGCTTCTGGTACTACGGGCAGAACAACAACAAAACCACCGAGGTGACGCTCACCAACGCCACGCAGCCCGCCCTGACGGACCCCTCGAAATGGAAACTGGTGTGGAGCGACGAATTCAACGCAAAGGCCGGCACCGCGCCCAACCCCGCCATCTGGGGCCGTGAAATCGGCGACGGCACGGCTAACGGTATCCCTGGTTGGGGCAACAGCGAGCTGCAGTACTACACCGGCGGCACCGAGAACGCCGCGACGAACGGCAAAGGCAGCCTCGCCATCACCGTAAAAGAAGCTAGCGGCGACTTGATGTGCTACTACGGCCCGTGCGAGTACACCTCGGCGCGCCTGCTGACCAAAGACCGCTTCGAGGTGGCCTACGGGCGCGTGGAAGCGCGGGTGAAGGTGCCCACGGGGGCCGGGCTGTGGCCCGCCTTCTGGATGCTCGGCACCGATATCGACCAGGTGAATTGGCCGCAGACCGGTGAGATCGACATTATGGAGTACGTGGCCCGCGAGCCCAACCAGGTGTTCGGCACGCTGCACGGCCCCGGCTATTCCGGCGGGCAGAGCTACGGCGGCATCTACGACCTGGGCGAGCCGGTGGCGAACCAATACCATGTGTTCGCCGTGGAATGGCAGCCCGACCTGATCGTCTGGTACCTGGATGGCATGGAGTACTTCCGCGCCACGCCCGACGACCCGTTCCTGCAAGGGAAAGAGTGGGTGTTCAACCATCCCTTCTTCATCCTGCTGAACGTAGCGGTGGGCGGCAACTTCGGCGGCCCCGTGGGCGAGGATACCGTGTTCCCCGCTACCACACTGTTCGACTACGTGCGCCTGTACCAGGCAAAACCGCAGACCACGGCCTTCAAAGCCAGTTTCAAAGACAACTTCTCCGGCTGGCAGCAGGTGACCCTGCCGTTCAGCGCGTTTACCGGGCCCAGGGGTGCCACGATTGACGCCTCTGCCGTGCACTCGATCAATTTCCAGATCCCCGGCGGCACGCGCAATCCGGTGCTGATCGATCAGATCCGGCTGCTGTGCCCCGAAAACGTCACGGTTACCTCCGCGGCCAATGCGGGTGAAGGCTCGCTGCGCGCCGCGTTGAGCGCCGTGTGCGTGGGTGGAACCGTGACGTTCGCGCCGGAACTGGCCGGGCAGACCATCGCGCTCTCCGGGCCGATTGTGCTCGGCAAGAGCGTCACCATCGACGGCTCGGGCGCGCCGGGGCTGGCCCTCAGCGGCGGCGGCGCCAACCGCGTGCTGGAGGTCAACGCCGGGGCGACGGCTTCAATCAGCCACCTGACGCTGAAAGATGGCTACGGATGGCAGGTGGGCGGCGGCGTGATCAACAACGGCAGCCTCACCCTGGACCATGTGACCGTTTCCGACAACACCCAGGCCACTGACGCCGGTGATTACTGGCAGGGCGGCGGCGGCATCTACAACGGCGAAGGCACCACGCTCAACCTCATCGACAGCACCGTCTCGAACAACCAGGCGGCCTGGTCTGGCGGCGCGGTGTATGGCTTCTTCAACACCACCATCAACATCACGCGCAGCACGCTCAGCGGCAACACCTCCGGCGACGTGGGCGGCGCGATCCGCTCGCTGGGCAATACCACCATCACCAACAGCACGCTCAGCGGCAACACGTCCACCGGCTGGCACGGCGGCGCGATCTTCCACACCGACGGCGCGATGGAGATTCTGAATTCCACCATCACCGACAACGCCGCTCCGAACCCCGGGCTCGCGACCATTTTCGTCGGGTCGTTCAACGCGGCGGTGCCCTCCTTCGTTATGACCAACAGCATCGTCACCGGCAACCTCGGTTACGCCTGCGATCACTTCATCGGCGCATCCAATTTCAGCTCGGGCGGCGGCAACCTGGCGCAGGATGACTCTTGCGCCCCGGTGGCCACTGACCAGATCGGCGCTGATGCCTTGCTCGGCACGCTGGCCGATAACGGCGGCCCCACCCTCACCCATCTCTTGCTGCCCGGTAGCCCGGCGATCGACGCGGCGGTTGAAGCCGCCTGCCCCGCGGAAGATCAGCGCGGCATCGCCCGCCCGCAAGGGGCCGGGTGTGATGCGGGAGCGGTGGAAGTGGAGTAAGTAGCCCTCAAAACTTGAAAAACCACCCAAGAATCGCTATACTCAGAAGGATTATTGACAAATAGGATCAATAAACACACAAGGAGTTAGGCGATGGAACGCGATCCTGTATGCGGTATGGAAGTGGATCCCAAAATGGCCCCCGGGCAGTCGGAGTATAAAGGCAAGATGTATTACTTCTGCTCGTTGGGCTGCAAGCTAGACTTTGACCGCAATCCTGAGGATTACGCAGCCGCAGCGGATACACGGGGCGACGATTAAGGCTCCCCGACCAGATTCACAAAACGATTGAGCGCGCCTGGGGTGATCCAGGCGCGCTCGGTCTTTCCCGCAAATCAGGCATTAATGCCCATTGCCGAATCCAGTAGCCTCCGATAGCATAGCAGCAGTTCCCAAAATCCAACCCTACTGATGAAGAGGACCTTACCCGGTATGGAAACCGTATCTCGCAATATCCCCACACTCAATGTAGAACCAGGCGTGCAGGAAAAATGGCACGCGCTGATCGCCCGGCTGCGCTCGCTGGACGGCGCGGTGGTGGCCTTCTCCGGCGGCGTCGATAGTTCCTTTCTCGCCGTCGCGGCGCACCTGGCGCTCGCCCCGCGCATGCTGGCGGTAACCATCCGCTCAGCGGTAGAGACCGAGGGCCTGATGCAAACGGCATCGGCCATCGCGGAACAGTTCGGCTTCCCGCATCAGATCGTCGATTATGACAAGCTCAACGACGCCGATTACGTGGAGAACACGCCCAACCGCTGCTACGTGTGCAAGTCCACCGACCTGGGCATTATCAGCGAGATCGCCGAGCAGGCGGGCATCCCCTACGTGCTGCTGGGCACCAACGCCGACGACCTGGGCGACTACCGCCCCGGCCTCAAAGCGGCCAAGGAGCTGGGCGTCATCTCGCCGCTGGCAGAGGTGGGCCTGACCAAAAAAGAAGTGCGGATGATCTCAAAAGCGCTGGGGCTGGGCAACTGGAACCACCCCGCCTCGCCGTGCCTGGCCTCGCGCATCCCCTACGGCTCGCAGGTGACGCGCGAAAAACTGGAGCAGGTCGCCGCCGGTGAAGCCTACCTGCGCGCGCTGAACTTCGAGATCGTGCGCGTGCGCAACATGGGCTCCACCGCGCGGATCGAAGTGCCGCCCGCCGAGATCATGCGCTTGATCGGCCTGCGCGAAACGGTCGCCGCCTATTTCAAACAGATTGGGTTCAAGTACGTCACGGTCGATCTGGAAGGCTTCCGCAGCGGCAGCTTAAACGAGGTGCTGAAGAAGTAGGCGCGGACGAGGGTGCTATAATGGCGTTATCCGCTCTTGTGGGAGTCTCCATTGTTCCAGATAACACCATTCCTGATTCTTCTCTGCCTGGTAGCATCTGCCTGCTCGCCCCAGTCCGCAAGTCAGACCGCATCACCACCACCACCACCACCTCCTCCTCCTGCGCAATCCATTGTCACGCGCACGCTCACTCCAACCACCGCACCCACCGCATCCCCACCCCCTTCGCCAACTGCCACAACAGAACCGGCCAGTTCGCCTACGCCACCCGGAATGGCTGTCCAAAGCGATGCGTTTCAATTTGGGCAGTCACCTGATGGCCGTTGGTTCTGGGGGATCGAGGGCGTCGGCTACCTGGAGGAAGGAACCGATCTCAACTTCCACAAAACGAACTTTGCCAGTGTGGATGGAAAGATCATTTGGACGGTATGGCCCAAGACAGAAGATATTGGAGCCGTAGGCGATAAGCAAACCACGTACCAGCCCATCTTCTGGCAGCCCGGTGAGCCGTACGTCTATCTTACCGGCGACTCTTGCTGCCGGGATGGCGCGTATGGGCACACCGGTATGAATCTGGCCCGTCTGAACCTCCAGACAGGCGATTTTGCCATCCTGATCTCTGGCTGGATTCCACGCTCTTTCGCGTTCTCAGCGATGGGCGAGTATTTGCTCGTCACCGAGTATAAAAACCCCCAATTACGCTTTATTCGCTTATCCGACTGGAAAATCACCGATATTTCGATCGACCCAAAGTATATCCATAATGATCTTGGAGCCTTTTCCCCACTAGGGAACCGGGCCGTAGTTCAGAAGTGTGAGGAACTAGGGGATACGTTGGGGTGTTATCGGCGCGGCCTCGTTCTTGTGAATATACAAGATGGGGATTACCGCGTCCTGCTGGATGATCTGTATAATACGCTGGAATTGGATTCCGATAGGGATTTTCGCTACGGACTTACTTTTGACTGGCTAAGTGAAAGTGAAATTGCGATCACAGCTCGGGCGCGAGGAAAAAACGACCGCCGGTTTGTGTTCGATTTGGGGATCAACCAACTGCATGAGGTTATCCAGAAATAGATTTCCAAGCCTCTGCTTGCAGATGCAGCAGAAAAAGGATTATCGACCCAACCAGAATGGCGTACAAGCCAATCATCGGCGGTGTTTGCCCCGGCACTTCTGCGAGCAGGAACAATCTCCAAACGGACACGTAATAATAAATAGATATAGCGAGAATGTAGAAAGCTACCCCTCCGCCTAGCCCTATTCTGATTTGAGGGGACACGCTTTGATGCCTTACGGCGATCAAGATAAGGAGTGCGTGAAGGGAGAAAATCCCAGCGGGGTGAGGCTGTTCGATGGAAGGCAAGAGGAACCTTCCCCCGTCTTCGGTAAAGATCGTTTTCCACTGTATCGCAATTGGCTAAACACTTTCCGGGAGAAAGTCACCGACGGAATACCAGGGCAAGAATAATCCTGCGAAGATCAACAGGGTGCCGGGGAAGAACATCATTTGTTTGATGCTAGCCATTTTGATCGAAGAACTCTGACCTCATCCCCTGTAGGGGTGCAGCAGTACGGGCCGAGGCCTAGATGAATGAGACGTGCACAACCCGCAAATCCGTAGAAGGGGATGCCTTTTGTGGACAAGGTCCCTCTACGTGAAGGTGGTAACGACTCTGGAATACGAACGAACAGAATTCTGCGCAGGTTACCGGAGAACCTTACGTTCCCGTTTTGACATCTCCCGCGCGTTCGTACGTCGCGACAATCACGCCGCTGGGGGTGACGATGCCTTCTGTCAGCTTGAACGACCTGGAGAGCGTACCACTGGCAAACAGCCGCTTTCCAGCGCCCAGCGTTATCGGATAGATCATCAGCCAGAAGGTATCGACCAGATCGTGCTGGATCAGCGTCTGAAGAAGATCACCACTTCCCCAAACGTGCAAATCCGGGCCTGGCTGCTGCTTGATCTCGGTGATTTTTTCCGCAACGTTTCCGCTGATGAACACGGATGGCTGCCATTCGCTCGACGTCCGGGTATTCGAGACAACGTATTTGGTGGCGGTGCTGGCGCCCGGCCATGCGTCGGGATGTTTGGGCCAGTACGGCTCCCAAATTTCAAAGGTTTTTCGCCCCAGCAGCAGGTCGAACGAGGCATTCATCTGTTTGCGCAGGGCCGCTCCCAGGATCTCATCGGAATAGGGTGCGACCCACCCGCCATAGGCGAAGCCGTCGCTGGTATCTTCTTCTGGCCCGCCTGGGGCCTGGATGACTCCATCCAGGGAGATATGCTCAAGCACGATCACTTTTCTCATGTTGTTACCCCCGCACCGCCGGGATTCCGCACACCGCCAGGAAGCGGCGCATGGCATCCATGTCTCCTTCGATGCGCGCGAGGCCCTGCGCTGCTGCCGTATCCGGGTCGACCGCGCCGGTGAGCAGGCCGAGGTAGGTGGCGATATCGGTGTGCAGGGTCATCATCGCGCCCGGAGCCATGCCCTGCCGCACATCGATCTTGCCCGCGTGGATGCGGACGGTCAGCACCTCTTCATCGATGTGCAGCTCGTAGGTGTCGTCCATCTCCCGGGCTGACGCGGAGCGGAAGAAGGTCTTGAGCGTCAGCGCGTAGGAATTGGCACTGAGCACCACATCATCCACTGGCTGTTCCGGCACGAACTGGCTGCCCCACTTGCCCAGCGCCAGCAGCGCGTTCTCTAATCCGCGGCCCAGGTCGGTCAGCTCGTAGACGGTGGAGGCGGCAGGCGGCGGCAGCACGCGCTTGCAGATCAACCCCTGCTGCTCCAGCGCGCGCAAGCGCTCGGAGAGCAAATTGGAGCTGATGCCCGGCAGCCCGCCCATCAGGTCTGTGTAGCGGCGCGGCCCGGCGAACAGCTCGCGGATGATCAGCAGCGTCCAGCGCTCGCCGATGATATCCAGCGCGTATGCCAATCCACAGAACTGGTTGTAGCTCTTGTTGTTCATACATCTACTATAGCATATATTCTACAAAATTCAATCCTAATTTACTTTACAAAATAAAATATACTGCGTACTTGACTTTTTGAAGTAAAAGCCTTAAAGTATACCTAAGAAGTACACTACTTCGACGGTAGAACCTGAGGTTGGGAGGGTTTTGTGCGGCAGTTGCGGACAATCTGCCGCACAAAACCCTCCCAACCTGAGCAATACCTTCGCCGCTGCACGAAAACACAATCGTTACCAGAATCAGGAGGTTCTCATGTTACAAGCTTTCACCAACGCATCGGTCTTCAGCGTTCCCCAGCCAAAATATAACAACATCAGCAATGAGCGCATGATCGTGGCGGATTTTTCCGCCCGAGTCAACGCAATGGGCGCGCTCGCCGACCCCTCCCCAGCACTGCAAGCGCGCCTGCTGGGCGCGGTGAAGAGCATGGCCCGGCGGCTGGACATGAGCCGCGAGAAAGGCTCGCCCGATGCGTTTGTCCGGCGCGTGCTGTACGAAGATGCGCGCTGGTCGCTGGCGGCGATCATCCTGCGCCCCGGGCAGGAGATTTCTGCCCACGATCACGGTGGATGGGGCTGCGCGGTGACAGTACAGGGAGTGGAGCGCGACCGGCGGTTGGTGTTGGATGCAAACGGAGCGTACCAGTTGATCAGCGAGCGCGATTATGCCCCGGGCATGGGCTACAGCTTCGATCCGAAGGACGTGCACCAGCCGGTGGGCGCAGATCCGCGGCGGGTGACTGTGGCGCTGCACTTTTTGGTGTTGGAGGGGCACGAACACGCGCACGCGAATGAGAATACAGCGCAGAAACCGGCATTCCGAAGCTGGCTGCGGGTGATGTAGCACACATCCCAAAAGCGTTTTTGGGGCTGTCTCAAAAGTACATTGAGACAGCCCCTTCCGATTTTAAAGGGGATGTGATTCAATAGGGGCATGGCCAAGAAAAAACTACCGCCCGTGTTCAAAGAATATACGATGGGGCAGATGGTG
>JAEYTI010000001.1 GCA_023434145.1 Chloroflexota bacterium | reverse complement strand
ACTTTCCCCTGCAACCACGGCAAAACCCAGAGAGCCCTTTTTAAGCTCTGTTGTCTCTGTTCTCTCTGTGGTTGAATCTTTTGTTCTTAAACTCTGCGTGTCTCTGCGCCCCTTTGCGGTTACTTCTTTCTCCCTACCGCATAGAATGTGGGCACAAAGAGCACGCGCGAGCCGTCTTTCCACGCGGATTCGTTCACCCTGCGCATGCGCTCCAGTTCGGCGGAAGGAAGAAGACCTTGCAGGTCGCTCTCCAGCACGCTCCATTCGTTGGCGCGATCTTCAGGCGTGGGTTCGCCCTGCCACTGCGCGCCCAACACGCCGGTTTCGATTTCGCGCAGGCCCGCGGCGTGGAACATCCCGGCAAGCCTGCGTCCCATGTTCGGCTCAGCCCCCTGCCTGCGCAGCGACTCGGTCTGCAAACGCCCGATTTCATCTAATGGCTGCGGAAAATCCACGCGCCCGCCGTAATCCGGTTCGGCGAGGGCCATCACCACGCCGCCCGGCCGCGTTACGCGGATCATCTCGGCCAGGGCGGCTTCGGCATTGGGCACCCATAACAAGAAGAAGTGGCACAATGCGGCGGCCATCGCACCGTGGGCGTAGGGCAGATGCAAACCGTCTCCGCATGTATAGCCGGTCTGTGGATCGTGCGAGCGGGCAAAGCGGACGAAGGGCAGGTGGATATCCAGACCATGCGTCTCGTAAATCGCATAGCCACGAAAGGAGGGGATGACTGCCCCAGTTCCGCAGCCAACCTCAAGCAGGCGGGCGCCATCACCCAACCCAAAGCGCGAAAATAGGTAGCGCCGCAGCGCTTCACCCCAGCGGGCCTGCTGGATGAAGCGCTCGTGTGAGAAGGAAGGGGAAAGGGGTTGCGTGGTCATCTATAGGCAGCCAATATGTATATCTCTAGCCGCTAGAGTTGCTTCGTCATGAAATAGCGTTGGTGGCCTTTTGGAAAGTCTTGCAGCTCGCCAAACACCCGGTAGCCATGTTTTTCATAAAAACCCGGCGCCTGGAAGCTAAAGGTGTCTAGATAAGCATGCTTTGCGCCGAGCTTTCGCGCCGCGTCTTCGGCCAGCATCAACAGCCGGCCACCATATCCGCAGCCGCGCAGTTCCGCTTTCAGCCACATCAGGTCAATATACAGCCAGTCCCAATAAACGGCTGCAACCACACCACCCAGGATATTCTGATCCGGTCCTTGAACTACGAAGCAAATGCGCCGCGCCCCTTCTTCTCCGGCCTGCTGCTGATTGTATTCTGTGAGCCCCCGCCCAATGATTCCCCAGGCGGATTGCTCAGGGTGATCGACAGAAACGATCTCATATTCTGTATTCACGGTGATCTCCTTGCCGGTTGACGTATTCATGCAGGAGTGCGTGTGTCGATGGATTATGGAAGCGATCGATAAAAGAGTCCTGACTGGCCTGCATATTCAACGAAAAGGCGCAGCAATTCGACTCAATAATTCCAGCCTGAGCCTGCATGCTGCGCCCTATAGGTCACAACTGCCCTGAATACCTTACGCCGCTGCCTTCTTCCACACCGCCTCCCAGCTCTCGGTCAGCAGATTGCCGAACACCTTCTGATAGTACCCCTGGCCGGGCAGCACGTCGCCGTCGGGCTCCACGTAAAGCCAGGCATGCCCGGGTCCGGCCATTACCGAGTCGACATCGGTCATCGTTTGGGCCAGCTCTACCGCCACCGGGTGGAAGTATGAGTACGGCACCGGAAGATCCCAAACCAGGTGCAGCCCCAGGCGGGCTGCGACTTCACGCTTTTCTTGCAGCGCCTCTTTCAGATCAACCGAAGCTGCGCTGAGCGAGAGGTTCTTTACATCCATCTCCACTAGCCGCTGCATAGTCGAATCGATCTTCTTCAGGCTTTGCGGGGTGATCGTCAGATGAACGACCACGGCGATATCCTCCGCCAGTACATCACGCAGGGCTTCCCAGCTTTGCTCCTCGTTCGGGTCGAGCATTAGCATCAGATGGTCGAGGCCCGATTGCAGCAGTTCGTGCAGGTATTGGCTTTCGGAGAGGCGCAGGCCGTTGGTGATCACCCCGGCTACCATGCCCAGCTTCTCGGCATGGGCAACCAGTGCGCACAGGTCGGGGCGCATGGTCGGCTCGCCGCCGGTGAAGACCACGTGCGGTACGCTCGCGTTCCAGGCCTTGTCGAGGATCTGCTGCCATTCTTCGGTCACCAGCTCGCGCGAGACGCGCTCTTGGGGCGCGAAGTGCCCCATGCTCTCCTCCGGCTGGTGATAGGTCAGCGCGCAGTCGATGCGGTAGGGCGCGAGTGTCGCGCCGCTGTACGGATCCTGGCGGTCGAAGTCGAGCGAGGCCACCGGGTCGAGGTCGGGGGTATCGATTAGCGCGCGCAGGCGGTCGATCATCTCGGCATAGTCGCGGCGGACAATCTCCTTTGCAACGTTGTATCGACCGGCAATCTGCGCCACGGCTTCATCTTCGGGCGTGTTTTTGACCAGATGATACGCCACCTCCGCGCCGGTTCGGTTGAGATGGATGACGGTGCTGGCGTTGACAATCAGCACGCCATGCCCATCTGGCTCCAGGCGCAGGTGAAGGCGGTAGGGTGCGGGGGCATCAGCAGGGGCCTGGTAACTGTACATTCCAGCAGGCAGTGTTTGGACGGGGGGAAAGATGCTTTCCCAGAGTTTTCGGAAGGTGTTCATGGCATACCTCGTTTAGAGGGCAGGGATGCCCACAGGTGGGGCAGTCTTTTCGCGTGCCAGCGGGCAGCCCCCGCCGCATTCCAGCAGCAGGGAGCAGGCCTGGCAGTCGGTGGGCAAGTTTCGCCGCTCACGCAGCGAAACCGCCAGCTCATGGTTCCAAATTTGTTCCCACGGGTCGAGAAGCAGGTTGCCCAGCGGCGTGTAGTACGACTGGCAGGGCAGCACCGCGCCATCGGGTTCGATGCACATGTTGTAGAGCGCGGCGGTGCAGCCCTTTACGCCCAGCTCAAGTTGCATTGGGTCGAAGTGACAGTACTGCGTGGGCGTGTACCAGATCAGCTTTTGATCGCGGGCGGTGGTCTTTTCGCGTGCCAGGGTCAACAGCGGCGGCAGGTCGGCTTCCGGCAGGCCCGAGTCGACTGTTGCGCCGCGCCCGGAGTAGATCAGGGCATTCAGGCCCACCGTCGGCACATCCGTTTCGGCCAAAAAGTCGAGCGTTTGAGCCAGGAAGGGCGCGTTATGCTGGAGCAGGGTGGTATTGGTCATCACGTACAAGCGAGTCGCCAGCACGTTGCGGATACCGGCGACAGTATCGACCCAGGCGCCGCGCGCGGCGACCATGCGGTCGTGGATATCCGCGTCGTGTGATTCCAGCGTGATCTGCACGTGGTCGAGCCCGGCATCCACCAGCGATTTGACGAATGCCGCATCTTTCAGCCGCCGTCCGTTGGTGTTAATGCCAGTGATCTGCCCGTTGCGCTCAGCGTGGGCGATTAGCTCGGGCAGGTCGTCGCGCAGGGTTGGCTCGCCGCCGGTGAAGACGATGTGCGGCACACCGGTGTCCCACAGCTTGTCGAGCAGGTGCTTCCACTGCCCGGTGGAAAGCTCTGGACCCTGGCGCGGGCGGGCATTGTAACAGTGCGAGCAGTTGTTGGAGCAGCGGTACGTCAGCGCCAGGTCCATGCGGTACGGGGCGGAGGGTCGGGCAGAGAACGGCGCGGTGGTCTCCAGATCCAGTTCGCAGACGGCGCAGTGCTCGTCGGGGGCAATCATCAGCGCAAGCTGGGCGGCGAAGTCGTGATAGTCGCGCCGGGCAATGGTTTTGCTAATGCGGAACCGGGCGGTAATGGCGCGAACGATCTCCTCCTCGCTCTTGCCGTCCAGGTTCAGGCACGCCATCCACGCGGCGGACGGGTTGAGGTGGTACACCCGGCTGGCGTTCACCAGTAGGGTGCCCGTGCCATCCTCGTCCAGCCGCAGGTGAATGCGCGCTTTGCCATGCTCATCTTCGCGCAGATAGTGCCGGACGGCAGCAGCCGCTTCAACGCTGCCGCCGTTTTTCCCGGCTACTTTTCCGCGAAGGGTGTTCAACCAGCCCATCTTAGCGACCGCCTCCGGCGCAAGCGCAGGCGCAGCCCGCGCAGGCACAGGCGCAGGCGCACGAGCGACCGCCACCGCCGCCCCTACCACCGCCACGGCTTGGCGGCGGCTTCGGTACCGGGTTGGTACGTTCGGTCACGCCACCGGTGAAGGTGGTCAGATTGCCGACCACGTCTGAGGAGAATGACTGCATTCCGCCAACCATTGAAGCGGCAAAATCGGCGCCGGGCAGGCTGGGTAAGTTCACGCCTTGCGGCACGTTGCCCTGACTGGTTGGGCCAGAAGGCATGGATGGCGCTCCCATACTGGCGGTTGTTGGGCGATTGAAGGTCGGATCGTAGCGGCCCCACCAGGTGGGCACGATAATCGGGCGCGGACCGAGCACCTCGCGCGAGCGGTCTTCGAAGCGGCGGTCGAGCATGGTCCAATCCATCGCGTCATCGAAGGTCTTCATGCGCATCTCTGGCGTATCAGCTTGTTCCACCTGTGCCCAGGCCTTATTCATAATATCCTGGTAGTACGCAACGGTTTCTTTACGACTGAAGCCGCGAATCTTCTCCGTTACGCCTTTAACCAGATTGGTCATCGTTGCCTGGAGCCCGGCACGCTGTTCGCGCAGGTTCGGCAGCGCCATGGCCTCGAGGAAATCGGTTTCGTAGCTGCGCAGGCCCTCTGGACGCGGCACGGTGACATCCAGCTTCATCGGCTCGCGTGAAACAACTGTCGCCGCCTCCTTCTTGATCACCGAGAACAGGATCATAGTGAGGATCTTGTCCATCGGCTGTCCCATCAGGATGGCTGCCTCAACGGGGGTCAGGCCGCGCTTGATGCCATTGCCTTCCACCGATGCCTTGGGCGGCAGGTACTGCATGCGGCGTTTTTTATCGCCCTGAATGCCGGCCCATACCGAGAAGCCGATGAAACCAACCAGCCCCACGCAGAAGATCATCGGGCAAAGCGCGCCGATCACTTCGCTAAAGTCAAAGGGGACTTCCGTCAACAATTCTGCATCGGGTACCACGCGCTGCGGGAAGGATGCACCGAACGTGTAGCGGTCAGAGGAATCGGCGTTGGGCGTGTTCCAGCTGTAGAAGACACGATCCTGGTCATCGTAACCGCTCTCTGGCTCGTCACTGCCGGGCCAGCCCTGCGGTGTAAAGTAGCGCGGTTCTTCAGGCTCTAAACCAGGCGGCAGGATCAGTGTCACTGTCATATCGGTGCGTCCGCGGACGAACTCGGAGCCGAAGAAGTTGGGCTGGAACTGGAAGCTGGCGTATGGCTCGGCTTCCTGCTCGCTAGCCTTGAACAGGATCCGCTCCACGCGTTCGATGTGGACGATCAGCTCGCCGCGTTCGCCGGGCTGGATATCGTTGGCGCCCAGGTCGATGGCGATGCCAGGATCGACATAGGGCGATTCCTCGATATCCGCGACGGGTTGCCCATTGATGGTGGCGGTAATGCTGCCCATGTTGTAATCATTGGTCGGCATACCAACATCCACAAAATCAATTGGATCGGCGGATGGATCATTTTCGAACAGGTAGTAGTAATCGATGGTAACGCTGCCGTCCTGGTTCACGTAGACATCCGCGGATGAGACCGGGACGGAAAAGCGGTAAGTCTGGGCCAGAACCGGCTGGATGACCAAAGCCAGCAGAATCAAAACAGCCAGCAGCCCCCCCAAAATACGGGTTTTTCGGTACATTGCGAACTCCCTGAGCAAAGTGGTTTGGGTTCAGGCAGATCAACCGCGGCTGTCGTTATCATCAACAGGATAACGCTTGCTGCCCCCGCCGCGGATAGTTGCCTTACCTGGTTACCATTTCGGTTCTTCTGTCAGTTGGTACGTGGTGCCACAGAACGGGCAAGTGACGACGGGCGCGCCGGCAACCATTTTGACGTTTTCCGGAGTGAGTGTCCCCCCACAGGACTTGCACTTCATCGTCTCCAGGTTTACGTCGCCGGATAGATCAACTTGATACGTCACGTTAACTGGCGTTTCAGGTTTGGGCTTGCGCGTGCCGAACCAAATCATCCCCAGGCCCGCCGCGATGAGGATCGCGCCAACGGGGATCCAGGTCAATTGGCCCTGTGCCCCGCCCGAACCCAGCAGAAACAGCACGCCGAACACAATGACAATACCGCCAAGAATAGAGAGAACAAGTTTCATCGAGCCTCCAAGAATCTACTGCGTACATGGGATAGTGTAGCATCAAAATGGGGATGGATACAATTGCCGCCCGTCATGATTTGGTTCATATATCTCATATACGGATGAATGCATTTGGGGGTTTCAAGGGAAACGCCTTCCCCCCTTCCCATCGTCCTCATAAGCCGCCGCGTTTGCGTATCCTAATCGCGCCTGGCGGCTAAAGCCGCGGCTAGGTCACCAAAGCCCCACCTTCGTGGGGCTAAGAGGGAATGCCACCTGAGAGTTCTCTTCTTACAGCCATTCTTCAACCCCACGAAGGTGGGGTTTTGGTGTGTAGCCGCGGTTTCAACCGCCAGGCGCGATTAGGATACGCAAACGCGGCGGCTTATGAGGACGAGAGCTGCGGGGGTGAGGCGTTCTTCCCGCGTCTTGATGGTAGAATAATTCTCAGCCCGTTGATCAGGAGCAGTTATGGATAACTACCTCGACATTCTGCAAGAACTCGATCAGATCAAAAAAGAACTTAACTACCACTCCTACCGTTATCATGTGCTCGACAGCCCGGTGATCAGCGACCTGGAATATGATCGGCTGATGAACCGTCTGCGTGAAATCGAAACGACTTATCCGGACCTGGTAACCCCAGACTCGCCCTCGCAGCGGATTGGCGGCCCGGTTGCCGATAAGTTCAAGAAGGTAACGCACCCTGCGCCGATCCTCAGCCTGGGCAATGCTTTTAATCTGGCTGACTTGCTGGCGTGGCACGAGCGCCTGACTCGGCTGGACAGCCGGGTGAAGACGGCAGATTTTGTGGTTGAGCCAAAGATCGATGGTCTTTCGGTGATCCTGCACTATCAAGATGGCGTGTTCACGTTGGGCGCGACGCGCGGCAACGGTGTAATCGGCGAAGATATCACCTCGAATCTGCGAACGGTGCGCGTTCTGCCGCTGACCATCCCGGTCGACAAAGACGGACCGAAGCCGCCCGCCAAACTGGTGGTACGCGGCGAGGCGTTTATGAACATCGCTGATTTTGAGAAGCTGAACGACCGCCTGCGCGAAGCCGGCAAGCAGGCCTACCTGAATCCGCGCAACACGGTGGCGGGCAGTGTCCGGCAGTTGGACCCCAACCTGACTGCCTCGCGACCGATCCGCATGCTGCTGTACCAGGTCGTTGACATGCAAGGCGGGCAGCGGCCCAATACGCAGTGGGAACTGCTGCAGCTGCTCAAGGATTTGGGTTTCCCGGTCTCGGAGCACGCGGAGTACTGCGAAAACATCGAGGCGGTAGTGGAGGCGGTGGAGCGCTGGCGCTCGCTGCGTCACGAACTGCCCTTTGAGGCCGATGGCATTGTGATCAAGATCAACGATCTGCACCTGGCAGAAGAACTGGGCTTTGTGGGCAAAGATCCGCGCGGTGCGGTTGCCTTTAAGTTCCCTGCCCAAGAAGTGACCACAAAACTGTTGGATATTGGCGCCAACGTGGGGCGCACCGGCGTTCTCACCCCCTATGCGATCCTGGAAGCGGTGGAGATCGGCGGGGTGATCGTGAAACAGGCCACTCTGCACAACTTTGACTACATCTTTGACAAAGATATCCGCGTGGGCGACCGTGTGCTGGTGAAGCGCGCGGGTGAGGTGATCCCCTACGTGATTGGTCCGGTGGTTGACGTACGCGACGGCACCGAGCAGATCTGGCAGCCGCCCACGCTGTGCCCCACTTGCAAGCAGCCGATTGAGCGGGTCGAGGGCGAGGTGGCCTGGTACTGCGTCAACAACGCCTGCCCGGCCCAGCTCATCCGCAACCTGGAACACTTTGTCTCGCGCGGGGCAATGGATATTATCGGGCTGGGCATCCGCATTGTGGTGCAGCTTGTGGAGGCTGGGCTGGTGAAAGACCTGGCCGACGTGTACTCGCTGACCAAAGAACAGCTATTAGAGATGGAGGGCTTCGCCGAGAAGAAGGCCGAGAACCTGATCCAGTCCATTGAGGACAGCCGAACCCGCCCGCTGGAACGGCTGATCAACGCGCTGGGCATCCGCAGCGTGGGCGAAGTGCTGGCTGCCGACCTGGCGCACGAATTCACCGACCTCGACGCGCTGCGCAGCGCAACCGGTGAAGACTTACTGCATCTGGATGGTGTTGGACCGAACACCGCTCAGGCCATCGTGGATTGGTTTGCCCGCCCAAGCAACTCGCTGTTGATCGACAAGTTTAAGGCGGCGGGGGTTTGGCCTATGAGCAGGCGGAACGGCGGAGCGGATGCCGGCCCGATGCCGCTTGCCGGGATGACCCTGGTGGTGACCGGCACGCTGCCTACGTACTCACGTGATGGCATCAAGGCGCTGATCCAGCAGCACGGCGGTAAAGTGACCGACTCGGTGAGCAAGAAGACCAGCTATGTGGTGGCGGGCGAGAATGCCGGGTCAAAACTGGATAAGGCCCGCATGCTGGGCGTGCCGGTGCTGGATGAAGCCGGGCTGCTGGCTTTGATTGAAAAAGGGACTGTATAGATGAAGTCACTGCTGCTGCGCCCCGGGCGTGAACGCTCGGTAATCCTGCACCATCCGTGGGTATTTTCCGGCTCGGTGGCGCAGATCCAGGGCAAGCCTGAACCTGGCGAGACGGTCGCAGTCCGCGCGCCGCAAGGCAGTTTTCTCGGCTATGCTGCCTACAGTCCCGCTTCGAAAATCAGCGCCCGTATCTGGACGTGGAACGAGGCGGAGAAAATTGACGCTGATTTTTTCCGCCGCCGCATTCAGGCCGCGCTAGATCTGCGCAAGGCTGTGGTGCGCCCGGAGGAGACGAACGCGCTCCGGCTGGTGCACGGCGAATCGGATGGGCTGCCTGGGCTGGTGGTAGATCGTTACGCGGATCTGCTGGTGGTGCAGTGCCTCTCGGCAGGGGCCGAGCACTGGCGCGATGTGATCGTGGATCTGCTGGTGGAATTGACCGGAATCCCAAACGTGTATGAACGCTCCGATGTGGAGGTGCGCGCGCTGGAGGGCCTGCCCGAGCGTGAAGGCCCGCTGCGCGGCGGCGTGGACGGCCCGCTGGAGATCGAAGAAAACGGGCTGAAATTTGGAGTCGACCCGGTGCGCGGGCAGAAGACCGGTTTCTACATCGATCAGCGCCGCAACCGGGCGCGCCTGGGCCAGTTGTGCGCCGGGCGCGACGTGCTCAACTGTTTCTGCTACACCGGCGGGTTCAGCCTCTATGCCTTGCAGGGTGGGGCGAAGTCGGTGCTGAGCATCGACACCTCCGCCGATGCGCTGGCTGCCGCGAAGGAGAACGTCGCACGCAACGGGCTGGATCGAAACGGCGTAGACTGGCTGCAAGCGGACGTGTTCCAGGCGCTGCGCGCCTTCCGCGATATGCCCGAGCCGCCGCAGTACGACCTGATTGTGCTCGACCCGCCCAAGTTTGCGCCCACCGCCGCCCAGGCCGAGCGCGCCGCCCGCGGATACAAGGATATCAACCTGCTGGCGTTTAAGCTGCTGCGCCCCGGCGGGCTGCTGTTCACCTTCTCCTGCTCGGGCGGCATCACGGCTGAGTTGTTCCAAAAGATCGTGATGGGCGCGGCGCTGGATGCCGAGGTGGACGCGCAGATCATCGAGACGATGACCCAGGGCGCGGACCATCCCGTGTTGCTGACTTTCCCCGAGGGCGCATATCTGAAGGGATTAATCGTTTATAAGAAAGGCGGCTGAAGATGGAACGAATATTGTATATGTACCTTGTGATGGGTCTGGTTCTCGTTCTACTCAGCATCCCGCTGATGAATGGGAAGATCAAGCGCAACTACTGGTATGGATTCCGGCTGCCTTCCGTCTTCCGCAGTGAAGAGGTCTGGCTGGAAGTGAATCGCTACGGGGCCAAGGGGCTGCTGGCAACGGGGATTTTGTTCCTGGTCGCCTCGGTGGTGCTGTATTTCGTGCCCGGCATCTCGCTGGAGGCGTATTCTCTGCTTTGCGCGCTGATCATCGCCGTTGGCACGACCATCACCATCATCAAGACGAGCCGATACAACCAGACATTAAAGTAGTTTCAATGCAAACGGGTCGGCGTGAACGCCGACCCGTTTGCATTGAAACTATGCATTATTCTACCCCCCGGTAGCGATCTTATCGTCGACCAGAATCTCGATTGTCTCGTCGTCCAGATCCGCCCAGCTTTCGGTTTTAATCTCGGTTTCGTTTTCCATCGTTCCACTCCCTTTGGCAAGTTTGTTACATTTATCATAAAGAATAGAGGAAACCGGTTCAATTACCCATATGGGTACTTTTTTTCACGATCTAGGGGCATTGAAAAGCAAAAGATGTCCGGAAAAGGACATCTTTTGCTTTGACAAAAATTGGACAAATTAGGTGGAGATGGCGGGAATTGAACCCGCGTCCGAAAGATTCGACCCTCGAGCATCTACGAGTGTATTTGGTCCCTGTTGTCGCCGCGCGCGCTAGGACCAACAAAGAGAGCGCGCAGCCAGTCACTTAGACCCGAAGGCCCTCTATTCATTCTGTTCGTGACCCACCAGAATGGCACTCTGTCATTGTGTCGCCAGCTCGGCGAGCGGCCAGAGAACGTTGCCGGCTGACGTCGCTCACGAAGAGCGAGGCTCTACATGACCGTGTTAGGCGGCCAGGGGCAGAGCGGTGTAAGTGCGGTTATTGGCACTTGATTGTTTGAACTGATTTTACGAGGTCGGTTCCTCTCGACTCGCCGCCCGGGACCAGCCTCCCCCGTCGAAGCCTGTCATCCCCAGGTGGTGCCAACTGTCGTTGGCATAGGTATTATATATCAGAACAGGCGAATGTCAATCGTTATGGCGTGTCGCTCGCCGAAAACGCGCCGGTGCATTTGGAGTACAATTACCGGGTAATTATCGCGCATTTTCGGGAGGATCCGTGATCACCATTTACAAAAGCACCGAACACGGCCTGGAAGCGATTGACGAGCCGGTCAACAACTGCTGGATCAACGTCATCGATCCGACCACGGACGAAATCGAACAGATTGCGGCGATGGGCATCCCGCAGGATTTCATCACCTACCCGCTAGACGTAGATGAACGCGCCCGCTCGGAGCG
>JAEYTI010000372.1 GCA_023434145.1 Chloroflexota bacterium | reverse complement strand
CCTCGCCCCAACCCACCAACAAACGGAAACGCACCCGGTGGCATGGGCTGCGCGAGCGAGTGGGCTGCAAATAGTATAATAGCAAAAGCAGCAGAGACTTTTGATAAAGGGGCGGGCAATGTCTGCTTGGGATGCGTATCCGGAAGATTACCGGGCCGATGAAGTGCAGGCTATTCTTACCGCGCTGCGGGCGGGCGAATGCGTTTCGCTGGTCGGCCTGAGCGGGGCGGGCAAGAGCAACCTGACCGGCTTTCTATACTATAGACGGAATTCGGGCCGTCCTGGTTTCATTTTGATTGATGGCAACCGCGCCCAGTTGCGCACCGCGCAGGGGCTGTTCCGCGCTATGCGCGGTGCGCTGGGTGACTCTGCGGATGCGCCCGGCGAGGATTTTTCCGCGCTGGAACGGGCTGTGGACCAAAAGCTCGCGGAGACCCCCGGCGGGCTGTGCCTGCTGCTGGACCGCTACGATGCATTGAGCGAGGAGGAACGCCGCGCTGCCGCCGGCCCGCTGCGGGCGCTGCGTGACGCGCACAAATACCGCCTCACCTACCTCACCGCCACCCGCCGCCCGCTGGACCCCGCCGACGAGCTGGCCGAGCTGTTTTACGCCAATACCTTGTGGCTGGGACCGCTGAGCCCTCCCAACGCGCGCTGGAGCGCGGGGCAGTACGCGGAGCGGCGTGGGCAGGTGTGGCGTGCGGAGACGGTCGAAGCCCTCATCGACGCCTCGTGGGGCTATCCCTCGCTGCTGCGCGCCTGCTGCGAGGCGCACGCCGCCGGATGCCCGCCCGTGCTGGCTGATCTACGCGCGCACCCGGCCGTACAGCGCCGCGCGCAGGAGTTCTGGTCCGATTCGCCCGCGCCGGAGGATCTCAAACGCTCGGGTTTGGAGGGTCTCCCGCTGCTGGGGCAATCGCACGCGCCCGTCTCTGCCGAAAGCCCCGATTTGACTGCCAGCGAGCACCGCCTGCTGGCCTACTTCCAGGCCCACGCCGGTGAGGTGTGCGCCAAGGACGACCTGATCCGCGCGGTGTGGCCCCAGGAGCGCGTGGTAGAAGGCCTGCGCGACGACAGCCTGGCGCAGTTGATTAGGAGACTGCGGCAAAAGATCGGCGCGGACGCGGTGCAAACCATCCCGGGCCGGGGCTACCGCTACGCCGCACTGTGATATAATATGCAGGCACTTGCCGGGCCCGTAGCTCAATGGTAGAGCAGGCGGCTCATAACCGCTCGGTCGATGGTTCGATCCCATCCGGGCCCACAGAAAGCCTCGTTCGTCGGGGCTTTTTTTGTTTTACCGATCTACCGGAGAACTTCCTCGACCGCCCCAATCACGTCCGCAAATGATATACCCTTTGCATAGGGATACGTTTTGCCGTACTGCTCCCAGCGCTGCTGCATGATTTCATCCGCCTGGATGTTATAGACAATGCGCTTCCAATCCTCTAGCGCCGCCGTTGATCCGCGCTTCTTCGCGGTGTTGCGCAGGGCTGACGCAAAAACAGCTTTATCGATCGCCGCGCGCTGCGTCTCCAGCAGAATATACACGTCGTAAAAATCCCTTGGGCGGGTGTTGAGCACGCTGCGGCGCAGGATAGTTTCCACCTTCTCTGCCAGGATTGTCTCGATGGGGTATGCCCATACTTCGATCGCCTTTTCCTCGAAGAGGGAAGGGAAGCAGTAGCGCACCGCCTCCGGCGTGATCACGTCACCGGTGGTGATATCAACCTTCAGGGGGGTGCGGATCGATTGGTACTGTGCCGCGATCGCCACTCGGAAGCCGCCGTACGCATCTTCATCACGGATGGGCGCAACGTGGTCGAACACCAGAACCACGTCATCGTCACAGGCGATGGCGCAGATTTCCTGAAACGCTGTGCAGATCGCCGCTTCTGTCAGCGGCAGCCCTTTTAGCGTCGTGTCCATATCCATGGTGGTGCGGCTGCTGATGCCGACCATCGAGGCGATCAGCATGCCGCCCTTCAAGATGACCTGGTTTTTGTACTTCGAAAGCGATATGCGCTCCAGCAGGCGTTCGAACATAAAGTTTTGCAATACCGCCTGAGCAGGCACGCGGTTCTTTGCCGCCATGTTCTTGATCCTGGCCTTGAACTGCATTGCATTGGTCATAGCAGAACCTCCAGGTAGGTGCGGATGATCTTCTGGATGCGGAACTGCTCCGCGTAGCGGTACAGCAGATCGATATTTTTCTCTCTCCTGCTCACGTACCGTTTGAGGGCATCGTTGACGAGTTGGATATCGATCTGGCTGCGGCTGCGGATCACGTCGCAAAGAGTGCGTTCCAGGTTGTAGGTTTTGATCGCGTTACCGTGCGGCGACTCAATGGTCGTAAGACCTACCGGGTAGAGCGCTCGTTTAACGAAGTAGACCTTCGCCCCGCCTTCCTTTAAGAGCGTTGCATTGTAACCCGATGGCACGGTCACCGAGTAGAACAGGGGCGAGCGGTCGGTGAGATCGTGCAGGTATAGTGCGGTCTCGTGCGAAAAGATCGCGCTTTTGTATCTTGCCTGGAGCTCCGACATTTCATCCGTCATCGCATTCGCGGCAGCGTATACACCCCTGGAAACCCGTTGTATCTCTCCATTCTTTTCCAAAATGGAGAGATACGTCCGCGAGATGCCCTGTTTGGTCACATCTGATGCCAGCAGAAAACCATTCTTATCTCGCAGCATCCCACGGAGCTTTTCAACGGGTGAAGATGCGGTCTTTACTTTCATGCTTATATTATACATAAAATAAGCATGTTTGTAAACAGGGATATGGAACGCTTATTTCGGGAATCAAAATCAAGGTTCTCGCTGTGGTTTGCCAGCAAGAACCCTGATTCGAATGCGCAGTGTTTTTCTAACCAGCCACCACGTGTGTAGAGCGGGAGATTGCCTGCCGCATTTGCTCGATCTCGGCGGTGGTTTTCAGACTGTTGAAATCATCCGCGTGATTTTCGCGAACGTGTGCCAGTGCCTGCTCTGTCACTTGCTCTATCGTTTCGCCCTTCACAATGTACGGGCAGTGAAGGCCCATATCCTTGCAAGAGTATCGGAATAACATTGCGTCCTCTTTCTTCGATCTCGCGGACCTACAACGCGGCGACGTTAACGCCCAGCGCCTTCAGCATTCCAGACATCCGGCGGTTGGGTGATACGGGTGATACGTCCTTCTCCTGCGTAATTTTGCCGTCTTTTACTGTGATCTCATAATTGCCGTTGGGGAAGATGATGAACTTTTGCGAGCTTGGAACCACACCAATCCCCATGGGGCGCAGATCCAGGTTGGCCGAGTTTGTTCCACTGAGTTGTACGGTCAGTTTGACGACGTTATTGTCGGCGCGGATGTTGCTCAGCGAATGGGTAAGGTTTGGCATGGCTGCCTTCAACTGCCGGGTCAGCAGCAGCCTGGCTTCCTTATCCATTGGCTGTGGGGTGAAATCCACCAGTTGATATTCATCAGATAAAAATTGGTCGACTCGCTCTAAGTTTGCTGAGTCTAGTGCGGCAAAGTAAGCTTTTACAATCTCGATATTGTTCACTTTTCTATCTCCTGCGTTAGAAAGGCGACTCTGATAAAAATGGTTCTTTTCAACCAGGGTCAGTGAGCGGTGCGGATCGTGCGTTCCCGCGACTTTTATAAAATCGGAGGGGCGGTCGGAGTTTTAAAAAGCCAGGCCGTCCAACGGATGATGCAGACGGCCTGGTCAGGTATTCTGTCTCATAGGTGAGCAAAAAAGTATACTATTGTTGTCTAATTATAGCATACTTTCCCATTCTGCATCAGAATATTGGTCAAGATTATGTACACCAATTCAAAAGAAATGTGATATACTGGTCAGGTCTTATAATCAGATTCGCGTTTTTCGTATGTCGCCGTCTTTGTTATAAAGATGGCGACCATGTGTTTAACGAGGTCTGCCCCAGTGAAAGAAGAGGAATATCTTGGAAGCGAAACTGTACGTTGGAAATATGACCTATAACACGACCGAAGAACAACTGCGAACGCTTTTCTCCGAAGCCGGCACGGTAGTCCAGGTAGACGTGATCAAAGATCGCGATAGCGGCATGGCCAAAGGCTTTGCCTTTATTACCATGGGCAGCCAGGAAGAAGCCAACAAGGCTATTAGCATGTACAATGGCAAGGAAGTGGGTGGTCGCCCGCTGACTGTCAATATCGCCAAGCCGCGCGAAGATCGTGGGGGCGGTGGCGGCTACGGTGGTGGTGGTGGACGCTATAACAACAGCGGCTCCTCAAACCGCGGCTCGAATCGCCGTTACTAAAATTTAAACTCACCTTCAAGGAGCCTTGTCTTACCCGGCAAGGCTTTTTTATTTCACCCTGCCTCACCACCTATTCAACGGAAACACCTAATCTCAGAAACCGAAAATTCCTTATACGTTCTTACCGGATCTTTGGGAATTGCCATGGTTTACGAGGAAAATTGCTTCGCAATTTTCCTCGTAAACCACGCTGAATCCCAGAGTCACTCTTCCCGTATAATAACTATAGTGAGGGATTTATGATGAAAAAACTACATCGATTTCTGTATCGAAATCTCCTGGCATTTTCTGCTGATACGCTGGGGCTGGGCCTGGTTGCTTCGCAGGGCGGAAAGCGTGAAACCATCGAGGTGAAACGCCGCCGCCAGGGAACTTCCGGCGGGCCACAGTCCGACCGGCGCGCTGAGCGCCCGCAGCGAGACCGCCAGCCCCCCAGTGGAGGGGGCGGAGGTGGTGGGCTTCCCCCGCTGGGGGGTGGTGGAGGGGGCGGCTTGTCTGGTGGTGGCGGCGGAAGTTTTGGGCGGCCTACCGGCGGGCGGCAGATGCCGATCTGGCTGGTGATTCTGCTGGTGATTGGGTATGGCATTTACAGCCTGCTCTCCGGCGGCCTGGGTGGAGAAGACCCCGGCGTTTCGAACCTCCCGGAACAGCAGCCGGTTAGCACACGCGCGGCTGTAGAACCGTCGACGCCGCTGCGCCCAACCGCAACCCGTCAGGTGGCTCGCAGAACCCCGGCCCCTGCGACCGGCGATGGCACCTGGACGATCATGCTCTACCAGGATGCGGACGATCAGATTTTGGAACAGGATATCTACCTGGATCTGAACGAGGCAGAGAAAATTGGCTCCACCGACCGGGTCAACATCGTCGCGCAGGTCGATCGCTATCGCGGCGGCTACCAGGAAGATGGCAACTGGGCTACCACGCGCCGTTACTACGTGCGGCAAGATAATGACCTGACACGCGTTGGCTCGGATCTGATCGAGGACCTGGGCGAATTGAATATGGCCTCTGGAGATACGCTGGCCGATTTCATCGTTTGGGCAGCAGAGAACTACCCCGCCGATCGTTACGCGCTGATCCTCTCGGATCACGGCACGGGCTGGCCGGGCGGCTGGACCGATGGCGATAACGGTGGATCAGAGAGCAGCCGCATCCCCATTGTTGCGCGGCTGGATGACAACCTGTTCCTGATGGAGCTGGACCAGACGTTAGAGGCTGCGCGCAGCCAGGCTGGGATTGACAAGTTCGAGCTGATCGGCATGGACGCCTGCCTGATGGCGCATATTGAGGTGTTTGCGGCGTTAGAGCCGCACGCCCACTACGCCGTGGCCTCGCAAGAGACCGAACCGGCCCTCGGTTGGGCCTACACCGGCTTCCTGCAAGAACTGGTCGCCGACCCCAACCAGGATGGCGCTGTGCTCGGCAGCCAGATTGTGGAAACCTACATTCAAGAAGACCAGCGCATTGTGGATACCCAGGCCCGCGCGGAGTTTCTGCGACAGGGCTCGCCGATGGGCGGATTGTTCCGTCCCAGCGACGTGGATCCCCGGCAGCTCGCCGCGCAGCTCGGCCGCAACGTAACCCTTACGGCGGTGGATCTCTCCGCGCTGCCCGCGCTGATGGAGAGCGTCAACAACTTTGCGGTCAACTTGCAGGATGAAAATCAATCGGTTGTAGCAAGCGCGCGGACGTACGCGCAATCGTTTACCAATATCTTTTCCAAGAACGGTCCTGCGCCGTACATCGACCTGGGGCACTTTGCGCAGCTTATTGCACGCGAGGGCCGCAGCCAGAATGCCGGCCAGGCCGCGCAAGCGGTGATCGATAACCTGGATCAGTTCATCATCGCCGAGCGCCACGGATCGGGGAAGCCTGGTTCCACCGGCGTCTCCATCTACTTCCCCAATTCCACCATCTACAGCTCGCCAGTGGCGGGTCCACAGTCTTACACGGGTGTGGCAGACCGCTTCGCGCAGACCTCGCTGTGGGATGATTTCCTGGCGTATCACTACAACGACATGCCGATCCGCGCAAGTGAGGCTAACGCAGTCATGCCACCGCAGGGCGTGGCATCGCGCGCGCCGGGCGCCGGACAGATTGAAGTGGGGCCAGTGGAGCTTTCTGATGATGTCGCCGCGCCGGGGCAACCGGTGCGCATGACCGCCGATATTACCGGCGATAACATCGGTTATGTTTATCTGTTCGTCGGCTTCTTCGACCAAGGCTCTAACTCGATCTACGTGGCCGATATGGACTACCTGGAAAGCCCGGAAACGCGCGAATTGAACGGCGTGTTTTACCCGGTATGGAGCGAGAACGACACGTTCACCATCGCGCTGGAGTGGGAGCCTACCGTTTTCGAAATCCAGGCGGGTGATCAGTTGGTGCAGGCGCTGTTTATGCCGCAGTCGTATGGCCAATCGCCCGAGGAAACAATCTACACGGTTGAAGGCATGTATCATTACGCGGATGGTGAAAACCGCCCGGCGCGCCTGTACTTCCAAAACGGGGCGCTGATCCAGGTGTATGGCTTCGCGGGTAGTGAAGAGGCCGGCGCCCCGTGGGAGATTACCCCGCAGGCCGGTGACACTTTCACCGTCTACGAGCGCTGGATGGACCTGGACGCCAGCGGGCAGGTCGAGCAGACCGTCTATGAGGATGGCGAAACGATCTCCTTTGGCGAAGGCCCGATACGCCTCGGTGAGGTGTTCGCCGCGCCAGGTGACTACATCGTCGGGTTTATCGTCGAAGATCTGGACGGCAACACGCGCCAGAGCTTTGCCACCGTCACCGTGCAGTAACGATCATTCTTCCTACAGCGATTTTTGCTCACAAGAAATGCAATTTCTTGTGAGCAAAAATTTTTAACCCGTGTAGCGGAAGCCGTGCTTTTCCAGCAGGTTCAAGACGATCTTGCGCGCGTCTGCCGCGTCGGGGCGCAGGCGCTCGGCGCGCAGTGTCTGGTCGATCTCGGTCAGCGCGCCGACCAG
>JAEYTI010000307.1 GCA_023434145.1 Chloroflexota bacterium | reverse complement strand
ATTCTGCGAAAACAGTGCTGGGCAGGGCAAGTTTCACGGGCGGCGACAGCGATATTCAGGTCATTCAAACGCTGCTGGATCACTCAAATTTCGATAAAAGTCAGACCGCCGCAATTGAAGGCATGGGCGTGATCTTTGGTGGAATTTTGGCGCGCAAATTGGATCTCGAATGGGTCAGCGTAACCGATGAGTACGGCTCCATTCTTGCGCTGCAACACCAGCAGGCGAATATCATAGTATACCCAATTGAGATGTTGATAAAACGGGTGGAGAGAGGCGAGGATTTTGATGTGAAGCTTTTATTCAATTCTATTCACGAGGAAGCTCAAAAAATAATATCCTCGGGAAAATTTCCCTAATTCAATCCAATCTCCGCCAGAAACGCCCCCACCTGCTGATCGTACTCCACAGGGTTGCGCATCACCGACTCCACGTGGCCAGCCCCAGGCGCAAGATACAGCTTGCTGATTCCCTTTGTCTTGGCCGAGCACAAGTCTACGCTCATCTTGGGCGGGATGTAGCTGTCGCCGCTGCCGTGGATAAACAGTACCGGCTGCTCGATCTGCGAGACGCAGCGGATGGGCGAGGCTTCGCGGAAGTTGCAGCGGGCGATCATCCACGCGGCCAGGCTGGCGGTGGGAATCAGGGGGAAGGCGGGCAGGTTGAAGTCTTCGCGCAGGCGGTAGGCGAACAACTCGGGCAGGTCAGAGTAGGGGCAGTCGGCGATGGCAAAGGCCACGCGCGGATCGATGGCGGCGTGCTGGAGCGTGGTCGCCGCGCCCATCGATTCACCCATCGTGCCAACGATGCCATCCGGGCCGAGGCGCGAAAAGGCGTAGTCGATCACCGCTTTCAGGTCATACTTCTCGTAGAATCCAAAGGTCGTGTTTCTCCCACCGCTGCTGCCGTGGTTGCGCAGATCGTAGAGCATGACGTTATAGCCCCGGTCATGGAACAGGGCGGCGTACTTCACCGCGCCATAGCTGCTGGAGCCAATGCCGTGCGAGATCACTACCGTTCGGTTGGAGCCTTCTACCGGGTGGTATACAACGGATAAGGTGTAGCCAAACGGCGATTGGACGGTAACGGCTTCCTTCGCCCACGGCTCGTACTTCGCTTCGACCAGCCAGCCCAGCTCGATCGCCTGTTTGCGGGTGTCCTCAAGTGTCATCACGCTGGGGAACAATGCCATGCGGGCAAAAAAATACCCGGCGCCAATCAGCGCCAGACCAATAATGAATGCCAGTAACATACCAGGTATCATACCTGATACAGACCGGATTCCTTTGGCGGTGTATAGCTTTGTAAACGTTTTGCAAGGCGCGTATTGCGTGAGGCGATGCGGTCGTTGTGCACGGCCATGCCAATGGCCTGCTTGCTGCCGACCAGCACCACCACTTTTCGCGCGCGGGTCACGCCGGTGTAGAGCAGGTTGCGCTGGAGCATCATGTAGTGCTGGTTGAGCATGGGGATCACCACAACGGGAAACTCAGAGCCCTGCGCCTTGTGGATGCTGACGGCGTAGGCGTGCACCACCTCATCTAGCTGCGAGAACTCTGCCTGCACTACGCGCCCATCGTAGTCAATGAGAACCACCGATTCTTCGTTGTCGATCTTCACGATGCGGCCCATGTCGCCGTTGAACACCAGCCGGTCGTAATCGTTCTTGATCTGCATCACCCGGTCGCCCTCGCGGAAGGTTCGGCTGCCGTGGCGGTATTCGCCCTTGATGCCGTCTGCCGGGTTGAGGGATTCCTGCAAACGAACATTCAGATCCGAGACGCCCACGGCCCCCCGGTGCATGGGCGATAAGACCTGAATATCGGTCTGGGCGTTGAAGCCAAACTTCTGCGGGACGCGCTTGCTAACAAGGTCCACCACCCAATCGGCGGCCTTTTGCGGATCGCGTTCGTTGAATAGGAAGAAGTCTTTAGAATTCTGAGAAAAGACCGGCATTTCGCCCTGGTTGATGCGGTGTGCGTTGACGATGATAAAGCTGTCCTCGGCCTGGCGGAAGATGGTGTCCAGCCGGGTGACCGGGATCACCCCGCAGTTGATCAGATCGCGCAGCACGTTGCCCGGGCCAACCGAGGGAAGCTGATCCACGTCGCCGACCAGCAGCAGGTGGCTGCCCTGGTCGATCGCGCCGAGCAGGTGGTTCATCAGCAGAATATCGACCATGGAGGTCTCGTCGATGATGACGAGATCGGCGTCCAGCGGGTTGGATGCGTCGCGCAGGAAGGGCCCAGAACCGCCTGGCTTGAATTCCAGCAGGCGGTGGATGGTCTTGGCCTCCAGCCCGGTCGCCTCGCTGAGGCGTTTGGCCGCGCGCCCGGTGGGGGCCGCCAGCAGCACCGAGTGGTTGCGCGCCTGGAGCATGCGGATGATGCTGCCCGTGATGGTGCTCTTGCCGGTGCCGGGGCCGCCCGTCAGCACGCTGACCTTGCTGCAAAGCGCCATGCGCACGGCCTCCTGCTGCTGCGTGGTGAGCTGGATGGGGATCTGCCCGGCCAGCCAGGTGAAGGCGCGCTCCCATTCCACCGTCTGGAAGTCTTCCAGTCGGTCGCGCTTGGCCAGTTGGATGCGGCGCAGGCGGCTGGTGACTCCGCGCTCGGCCAGGAAGAATGGCGGCAGGTAGATCGCCTCCAAATCGGGGTTTTTATCCTCCGCGTCCTCGGGGAAGACCTCTTTTTTGAGGATCAGCTCGCCCAGGTTCTTATCGCAATCCGCCCGCGAGACTTCCAGCAGGCGCTCGCCCTCGTTGAGCAGTTGGACTCGGGTGGCAAAGCAGTGGCCTTCATCGGAGAGCGAGCTGAGCGCGTAGAGCAGCCCGGCTTGCAGCCGCTCCGGCGCATCGAGGCCAACCCCCATCTGCCGTGCAATCTTGTCGGCGGTGCGGAAGCCGATGCCGAACACGTCGCGCGCCAGCCGGTACGGGTTCATCTTCACCACGTTGATCGATTCCTGCCCGTACTGCTTATAGATGCGCACGGCCAGGCTGGTGGATACGCCGTGGCCTTGCAGAAACATCATGATCTCTTTGATCTGCTTCTGCTCTTCCCATGCCAGCGCGATGGTCTTGGCCCGCTGCGCGCCAATACCCGGCACCTCGCGCAGCCGCTGCGGCTCGGCTTCGATTACGTCGAGTATGGCGACCCCGAAGTGTTCGACGATGCGCCCGGCGGTGACCGGCCCGACTCCGCGCACCAATCCGCTGCCCAGGTACTTGCGCAGTCCTTCGATGGTGGCAGGGTAGTGGACGCTGTACGAGCGCACCTCAAACTGCTTGCCATACTGCGGATGGCTGGTCCAGATGCCTTCCAGGTGCAGCAGCTCTCCCACGTTCACGCCGGTCAGCGCGCCGACCACGGTCACTTCGTAGGTTTTGCCCTTGGGGATCAGGCGCGCGACGGTATAGCCATTCTCCTCGTTCTGAAAGGTCAGTCGTTCGAGGGTACCTTCGAGAAAGGATAAAGGCTTGGTTTCCGTCGTTGTGGTGTCTTTCTTGAGCACGAGATGGTGTCCTTACGGGGGCCGACCGGTTGAAACCGGCGGCTACTTACCAAAACCCCACCTTCGTGGGGTTTCCAATTATTCTAGATCATTATACGCTAAATTCGCATAATAAGAAAATATGTTCTATATTTTCCTTTGCAATTTTACCCGCAAAAGCGCCTTAATAAAGGGCTGCTTGGGAACCGAGTTGATGATTTTGAGATTCTCCAGCGGCGGGGCGACCTCATCCAAAAAGCGGAAGATGGTCTGAATATCGTTGTTGCGGAACATGCTGGTGAAAACTTCCTTCATCCGGTCGCCGTTTCGGTACATCACCTGGAGCATGACCGAATCGAGCAGGTGGTAGCGGCGCGACGGATTGGGCAGTTGGAAGGGGTTTCCATAGTTCACCAGCGAACTGACGACATTCGCCGCATCCTGCTGAAAGCGCAGGAAACCGTAACCGGACGAGGGTTTTACCAGCCCGCCTTTGGTGCCAATTGCCAGCACGTGATTGCTCAACTTACGCGGGAAGGGCTGGTCGGTCATGGGGATCACGCCGGTTTCGGTCTCAGTGATATTGTATTTGGTGATTCCGCGCGTATTCTCGATGTATTCCGACAGAGCGCGATCGTATTCGTGCGGCTTGAGCAGATCCGCCGAGAAGAGGGTGTACTCGATCAGCGCGCGGCGTTTGGTGAATGGCAGCACGTAGAAAAAGCGCATGGCGCCTTTCTGCGGCGTGCGAAAGTCGAACATGGTCACCACGCGCGGATCGAAGGTGTCTACCGGTGTTTCTATCTCCCAGCCTTTGAAGTGCTGTTTGAGATAGTGGTAGCCTTTGGGGCCGCTGGTGACGTCTTTGATGTTGAAGATACTGTCGAAAGCAAAGCGCGCTCCATGCGGCACGCCATCAATCACTACTTCCGCGGCCCTTTTGTCCGGCGCTTCGCTTACATCGGTTACTCGCCCGCGCTGAAAGGTGACGCCCGGCACATCGGAGAGCGCCTCGCGCATCCCTTTGTAGTAATCGATCCCGCGGATCATGCGGTACTGGTACGGCCGAGTATCGTAGACCTGGTGGAAATCGTCGCTGATGAACTCAATCTGATCCCAGGTGCGGTAGGCCAGGTGATCGACGCGGGTGGGATTCACGGCCCAGTAGCTCCATGTACGATCGTTCCGGTCCTTGGCATCGCGCTCGGCGATGAGGATCGACTGCCCGCGCAGGTGTGACTGCGCCATGTGATAGGCCAGTGCCAGCCCCGAGGCCCCGCCACCGGCAATAATAAAGTCATACAGGCTCACCGCAGCCCTCCGCGCGAGTTGATGATCTCCCCGGTGATCCACGCGCCCCGGTCGGATGCCAGGAAGAGGATCAGGTTGGCGGCGTCCTGCGGCTGCCCAACGCGCCCCAGCGGCGTCTGCCGACGGATCTGCTCGTACAGATCGGGCGGCATCCAGCCGGTATCGGTTGCGCCGGGGTTCACTGCGTTGACGGTGATGCCTTTGCTCGCCAGCTCGGCGGAGAGAGTGATGGTCAGCGCGTCGACCGCGCCCTTGGTGGTGATATAGGGGATCTCGCCGGGCATAGGGCCGGCCAATTCGCCGGAGACCATATTGATGATCCGTCCGCCGGGGCGACCGTTGTGCCGGAGGGCAAACTCGTGGCTCATCAGCGCCGCTCCGCGCACATTGATGGCATAGTGCCGGTCGAGCAGATCGGCTGTCAGTTCTTCGATAGTGGCGTTGACGCTGTAAGTGGCATTGTTGATCAGGATATCCACCGGTCCCAGCGCCGCTTCCACTTGATCGAACAGGCGGGCGGGCACGGCGGGGTCGGAGAGGTCAGCCTCGGCGGCTTCGGCGCGAACGCCAAAGGCGCGCAGCTCGGCGACTGTTTCCTGCGGCTCGGTAGCCTGTACGCCCCACGGCATTTCGTGATCGTAAGGGGTGTAGTAAGTGATGAACACGTCCGCGCCAGCCTGGGCCAGCGTGCGGGCTATTGCTGTGCCGATCCCGATTCTACGGCTGGCCCCGGTCACCAACGCTATTTTGCCGACCAGATCGATGCTAATCATGTGTTCGATCCAACGGATTCCAGGCGCACCTCTCGCCCCGTGCGGGCCGATTCATACAAGGCCAGCGCCGTGCGGATATGGTTACGCGATTCAGCCAGGGTTACGTAGGTGGGTTTGCCATCGAGGACGGCATCCTGCATGTTCTCGACCTCGCACAGGTAGGGATCTGGGCCGGGGGTGTGCAGCTTCTCGGCTTTGCCATCTGGCGCGGTGTAGGTGATCTCACGGCCGCGCTCGTTCATACCGGTAAAAGGCCGGGTGAGAGCGATTCGCCCGCCTGTGCCGTGGATTTCAATACTGGTCTGGTGCGGTGTCTCAAATCCACAGGAAATTATCGCGGACCGCCCGCCCGAGTAGCGCAGCAGGCCCGCGAAGGTCTCGTCAACGCCCGATTTGCCAATATGCTGCTGCCCGCTGACCGACTCCGGCAGCTCACCGTAGATGAACTGGGCATACGAGAGCGGGTACACGCCCACGTCCCACAGCGCGCCGCCGCCCCAATCGGGGTTGAGGCGCACATTGCCGGGCTGGTCGCCCATATAGAAGCTAAACGACCCGCGAATGAGCGTCACGTCACCTACTTTTCCCTCACGCACCCATTCCCCGATCATTTTGTTTTGTGGGTGGTGGCGATACATAAAGGCTTCCATCAGCGCGAGACCAGTTTCCTGCTGGGCGGCGATCATCGCATCCACTTCTTCGAGGGAGATCGCGAACGGTTTTTCACATAGTACATGCTTGCCCGCTCGTAGCGCTTTGATCGACCACTCCGCATGCAGGTGGTTGGGCAGGCTGATGTACACAGCATCCACCGCATCGGATTCGAGCATCTCCTCGTAGCTGCCAAAGGCTTGTTTGATCCCCCATTCGCGGGCGTAATCGCGCGCTTTGGCAAGGTCGCGGCTGGCAACAGCGGCGAGCGTGCCGCGTTTGGATGCACGGATGGGTGGGATCAGGCGGCGGTTGATATTTGCAGTTGATATTAGTCCCCAGCGGACAGTTTTCATGAGAGTCCTCCCTAATTGGATGGATTGTTGGTGCTGTAACATCAACAATTTCTGTCTAAGTATCATTCAGGTTGTCTTTCTCGTCAAATGGGCGTGAAATGCGAGGGAAACGCCTCACCCCGGCCCTCTCCATTTTCTTCGAAAATAGAGAGGGTGCCTTGCAAATAAAGGTATGCAGCACAACAAAGTGTACTTTCGCCGTAAAGCTGGAAACAATCTTAACCTGTGTAGAAATAGGCGCCCTCTCCATTTCGCAAGAAATGGAGAGGGCCGGGGTGAGGCGTTCTTCGATTACAATATCCCCATGATCGCCGTACACATCGACAAAATCCGCTACGTGCACGCCACTGTGCCGATCTTCGAAAACCTGTCGTGGGAGATCCACGACGACCGCTGCGTAGGGCTTGTTGGTCCAAACGGGGCGGGCAAAAGCACGCTCCTGCGCCTGATTGCCGGGCAGCTTGCCCCGGGCGCGGGCGGCATCGTCCGCAAGCGCGGCATGACGGTCGGCTACCTGGCTCAGGACCCGCAGCTAGAGGCGGGCTGCACGCTGTGGCAGGCGGTCTTTTCGGCATCCGATGCGCTGCAAACGATCGAGCGCGATTTGGAGCGGGTGGAGGCGCAGCTTGCAGACCCCGCTGTTTACGGTGACGAAAAACTGCTGGCGCGCGCGCTCGACCGTCAGGAACGCCTGCTGGCGGAATACGAAAAAGCGGGCGGGCCGGGCTACGAAGGCCGCGTGCGCTCCACACTGCGCGGGCTGGGCTTTCGTGAAGTAGATTTTGACCTTCCGGTGGATGTGCTCAGCGGCGGGCAGAAGAAGCTGGCAGGGCTGGCGCGGCTGCTGATTGTTCAGCCAGACCTGCTGCTGCTGGACGAGCCAGATAATCACCTTGACTTGCAGGGCAAAGCCGCGCTCGAAAGGCTGATTCGGGACTACCCCGGCGGCGTTGTGATCGTCTCGCACGACCGCTTTTTGCTCGATTTGGTGGTGGACGAGATCGCCGAGATGGAAGATGGCAAGCTGGTCACCTTCCCCGGAAGCTACTCGGAATATGCCTTCGAGAAAGAGATGCGCTTGCTCCGGCAGCAGCAGATGTTCCAGGCGCAACAGAAGCAGATCACGCGCCTGGAACAGGCCGCCAAACGCCTGATGTTGTGGGGCAAGATCTACGACAACGAAAAGTTCTCGAAACGCGGAATGAATATCCAAAAGCGGGTGGATAAGATCGAGCGCATCGACAGGCCGGTTCTGGAGCGCAAGCGGATGGATTTACAGCTCGCCGGGTGGGTAGGCAGCAGCAAGGTGCTGGAGATCACCGGCGTGGGGCGAGCATTCGAGCTGCCAGATGGTGACCTGAACGTGGTGCTGGACGGCGTGGATCTGCTGATCATGCGCGGCGAGCGGGTGGGGCTGATTGGTCCCAATGGCGCGGGCAAATCGGTGCTGTTCCGGCTGATCCGCGGCGAGGATGAGCCGACCACCGGCACCGTCATCGTTGGCCCAAGCGTGAAGATCGGCTATTACGCCCAGCAGCATGAAACGCTTGCCTATGAGCAGACATTGATCGACACGGTGCGCCAGTCCGTGGAGCGTATGCGTGAAGAAGAAGCGGTTGCGTTTCTGGGCAAGTTCCTGTTTACCTACGAACAGGCGCGCAGCAAGGTTGGCACGCTTTCCGGCGGTGAGCGCAGCCGCTTGCAGATGGCGCTAATGATGCTTTCCGGCGCGAACTTCCTGCTGCTCGATGAGCCGACCAACCACCTCGACATCGCCTCAGCGGAGGTGCTGGAGAATGCCCTGGAAGATTTCGAGGGCACGGTGCTGGTCATCTCGCACGACCGCTACTTCCTCGACCGGGTGGTTCGCCGGATCGTTGAGCTGGAAGCTGGCGCGCTCACCGGTTACGACGGCAATTACAGCGACTACCGGGCTAAGAAGCAGTAATTCGCCAATATCGCCCCTCCCCGGTGGGAAGAGGGGCGCTACGCTTGGGCGAGCGGTGATAAAGGATAATCAGGCAGCGTCGCTCGTCTCGTTGGTGTCTGTTGCCGGCGTCTCCATAGGAAGTGGGCAAACCACGCGCACAGCTTTCGGCAGCACGCTGGCGCGGAAGGGAGTTTCCGGCACTTCTTCGCCATCTACCTGCACGGGCTGGGGCGGGTCGGCTTCGATCAACACTTCGCGGGCCTGCCAGTGCAGGATTGGCTCGGGCTCTTCACCCAAATGAAGCAGGGCATTGGTGGCAACGGACAGCAGCCCTGGCAGGTTGCTCGGACGGATGAGGATCACGTCGAGCATGCCATCGCTCACATCCACGCCCGGAACCAGCTCCACCCCTGGCAGGCCCATGTTAGCCGAGTTGGCCACATAGAGCGTAATGCCCTCTTCTTCGTACACTTCATCATCCAGAGTCAGGCGGTAGCGCGCGGTGAGCGGGTTGCGGAACTGGCTCAGCCCATTGATTACGTAGGCAAGGTTGCCCCAGCGGTTCTTTGCCTCGCGCGGAGTCTCATTGATCATCTTCGCGTCGGTACCGATGCCCACCCGAAGCAAGAACTCGTGCTCCTCTGTCAGCGCCATGTCGACCGAGCGCAGGCGGTTGCGGCCCTCGACCACAAACGAGATGGCTTCGGTCAGCTCGCGCACAATGCCAAGCTCCAGCGCCATAACGTTGGCCGTGCCGCACGGCAAGATTGCCAGCGGAACACCAGTATCACGCAGGCCGCTGGCTACCTCCATCACCGTGCCATCGCCGCCGCAGGCCATCACAACATCTGCCCCGGCTTGCGCCGATGCGCGCGCATAGCGCCGTGCGTCGCCGGAATCTTTGGTGATAAAGGTTTCCCAATCAATGTTGTTGGCCTTGAAAACCTGATTCAGCGCCGATAGCACATTCTGCTCTGTGCCCGCGGCAGGGTTGATCACAACGTGGATGTTGCGCGGCTTGAGCGACTGCCCATCCTGGTAGCGGCGGAGGAAGGGCGGTAGATCAGATGAAGGTATTTCCGACTCTGTATCGTTCATAAGATTGATTGTAGATGCGAATTAGAAAGAGAGGCCGGCTTTTGATCATTTTGTGATCTTCAAGGTGCTATACTTGACGCTTGCTGTATGCCGATAACGAAGCGAGAGGGAGTGCATGGCCGAATCAACGAATCGTCCGGGCGCGGTCACTACCCGGTTGATCTTAAAAACGTGGTGGCCCCTGGCCTTTTCCTGGCTGCTGATGAGCGTGGAGATGCCCGCCATCAGCGCGGTGATTGCCCGGCTGGCCAACCCCGAGATTAACCTGGCAGCATATGGCGGCGTGGTTTTTCCGCTCGCGCTCATCATCGAAGCGCCGGTGATCATGCTGCTGGGCGCGTCTACGGCGTTGAGCAAGCATATGCAAGCCTACCGGAGGATCTGGCAGTACATGATGGCGGCAGGGGGCTTGCTCACCGCGCTGCATATTCTGGTTGCGTTCACCCCACTGTACTACATAGTCGTGCGCGGCGTGATCGGCGTGCCCGAAGAGATTGTGGAACCTGCGCGCATTGGGCTGATGTTGATGCTGCCGTGGACGTGGTCGATTGCCTACCGGCGCTTTAACCAGGGCGTGATGATTCGCTTCGGGCATTCCGGCGCGATTGGCATGGGGACGATCGTACGGCTGGTAACCGGCGGCGTTATCCTTGCGGCAGGTTACAGTTTCGGCGGCTTGCCAGGGGTGGCGGTTGGCGCGGCAGCGCAGGGGCTGGGCGTGCTGAGCGAGGCGATTTATACCGGCTGGCGCGTGCGCCCGGTGCTGCGCGGCGAGTTGGCGCACGCGCCGATCACGGAGCCGCTCACGTGGCGGGCTTTCGCGGCGTTTTACGTGCCGCTGGCGCTTACTTCGCTGATTCTGCTGCTGTGGCAGCCGGTTGGCAGCGCCGCGCTCAGCCGCATGCCCGATGCGCTCAATTCGCTGGCGGTATGGCCGGTGCTTTCGGGGCTGATGTTCTTGCTGCGCAGCTCGGGGATCGCCTACAACGAAGTAACCGTCGCGCTGATCGACCGGGAGGGAGCATACCCGAAGATGCGGCGTTTCACCTTGTGGATGGCGGTTGTTACCACGATTGCGCACCTGCTGATCGCCGCGACTCCACTGGCCTGGCTGTACTTCTCGCGCCTGTCCGCGCTGCCCGCCGATCTGGCGCAGATGGCCTCGCTCGGCTTCTGGATCGCGCTGCCGATCCCCGCGCTGACGGTGCTGCAAAGCTGGTTCCAGGGCTCCATCCTGGCGGGCAAACGTACCCGCGGCGTGCCCGAGTCGGTTGTTGTATTCTTCGTGACGGTGCTGGCCGTGCTGGCTGCGGGTGTGGCATGGGGCAGCACGCAGGGACTGTTTGTGAATATGACCGGGTTCGTACTGGCGAACGCCGCCCAAATGGCCTGGCTGGCTGTCCGCGGGCGCCCGGTACTCAAAGCGTTAGCAAAGTCAACTGCTAGCCGCTAATCGTCATCGTCTCTGCCGCCATCCTCCTCGCCGTTGGGGTGGCATTCCATGCAATTCGAGAAACTGCTGATGCCCTCATCCTGGTGTTCTTCGATCACCTCTGCCTGATCATGGCAGGTATAACACGTCCAGGTGGTCAACGAGCCAACATGGCAGTCGGAGCAGGCGTCGGCATCGCCATGATTCATGGGGAAGCTGTGCGGGCCGTTATACCCGGCGGGCATCCATGCATCGGTCGAATGACAGGCGGCGCAATCTGCGCCAAACAGCCCGGCGTGAACTTGTGGTTCGGCATGACAGCCAGCGCAGGATGACGGCGTGCCGCGGAATACATCACCCACATGGCAGACTGCGCAATCCACCGCAACGTGCGCTCCGGTGAGCTGGAAGTTCGAGCGGCTGTGGTCGAACGTGGCTGGCAGCCAGCCCTCAGGGGAGTGGCAGGCGGCACAGTCTGTGCCAAACTGGCCTTCGTGCATGTCATCTGTGCGGTGGCATGTGAAACAGTCGGTGGGGGTATCGCGCAGGGCAGCGAGCGTGGTCATGCCCTGGTGACAACCGGCGCAACTGGCTTCCGCGTGTTTGCCGAGCAGGGCAAATTCCAGCCGGTTGTGATCAAATGTGTCGCCGTAGGTATCTATGCCATCGTGGCAATCCATGCACGCCAGGCCAAACACGGCCGCGTGCTGGGACGTGTACGCCGCGTCGATCTGCTGATGGCACGCCGTGCACACTGCGCTGGTGGGAGGATGGTTGTAATTCTCATGGCAGTCGCGGCAGGCAAACGGAGTTCCGTCGGCTTGAACCGGATGGCCGGTGAGCGAGAAGCCCGTGCGATCATGAGGGAAGTCGACCGACGCCATCGTGGTGAGATTGGCATCCGGGCCTCGGTGCTCTGTGTGGCACTCCCGACAGTTCCGTGGAACCGTCAGCACTTGCGAGCTGGCCTCGGACTGAAGAAAACCATGCAGGGTGATCGGATCATTCAGTCTGATGGCAATATCCTCGTGGCAGTCGAGGCAGCGATCGGTCATGTTTGCCGAGTCCCAGGGCGCGGTGTGGCAGGCGCCGCACTGCCCGGCAATTTCGGCATGTGACCGGTATCCGCCCAGCGGATTACCCTGTACACGGTTCAGCGCTCCGGGCGAGAACATCGTTCCACCCTGCACCGCCCACGCACCGCCGATGACCAGCAGGGTGATCAGCGCAGCCGCTAATCCCAGGGGCGTCAGGCAGCCGAGAGGTTTGTTGGTCATACCCGCTCCTAGTGCAACAGCGTAGCGTAATAGATGGCGGCAATAATATGAACAAAGGCGGCGGTGAACAGCGCCACGCCGATGGGAATATGAATGGAGTGCCAGAGCGAGAGCATCTGGCGAGCGACAGCCAGTGTTTCTATCTGCCGGCGCAGCAACCGGCGCTCGCGGGCCAGTTTTTCCATCTCTTTGATCTGCGGGCGCAGTGCTGATTCGGCCCGCCGCTGCTCCTGCCACCAATGGAAGCGTTCGCTCCACTCGGTAAATACGCGCCCCAGTACCGCCGTCGCTCCGCTGGCCCTGGCCTGCTGGATCATGGTGAGCCGCTGTTGGTGCGCCTGTGCGGCGGGATTGGCGGCGGCATATTCCTCCATGTCACGCTCGATTTGGCGGATCAGGTCACTGAGGTGGCGGGCCTGCACTTCAGCGCCATCAGCGGTGCGGGGTACGGCAGTGTAGATGTAGCGCCCGATCACACCACTGATCACAATGATCAGAGTCAGGAGCATAACTACGCCTGCCAGCCCGTTGAACTTCCACGAGGTGTGCAGCAGCACCAAAAAAGGCCCAACCAGCCCGGTGAAAATGTGGAACTGAAGCCATTTTGCCAGCCGTCCCCACTTTGCCAGGCGTGATCGCTTGCGCAGCGAGTAGAGTGTTTCGGTCATCAGCATCAGCGCAAAACCGAGCACGCCCAGGCTGTGACCGAAGAACTCACCGGCAGCGGGTATGGAGCCGGCGCGAACAACGACCCCGGTGTACAGCAGGCTGATCAGGAAGATGGCGACGAACGCCCAAAGTATTTCATGACTGCGCTGCTGCATGGCCAACGCTCCACGTTTCCCAGAAGGAGAGGATGATATCGGCAAGGTGCTCTGAGCGGAGAAGCATATCACGAATGGGAGAGATATCAGCACGGCTGTTGATCAGCTCTTGCAGCGGCACGGAAAGGGTCTGATCGCCCATCACCACTGCGCCAAGAATATGGCTGCACTCAGGTGAGTCACCGGCCCCCAGCAGCAGCCGCAAGCGGTTGACCTCAAAATGCTGCTCGGCGACAACCGCCTCTGGCAGATGACGCCACGTTTCGCTGTCACCGCGGGCGATGCCCACCAGCGAAGCATCTACACCCCTGCCAACCGTGCCGATAATTGTCGTGGTCAGCCCGGCAAGGCGGGTAACGTTGAGCGGCACTTCCTTCCGGTAGGGTACCTGGCTGCCACTCATGTTCTGCCCGGCAAATTGTCCCTGCATGCGGGCAGTGTTCCACAGGGTATCGAGCACACTCTGGCCTGAGAATGGGTCAAATACCTGCGCAACATCTCCGGCAGCGTAAATGTCTGGGTCGGAGGTCTGCATGTACTCGTTCACCAGAATACCTCGGTTGACTTGCAACCCGGCCTGTTCAGCAAGCGCTTTCCGAGGTTGTACGCCGATGGCGTAGCACACCATATCGCACATGGAAGTAACCGTATCCGCATGAACGCCGAATACGCGCCCTTTTTTCCCCAGAACCTCGATCACCTTGGTGTTGTGATACAGATCAATCCCTTCGTGCCGCAGGCGGTCTTCGATAATTTCGGACTCCGTCTCGTCCAGCACGTTAGGCCAGTAGCGGTCGCTGCGGAGCAGGTATTCAACGTGCAGCTTGTGGGCGCGCAGCCCTTCCGCCAGCTCCAGCGCGGTGATTCCCCCGCCAATGACGACCGCCGAGCGCGCTTTTCTGGCGGCCTTCAGGATGGCGCGCGCGTCGGTCATATCATCCAGCTTGAATACTCCCTCCAGGTCTGCGCCAGGCACACCCAGCGGCGCGGCGGTAGAGCCGGTGGCAATTAACAGCCGGTCGTAGGGCAGCACCGCATTATTTTCGAGCACAACGCGGTGTTCGGTGGGCTGAATCTGCGCAACCTTTGCCTGCACCCAGCGCAAGTTGATTGCGCGAAAGTCTTTCTTCTGCATGGGGTAGAGCAGATCTTCGCCAAGCTCCCCGGAGAGATAGTATGCCAGCCCCGGGCGTGAGTAATATCCGAACGGGTCCGCGCTGATGATGGTGATTTCGCCCGCGGGATCAGCGGCGCGAATCGCTTCTACAGCACCGATCCCTGCGACCCCTGAACCGAGGACGAGATACCGCCTATGGTTCACTCACCCTCCCCGGGCTTGAATAGATGTGTTCGCTCGAAGCGCAGAACGCCGCGCGGGCAGCGGTTGATGCACTCACCACAGGTGAAGCAGTGGCTGTCGCGCACTGGCTCTCCCTGCCAGGCATGGCGGCGTACGTCGATCCCCAGCGGGCAGTTGTAGGAGCAGATCCCGCACTGCACGCAGCGACCGGGCTCCGGCACTACGTAAGCCTTTGCCAGCGCTTCTCTACGGCTGCGGTCGGCGAATAAGAAGTTCCGGATTTTCATATGGTAAATTGTAAACGAAGAAATGAAAATATCATCCATGCTTTACCGAGCTCTTTGGGAGCTGCGGTGGTTGTTGGGAGAGGTTGCGCCGCAACCTCTCCCTAAAACCACGGCAAAATCCAGAGACCCCTTTACCGAAAGGGTGTGGGAAAAAGTGATCAGGTTGTGGAGGGATGGCTGCGCAGCCATCCCTCCACAACCTGATCACTTTTTCCCACACCCTTT
>JAEYTI010000281.1 GCA_023434145.1 Chloroflexota bacterium | reverse complement strand
CCAAAGAGCCCGCGCGCCGGGGAAGAAGAGATGCTCAAGGTATATAATTGGAGCAACCCCTTAGATTGATCCTTTCTGTGTCGTAACATGGAGGCATTCCATGAACATTCTCTATGAAAACAGCCTCTCCAATACAGATGGCTTGCAAGTATTCGCCCGCCAGGCATCACCGGCCAGCTTTCTCGGCAGCCCGGCTCTGCTGCTCGATGGCCTGGTAGTATTCCCGCGGGTCCGGCTGGACTGCGCAACGGTTGAAGTCGAGATTGCTGCCGCTGGAGCCAGTTACCCGGGGGTGGCTTTCAATATTCAGGACCCCCATAATTATGAGCTTGCTTACGCCCAGCCGCATACCTCTGGCAAGTGGGACGCTATCCAGTATGAGCCGGTTTTCCACGCAAGCAACACATGGCAGCAGTATCACGGACCGGCATACCAGCAGACCGCATGTGTTCCGACTAATCAGTGGTTCAAGATGCGCCTGGCATTCTCCGGCAGCAGGCTGGCAGTGTGGGTGGATGATCAGCCGCCCCTGTTGGTCGAGCACCTGGCACATGGGGAACAGGAGGGATGGCTGGGTCTCTGGACATACCTGCCCGCGCATTACCGCAACTTGAAGGTGTTGGATGTGCCACAGCTTTCCATTCAGAAGGGGGTATCGCCGTCGGCGCAAACGGGGGCTGTAACGGAGTGGCTGGCAGAGGGATTTGGAAGGATGCGGTGTGAACCAACAGGCATTCTGAACGTAAACCGGTACCTGCCGGTTCCCGTGGGCCAGGTTCGCTTGCTGCGCAGCTTCGAGGTAACCGATGAGGGAAAAGCTGTGGCCCATTTTGGTTTTAGTGATGAGCTAACCCTGGAACTGGATGGGCAGGAAATTTTTAGCGGCGAGACACGCTTCGGCGGGATGGGTACGTGGGAATCGCGCGGATATGTAGACCCTGATGGGCACAACGTCGAACTCGACCTGAAGCCCGGCTGCCACACAGTCGCTGCTACACTAAAAGCCAGCGAATATTTCGGTTGGGGGATAGCCTTTGCTTTGGAAGGGGAAAATATCCGCTGGCTGCCGATCCTGGGGTAGCGGTTTTATCCAACCAGGAACGGGATCACTGCCAGCAGCGCGCCGAGCAGCGTGCAGAGCAGGTTCACCGCGTCGTTGTTCAGCCATTCCATGCCCCGCAGGTGCGTGGTGCGCGTTCCACACGTGTGTACCGGATGACGCTCGGTTTCTTTGTTGCAGTTTGGGCAGTGATAAATTGCCTGCGCGGTCGCCCCCAGCCAGGAATCGAGCAGCGATCCGGCCAGCCCGCAGAAGGCGATCCATAGCAGCCATAACAGGCGCGTAAGCAGTGGGATGGGCGCAGCCGTGGAACCGAGAAGCTGTGCCAGCCAGGCCGGTGAGTTCATATACAGGCCGGAGACGCGCCCCTGCCAGAATATTACCGCCAACAGGGCGATCAGCAGTGCTCCGCCGAGGGCTGCCAGCGTGCCCGTGGTTGAGATGCCGCCAGAAGTGCCGCGTTCTACCGGCTGCCTGGTGGTGATCAACCGTGGCGCGGTTCTGCTGAGCACGCCCAGCTCGGTGGCCCAGGTATCGGCATTGGCGGCTGCCAGCGCGCCGGCAAATGCTGCCCAGGGCCAGGCCGCCTCAGGCCAGATGGCATGCGCCACAACGAACAGCCCGGCGATACCGCCGTTTGCGAGTACCTGCGCGGCGTCTCGCCGCGCGCCCTTCGAAAATTTCTCTTCCAGCGCAGCCTTCTGGCGCTTGAACAACTTAGACAGCCCACTGGACGAGATGAAAAATGCCAGCAGCAGAACTGCCCAACCAAGCCCACCGAAGCCAAAGATCACCGTGCCGAGTATGGCGGCAGCCAGCATCCCCTGCACGCTTAGCGAACGCAGGCGAAATGCGGCGAAGGATACCACCACCGCCAGGGCAAATCCAACCCACACATTCGGGGGCACATTCATAGCATGATATAAACCGCGCCGACCAGGAAGAGCAGGCTGCTCAACACGCCGCTGATCCAAATCAGGTAGGCGATCACGCGGGTTTCATCGCGGCGGTAGAAGAATAAGCCGGTCGCAACGTCGACCACGTAAATGAAGGCGCTGAGGATTGGCAGCAGGAGCATCTGCGTTGGCGAGCCCCCGGCAGCCGCCGCGGAACCCGGCGCCTGGAGGGGGATGAGCGCGCCGACCGTGCCAAACAGCAGCAGAGTCAGCAGCAACCCGGCGATCAGGATCGTTCGCGCGATCGGATCAGCCCAGATGGATGAAAGGTATGCGGCAGGCAGCACTGAGACCGATGAAAGGGGCGTGAGGCTGCCTAGTTCCATTGTTTGGCCGAATGCGCGCAGAAAGCCTTCGGGGTCATCGGGAGAGATCGCGTAAACGCGCTCGTTTGTGGCAATCAGCAGCAGATCTTCACCACTGGAGGCCATAAATTCTACCGGGCCAAGGTTGGGCACGTGTACAGATCCGAGTACCGCGCCGGGCATGCTAAGCCGTGGCAGGGGCAGGTTCATGGTCAGTTCGGCAGCAGGACGCACCCACTCGATGCGCGGCAGGGGGATGTCTTCGGCGCGCAATCCCCAGCGCAGGCGGATGCCATCCCGCTCCATGCGGTAATTGGCCCTGGCCAGGGCATAGGCACGGTAAATCACCAGCGGCAGCGGGGCAAACAGCAGCAGCGAGAGCAGCAGGAGCAGTACGAAGTACGACCCGCTCTCCAGGCTGATGCCGTAGATGAACGATAGCACGCTAAAAGCGGCTAAGCCGACGCCCAGGGCGATGTGGAACATCAACCCCCGTCGTCGCGGTGGGGAGAACAGGAAAGCACTGCTCATGGGAATACCGAGGCCCAGATGGAAATGGCGCGGTACAGTGCCCCGGCTGCCACGCCACCGCTGCGGCGGGCGACCCAGCCAAGCACCATGCTTTGAAGCAGGGTGAGCACGACCAGTATTGCGATTGTTTCTGCGGGCAGACGACCCACCCACGCGGCGAGATGCCAGCCGGTATACAGCACCGATGTGAGCAGAATGCCGCGCCACAGGCCTAGCCACCACACCAGCCGAAGCTGAATGTAGCCGCGGAAGATCGTTTCTTCCGCCAGGGCGATGCCCAGCGCCAGGAACAGCTTGTTTAGCTCGGATGAGTCAACCCCCAGCAGAATATCATAATGGCGATTGCGCAGGAAGATGGTCAGCAGGGCAATTGCAGCACCCATCAGCAGGCCGGGGGTGATCAGCGGCAGGTTCCATCCGGCGGATCGGACGGGCTGCTTGCGCGTGAACAGCGCAGCGAGCACCGGCAACAGCCCCAGCACCGCCAGAATCAGCGCGTGGCCCAGATCTTCGATCGGCCCAGGGGTAATAGGGGCGGGGTCGGGGAAGTTCGGCGGGTTGAAAAACTGGTACGCAAATGCGAACACCAGCAGCACCGTGGAGAGGCCCAGCGCAACCAGGCCGTCACGCCGCGCATACTTAAACCCGGTGACGGGCTTCTGAAATCGCGCGGCGATCCCCATCATCCATGCCACCGCGATTACCCCCAACCACTCACTGAGAAAACCGGCCAAAGATTGAATATTCAATGAAATCCTCGTTGTAAATAAATCTTCGTTGGTGTTTCGTACCCTTCCGTGTGGGTTGCCAGCAATCCACACGGAAGGGTACGAAACACCAACCCTCTCACTCTGCGGGCAGATCTGGCTGCGGGCCTTCTACCGAAAGATCCGTTGGCCCTTCATCCGCGGCAGCTTCCGCGGTCGATTCCTCTGGGAACTCGATCTTCTCTTCCATGCGCACCTGCCCGCGCAGGAACGCACCTTCCTCCGTTGCCAGCGCGATCACCGTCACGTCACCCCAAACGCGGCCGGTGCTGCGGATATCCAGCTTTTCGGTGGTGATGCAGCCGTTGACCGTTCCGGCGACGATAACGCTGTTGGCGCGCAGGTTTTCGCAGGTGACACGGCCCGTTTCACCAATGACCACCAACCCCCGCAGGTTTATATCGCCTTCAAATGCGCCCTCGATGCGGATGCCGCCGGTGCCCCGCAGCGCGCCCTTCCAGATGATCCCCGGGCCTAAAACAGAAGTGACGCGCTCTGCGGGGGCGGCTGTGGTTGGGGTTGCAGGTGTATTTTTGCGAAACATCGATCCTTCTCCTCTGTATTGTACTTTGTATGGTACTGGTCAGCAAAGCTGCTGACCAGTACCATACAAAGTACGAAAGCCTACTTCGCGGAAGCCTCAGCGACAGGAACCGGCCAAATTGTCCCGGCGCGCACACGCGTTCCGGCTGGCACATTGGCTTTCACGGTGCAGCCGTTGCCCAGCCGCGCCCCTTCGCCAACCGTGATTCCCAGGTTTACTGTAGCGCACATGCCAATTTGCGCATGGTTTTCTACGTGTACATTGCCGGCCAGAGTCGCGCCCGGGGAGAGGTTGACTACCTTGCCCAGGTTGCAGTCATGCGAGACGATCGCGCCAACGTTGAGCACCGTCCCAAAACCTACTCGCGAGGCGCTGCCGACGTAGGCGTGCGCCAGCACCTGAGCTCCGGCATCCAGCTGGCTGCTGCGCTCGATCACAGCCGTGGGATGCACCAGCGCAGGGCAGAAAAATCCGGCTTGCGCTAAAATATCGAAAATCTTTATTCGCACGCCAACGTTGCCGATACCGCCCACCGCATTCACTGCTAGCCGGACGCCGCGGTTGTGCCATTCTTCCAGGTCTTTCGCGCCGCCAAGCACGGGCACGCCAATGACATCAGAACCGGGGGGCAGCCCATCATCGATCACGCCGACGATGCGGTACGAACCGACGGCTTGCACCAGCTCGATCACCGTTTTGCCGTGCCCCCCGCCGCCAAAAATAATCAGGGCGGTGGGGTCAAACTGCGGCGCATGGACAAACAGCGCGTGTGGGCCTGGCTGTGCGGCTTGCGCCGAAGGGCGGGTGCAAATGTAGCACAGTACCTGCCCGGGGCGCAGGGTTTGCCCTGGCACAGCGTGCAGCCCGACCACGTATCCTTCATGCGGGCTGGTCAGATCGTGACTGTTTTCTTTCCCTTCCAGCCGCGCCAGCAACTGCCCAGCGTGAACCGACTGGCCTTCCTGCACCGGTAGGGCAGAAAGCCATAAGATGGGTTCATCTTCGATCCGTGGGATTTCGATGGTTGATCCGTGCATCTTAATTCTCCCAGTTATACCCCATTTGTGCCCTGTGGGGGACTCCATCTTTGTAAGTCGATCCGGAAACGCCAGGGTTTGCTGCGCCACGGTTCTGGCACGCGATCAATGCCAACCCGCGGCCCGGTGATCACTGCCCGTTCTGGCACAAACTGCCCTTGCGCGATCCAAAGCTCCCCAGATGGGTCTGCCATATCGATACCGTTCAGCTTGCCATCGATGCCAAGCGCCTTGCAGAGCTTCGCCGGGCCGCTGGCCCAGTCGCGTTGCGGTGAACCTTCCCTCCGTCTAGCAATCTCCTCCAGCCCCTCATCCACCAGCATCGCGCGGATCAGCACGGCGGCGGGGAAACCCACCGGCCCGGTGACAGCATTGAGCATCCAGTGCATCCCGTAGATAAAGTAAATGTACGCTTTTCCTGGCGGGCCGTACATCGTCTCGGTGCGCGGGGTGCGCCCGGCGCGAGCGTGGCAAGCCAGGTCGCTTTCACCCTCGTAGGCTTCCGTTTCGTAAATCAACCCGCTCAGGCGTTTTTCGTTCAGGCAGCGCACCAGGCGCATGCCCAACAAAGCACGGGCAGCATCAACAACGGGCTGCTGATAGAATTCTACCGGTAAGGGTGACAGCGGCATGGCTATATTGTACAATAATGTTACTGCTCAGCCGCAGGGGCTTTTCTCTGAATTGCGGACTTTACCCGCTTGCAAAATGTATGGTGCGAGTTTTGAAAACGCGAAGCGTTTTCAAAACTCGCAGTCCACACTTTTTCGGCTCCAAAAGGGAGCTATTCAAAAGCAGTGGCCCGCCAGGGCTGAACAGTTACCCATTAATTTATCTGGTAGAACGAACTGTCGAGGTAGGGTGTTTGATACTCGGACGGAGTAGTTCCCGTACGAGAGAATGTAGGAGGTCAAGATGAAGCTGGTAACTGACCCTGGTTTAACGTTTGATGATGTATTACTCGTCCCCAAGCGATCAGATATCCGCAGTCGCAAGGATGTTACGTTACAAAGCTGGCTGGCGCGCGACATGCGCCTGCATATTCCTATTATTTCGGCCAATATGGATACAGTGACCGAAGCCCGCATGGCGATTGTAATGGCGCAGCAAGGCGGGATAGGCATTCTGCACCGCTTTATGAGCGTGGAACGCCAGGTGGAAGCGGTGCGTAAGGTGAAGCGCGCGGAAAACCTGGTGGTGGAGCAGCCAATGCAGATTGCGCTGGACTCGACCGTACAGATAGCCCGGCAGAAGATGGCGGAAGCTGATGTGGGCGGCCTGGTGGTGGTGGATGCGAATCAGCGCCTGGTGGGTTTGATCACCCGGCGCGATGTGCTGCTGGCGAAAAATGGCGCAGCGCTCATCCAAACGGTAATGACGCCGCGCGACCGGTTGGTGGTCGCTGGCCCCGATGAGACGATGGAGCAGGCGCGCCAAAAGCTGCACGAGCACCGGGTGGAAAAGCTGCCCCTGGTAGATGCCGATGACCACGTGGTTGGACTGATCACCGTGCAGGATATTGTCAAGATCCAGGATCACCCCAGTGCCACGAAAGACGCCCGCGGGCGGCTGATCGTGGGGGTAGCGTTGGGCGCGCGGCTTTCAGAAGATCTGGCACGCGCCGGAGCTTGCGCGGACGCGGGCGCGGATGTGTTCGTGGTGGATATTGCGCATGGGCATTCTGACCACACCATGGAAATGGTGCGGCAGCTTAAGCGGCAGTTCCCGCGCGTGCCGGTGATCGCCGGCAACGTTGCAACTGCTGAAGGGGTATGCGATCTGGTGGAGGCGGGTGCGGACGCGGTGAAGGTGGGCATTGGGGCGGGTTCGATCTGTATCACCCGCGTTGTGACCGGGTTCGGGGTGCCGCAGCTCACTGCCATTGCCAACTGTGCAGCGGCTGGTCAGAAAATGGACGTGCCGATCATCGCCGATGGGGGCGTGCGCAATTCGGGCGATATGGTGAAAGCCCTGGCGGCTGGCGCCAGTACGGTGATGCTGGGAAGTATGCTGGCTGGCACCGACGAATCGCCCGGCGCGCCGGTGGTTCGCGATGGACGCCGGTTTAAGGTTGTTCGCGGCATGGCATCACTTACTGCGAATGTGGACCGCAAAGCGCTGGATCAGGGTGAAGTTGCCGATGAAGAATACGCCGACGTGGTGCCTGAGGGCGTGGAGGCGATCGTGCCGCATCGCGGCTCGGTGAAGGATATTCTGCACCAGATGGTGGGCGGGCTGCGCTCAGGCATGAGCTACGCGGGCGCGCGCACAATCGAAGAACTGTGGGAGAAGGCGGAGTTTGTCCGCATCTCCCCGGCAGGCAAGGAAGAATCCGGCGCGCACGACGTGCGGAGAATTTGAGTTACCCATATAGCGGGTTGGCTCCAGCCAGCCCGCTATATAAATAAGAACCTATCCCAATATTATTTTGGCTCATAGGTAGTTTCAAGGAGTTTTGGTGTCGCAGGGGATGTCCCACCCCCTGTGACACCAAAACTCCTTGAAATTCATAAAGAGCGATTATTTTTTGTGCTTGTGGTGCGAGACAACGTCTCGCACCACAAGCACAAAAAATAATAGTGGAATAGAAACTAAGGCGCAGTTAGCTGCGCAGGCGTTTATCTTGATCAAACGTCAGCCGCAGGCCGGTTTTCAGGTCAACAGCGGGGCGGAAGTTGAGCAGCTCGGCTGCCTGGGTTAAATCGGCGCACATGCGCTTTACGCCGCCTTCGTTGCGCGGGTTGTAGATCACCTCGGGCTGCCCGCCGGTGACTTCGAGCACCAGGCTAACCAGGTCTCGGACGGTCATTTCTATGCCGCTGCCAATGTTGATAATTTTCTGGTTGATACCCGGGGCAGTCGCCGCGGCGACCATGGCGTTTACCACGTCGTCCACGTAAATATAATCGCGCGTCTGGTTACCATCCCCGTGCACGACCAGCGTTCCATTGTGGCACGCCTGCCGCAGCAGATAGGGGATCACCGGGGCATGGAAGGGCGGAAGATGCTGCCCAGGCCCATAGGCATTGAAAACGCGCAGCGCCACTGTTTCAATGCCCCACAACATGCCGATGGTGCGCACGTAGTACTCAGCGGAGAGCTTCGAGACCGCATACGGTGAGCGCGGATCGGGCGTGGCCGTTTCGGTGAGCGGCTGACGGCTTTGCTCGCCATAGACCGCGCCGGAAGAGATAAACACTACCCGGCGCACGCCTACTTCGCGCATAGCCTCCATCAACGTTACGGTCCCGCTTACATTCACCGTGGTGTATTCGCGCGGGTATAAAACAGATTCGGGCACTGATACGCGTGCGGCAAGGTGATAGACGCAATCCACCTCTTGCAGCAACGTCCACAGCTTGGGCCGGTCGTTGATATCGCCGCGAGTCAGGTGAATCTCAGGCAGCAGCGCGCTGGGCTCGCCGGCGGAGAGATCATCCAGACCGCGCACTGTATTCCCTTCACGCGTCAGGCGGTTTGCCAGCGCGGAACCAAGAAAGCCGGCTGCGCCGGTGATCAGAAAGCGCATAAACTCTCACGCATTGGGAATAGCATGCGCTGCACAGGATGGGCTGCGCTGTTCAATTGGATGGAATGGGGTTTGGTTGAGGGGTGGGTGGTGATTACAACCATGGTCTACTGATTATAGCATAAGCCTGGTGCCCCTGCCGATTCGCGGGGACCTGCCCGTCTGCGAACCCCGTGTCGAATGGTGACATTCTTCTGAGCGATGGATGACAAAAACTATGCGTTTACACGTTGACCGCTTTCTTGGGATCGATTAACCTAAACGGTAGGAAGATTACCCAATACCATAAGTTTTATCAATCGTTCAATATGGGTTTCAAGGAGTTTTTGGTTTGTTGAAGTGGTTTAACCATTCCAATAAACCAAAAGCTCCTTGAAACCCGATAATACCTTATCAACTTGGAGGGATAGATGACGACGTATGAGAATCTCGCCGAAGCGTTTTCCGGCGAATCACAGGCGCGGAATAAGTACCTGGCTTTTGCCAAGAAAGCTGACGAAGAAGGCTACGCTCAGGTTGCGCGATTGTTCCGTGCTGCCGCCCATGCTGAATTGATCCACGCGCAGAATCACTTCAAAGCGATGGGCGAGATCAAGAGCACCAAGGAAAACCTTGCGGCGGCGATTAGCGGCGAGAACTTTGAGTGGGTGACCATGTACCCGCCCTTCATCGAAGCGGCCATTGCGGAAGGCGCCAAGCGCGCCCAGACCAGCTTTGAGTGGGCGTTTGAAGTGGAAAAGACCCACGAGAACCTGTACCGCGAGGCACTGTCGTGCATCGATGAGCCAAACCAGGAAGCTTTTGATTATTACGTTTGCCCGTTCTGTGGCCACACGCACAAGCGCGGCGCGCCGGATAAGTGCCCCGTGTGCGGCGCACCCGGCTCACGCTTCGAAAAGATCAGCTAGCGTCTTTTGTAAAGTTCCAGCTTTCCTTCGGAACCGCCCATTGCGTGCGGTTCCGAAGTTTTCTTTTAATGCGGTCCTACCGCACGGTTTCTACTTGATTTATGTTTGCCGGAGTATGGCTTTTCCAAAGTCGATTGAATTTTTCAAATCCCTTGTTCTCAGAAGTGGGGCTGAGGGGTTTCGCGGCCCTCATGGGC
>JAEYTI010000278.1 GCA_023434145.1 Chloroflexota bacterium | reverse complement strand
GCGGGGGGGCCCACCCCCCCCTATCAACAAACTCAAAACAATTTTCGGATCGATTCTTAATACGATATCCCTTTTTGTAGGCGCCCGTAAGGCGCGATTCACTTATCATGGTTAAATGAGGCGCGACCAAGTAGGGAAAGTTCTCAAATATCAAGTAAAATTCGTACAAAGGGATGAAGAAGCGATTTCTTACGTTTCAATATACGGTAAAACTGCTGTGGAGCATGATATCCCCGGTATCTCGGGCGATCGCACTGATTTTTCTGGTAGTGGCAGTAGTGCTGATCGCTACATCGAGTGATCCGGTGGGATGGGGGCTTTTCTGTGGTTCCCTGCTGGTGTTTCTTGTGATCTGCTCCATTGTCATTTTCCGTATGATCTCGAAAGAGCTGGATAAGTAGCAGTAGTATTTTGCAGAATGCTCGCGGGGAGGAATTTTTTATGAACTTGAAGGTTGGACAGAAAGCGCCTGATTTTTGCCTGCCAAGTCACCTGGGTGAGAAGGTGAGCCTGGTCGACTTCCGGGGGAAGAACCTGGTACTTGCCTTTTTCCCATTGGCGTGGACGCCAATATGAACAAATCAGATCCCGTCATACGAGGAGGAGAAGAACTCGTTCGCGGGATTAAATGCCCAGGTTCTGGGTATCAGCGTTGATCATGTACCATGTTTGCAGGCCTGGGCTGAGAGCCTGGGCGGAATCAGCTACCCGCTGCTAAGTGATTTTTGGCCGCACGGCGAGGTGGCGGAGCGTTATGGCGTCCTGCGCCAGGGTGAGGGGCACTCGGAGCGGGCGATCTTCGTGCTCGATCGGGTGGGCATCATCCGCTACATCGACATTCACCCCATTGATGACCGTCCCGATAACGAAGAACTGCGCAAGGTTCTGAGCGCGCTGGAAGCGGAATACAAAGCCGAGGCGAAGCAAGAGTCGGAGGCTGCGGCTTCAATGGGCGTCTATGCGGGAGAAGAAGATGCGGTCGCCATCCCCGAGGGAGACGTGGTGCTGTACTGCGCCCGCTGGTGCAAAGACTGCCGTAAGGCGAAAGCCTGGCTGGAAGAGCACGGTGTCAACTACGTGGAAGTGGACATCGACTACAATTTCGCCGCTCGCGCTCAGGTACGCAAGTGGGGCGGCGGCTCGTTGATCACGCCGGTGATTCTATTTGACGAGACGGTGATCCTCGACTATGACGTGCCGAGATTAGAAGAATCCCTGCGGCGGAGACTGGAGCAGCAATGACGAGCTGGAAGGAGTTCGAGCAGCAGGCCATAGAACTTGCAGCTTTTGGCAAAACGCGTTTTGCGAGCGGTGTTGCTTACCTGGGCACGGTTCGCCCGAATGGCAGCCCGCGCGTGCACCCGGTTACACCGATCATCGGCGAGCAGTTATTCCTGTTCATGGAGCCCACATCGCCAAAGGGAAAGGAACTGCGGCTGGATGACCGGTATGTCCTGCACTGCTCGGTCGAAAATTCCGAAGGGGGTGGGGGAGAGTTCTACGTGAGAGGGCATGCCGTCCAATCGGACGACCCCGAACTGCGCGCGCAGGCGCTGCGAATGGCAAGCTATACGCCTGCGGACCGGTACATCCTGTTTGTCCTGTCCGTTGATTTTGCCTTTATGAACACGTATGGTGACAGCGGCAGTCAAACGCGATGGTGGAAGTCTGAAACGCGGTAGATCAACAACCGCAAGGGCGCAGGTTGACTGCCTGGCTCCAGGCGTTTATTGCGAATCGCGTGCGCAGCGGCAGTAAGAGTAAGCCCGGCCTTTACGCCCGCTCTGCTCGACCAACCGCATCTTGCGCAGGCAGTAGATCATCTTTTGGGCCAGCCAAACCGGCTGGCCCATTGCTTTTGCCAGCTCGCGGGCGGTGAAGGCCTCTACCAGGGCTGCGGGCAGCAGCGCTGCAAGTTCCTCTGGCGTAGTGAACATGCGCCGGTCGATCACTTCCATCAGGCGCCGGTCGTCTGTCACCCAGCCTTTGCGCCGCCAGGCCTTTTTGCCGTCAAAATGGCGCACTTCCTCCTCGCGCGTTAGCAGCACTTCGAGGGTAAAGTTGGCGTGCTCCAGCAGGAAGGGAATGTATACCAGCTCGGTGAACAGGTGCTCTACACGACCGCGCCAGGGTGACTTGCGCCGGTGGGGTGGTTCGCCTTCGGCCTTCGCTAACTGCAAGATCCATTTTTCCTGTGGGATGGGGAACACCAGCCGCACCGGGTGCGTATCTACCAGCTTTGCCAGCTTGCGCTTGAGCGGGCTAAAGCTGCCCGTCTGAATTTCGATCAACAGGTCGCCGCGAACCAGGTCGATAACGTAGCCATCGACCGGCACTTCCATCTGATCGCCATCCTGGGCATACCACTGCTTCAGCGCGGCATGGAGCGACTTTTCGTTATACGTATTGATCCCATTGGCGACCGCTTCGAGGGGAATTTTTGCACCATCAATGATAGGTGCTTCCACTTCTGCCGGTTTTATTCGTCTTGCCATGCCTGGAATTATACCGGTTCGTTGCTCAAATAGCGCGCGAATGCCTCATGCCGCAAAAAGAATACGACGAATATGCTGGCAAAGAACCCGCCCAGATGCGCCCAGTAGTTAACGCTGAGGTCCGCCTTGAAGTAGGTGGTGATAAAGGCGGTGATCAACTGCATGCCGATCCAGTACACCAGGAACCAGAAGGCGCGGATGCGCGGGAGCGCCGGGATGGAGAACATGAACACAAACGTGCGAATGCGCCCGCCGGGGAAGAGAATCAGATAAGCGCCCAGCAGGCCGGCGATTGCACCGCTGGCGCCAATACCGGGAACCCCCTCTTGATAGCGAATGAGCGTGCTGAGCAGATCTGCGCAGATGCCGCAGAACAGGTAAAAGATCAGGAAGCGCCCGAGGCCGCAGGCATCTTCGACGCGCCGCCCAAATACCCATAGGAAGAGCATGTTGCCGCTCAGGTGGAAGATGTCGGCGTGCAGAAAGATAGAGGTGAGGCTGGCAAGCGCCCCGCCGCCTTCCCCCTGCAAGACCATCAGCGGCACGGAGCCATACAGGCGGTATAACTGGCCGGGTAACAGGCTCCATAGTAGGGGCTTATAGATGAAAACCACCAGGTTGATAAGAATGAGCGTCAGAGTCATCAACGGCGGGCCGCCGTAGCGGTTGGACTCTGTGTCGTTGAGCGGCAAGAACATCATGGCAGCGCGGCCCCTTACTTCCCCAACACCGAGGCTTGCAAAACGCTCAGGCGCTGCCCAGCGTTGATCAGGAGCATGGTGTAGGGCGCCAGCAGCAGCGCCCACCCCAGCAAGCGAATACCCTGTCGCATCTCCGGCTCATCGCCGTCGCCGGGTTTGCCAAACATCGCCACCCAGCGCGGATGCGCGGGGCGCATGTCGGTGACAGCAGTCATCATGCTGCCGGCTGCCACGCTGATGATCCCCAGCAACGAAAGCAGCGGCATATGCATGGGATTCAAGCCGCTTTGCATAAAAACCATGATGATAAACAGCAGCACCGGGCCGGTGGTCAGCCGCGCCAGGTTGAGATCGGGATGGACGCGCTGGATTTGGTCGGCTTCCTGACGCATGCGGATGTCTTCGATGCGCCGGGTGGCTTCCACGCGCTCGGCCGGCGAGCGCGAATGGGTCACAACGTTGGTGTAGGTGGCAATGGCGGCTTCAAACTCGCCGCAGTCCTCCTGGATTTTGCCCTGCTGGAGCAGATAGGGCATCGATTCGGCAGGCGGGCCGGTCTTTCGCTCTGCTAATGCGGGGGCCTGAGCGGGTTTTGCGGGCGGAAGCTCGCGGCGCATGGCTTCCAGCCGCCCCAACAGCAACGGATCATCAGGGCGTAGGGTAAGTGCCCGCTCCAGCGCCTGGATGCGCGTGGACAGATCGGCAGCTACATCACTCAGCCACACCCAGGCAGCCAGGTTGGCAGGCTCGCCGCGCAGCACTTCCAGTAACAACCGCTCCGCCTCGGCGCGCCTCCCCACTTGGGCTGCCGTAATCGCTAACTTCAAACGTTCATCAGAGACCATCTATTCAGAAATTATACGCAATCCGAGCGAATTTGCGTATAACAGTTTTGAAGGGGGTATGGCTTTTCCAAAGTCAACCCCACCCCCGGCCCCGCCCCACGCTTGGGGCGGGGATAAAGAAAAGAGGGGTTTCGCGGCCCTCATGGGC
>JAEYTI010000221.1 GCA_023434145.1 Chloroflexota bacterium | reverse complement strand
AGATGCCACAACAAACTGTTTTCCGGAACCTCGCTTTTCATCGTGCCTTCCTCCTCCTTCTGTTGTACTGCAACTTTAGAGCGTTGAAAAGCCCTGGAGCCTGACTCTCTTTAAAGTCGAACGTACTTTTGAATGGTACAATATTTGAAACTTTTCCCCATTCTGTCAACAGAAGAGGTAAAACACCCCTCATGGATATCCTTTACATCTCTCACTTCTTGAACGGCTTTTTGATGATCGCCATGCCCATAGCCCTGGCGATTTTCCTCACCCGCCGTTTCCGGCTGGGATGGCGGCTGTGGGCTATTGGCCTGGCGGGCTTCATCATTTCGCAAATCGGCCACATTCCCTTCAACGCGCTGCTCACCCAACTGTTCCAACGCGATATCTTGCCATCACCCCCTGAGAGCTGGAGCCCGTACTTCAACCCCATCGTGCTGGGGCTCAGCGCCGGGTTGTGGGAAGAGCTGACCCGCGCGGGGATCTTCCGCTGGTGGGCAACGGATGCGCGCTCCTGGCGAAAAGCCGTGCTCTTTGGCGCCGGTTGGGGCGGCATCGAGGCGATCATCCTCGGCATTCTGGTGCTGGTATCCTATGCTTCGATGGTTGTCATGCGTGGCATGGATCTAAGCACCCTCATTCCTCCGGCGCAGTTAGAGCTGGCCCAATCGCAGATCGATACCTACTGGTCGATGGCATGGCCTACGACGCTGCTTGGAGCCTTAGAACGCGCGCTGACCATCCCGCTCCACATTGCTTTCTCGGTGATCGTGCTACAAGCGTTTACCCGCAAAAACCCAATCTGGGTATGGCTGGCGGTGTTCTTCCACGCCCTGGTCGATGCGCTAGCAGTATACTTTGCGACCCAATGGCGGGCAGAGCCTTGGGGCATCTATGCAACCGAAGGGGTGATCGCTGTTCTGACCGTTATCGCTCTGGTGATCATTTTTGCCCTGCGCCAGCCTGAGCCTGTGGTGGTTGAGGAGGTGCTGCCGATAGTAGAACCTCCACCGGCGACCCCACCATCCACGCCGCGCGAGGTGACCGAAGAAGATCTCGACAGTTCTCGCTTTACCTCATAAACCCGTCTCTTCTTATGTTTCAAGGAGTTTTGCCATGCATGGCAAAACTCCTTGAAACCCAGAAAGAACCTGGACCATTCATTCCAGGCGCTTAAGCAGCACTTCTGGCCCTACGTTGGGATCGATGGTTTGCAGGATGAGCGAGTCCCCCTCGCACACTGCCTCGGTACGCGCATGTTCCATCAATGGGCCGGGCGTCAGCGCAGAGCCATCGGAGAGCGTGTTGGTAAAGGCCCGCCAGGCCGGCAGATTGCCCTCTGCCAGCCGCTGGTTGTTGATATCCAGCGAGAAAACGATCCCCTCGCCGCCAAAGGAAGACAGCACCAGTTCCTGCTGCTGCGGCACAATGTCATAGCGGGCGATTGCCTGCCCGTGCAGCACCTGCTGCGCGGTGACCGGGCGGTTATCCAGTGTACCGGTAAGGGTAGCAGTCAGCCGGTCGAAGTCGATTGTAAACGTGCCGTCGGGCGCAAAACGATACAAGACACGGCCTTCTACCCCTTGCAGGGCCAGGCCAGTGGTCGTCTGCCGGAAGGATTCGGCCATGGCAGTGGGCAGGTCAACAGCCTCCCACAGGCCAACCAGGCAGGCAGCATCGAGCCCGCTCGTGGTAGGGATCGATAGCACGGTATCGGATGGAACCGGCGTTTCTGGAATGGAGCGTTCGGTTGCCGGTAAATCCTGGCGAAGGATTGATGAACCGGGCGAAACAGCAACGGTAGTGATTGTGGGCTGTAGTGATTCCTGGCTGCCTGGGGCGCACCCCGCAGTAAGAACCAGCCACACCAACCCCAGTGCGGCGAAGAACAGTCGTTTCAACATCAATACCCTCCGGTTATCTCTAATTTGATACCAATCCGAAAGGGCGTTTCTCTTCTCTCAAAATTGTAGCGTACTTTTCCCCTATCCGGCGTTACAGGTGCGAAAGGCACGCTTATCAGAATCGTTAGGGTTCAGCAGCAGGGCGATCCAGCATTTCGCGCAGGGTCGCATCGGCCTCAGACAGCAGATCGGCGGTTTGTTCCTTTGGCAGATGGAAGATCGACCAGGTCACATCTTCCAGCACGCGGCTGGCAAGCCACCACTGCGGGCCGGTGGGCGCTGGCAGAACGCGTTCCTGTAAAGATAGGATGGCATTCCAGGGAAAGCTGGAGCGGCTGCTCAACTCCGCTGCCGCGGCCTCGCTAACCGGCAGAGAAGGCCACGCCTCCGCTAACTGCGCAGTTTGGGCTGGCTCACTCAGCCAGCGGATGAACATCCAGGCGGCCATTTGCTGGTCCGTCTCCGTCCCCTCCCGCTGCATCAGCCCCAACGAGTAGCCGTTGGCAAGAGCATGCCCGGCCCCTGATGCTCCAGGGAAAGGAATCACGGTCCACTGGTCGCTGTTACGGTGTAATTCCATCACCGCCTTCTGCTGTGCCAAATCTTGCAGCGTGCCGGTGTAGAATAGTGCCCGGCGGCGGGCCAGTTCTTCCTGTGGGGTAGCGCTGCGCCTGGCCCAGATGCAGGCATTGGCCCCCAGATCTTGCAGATAGGCAACCGCATCTTCCGCGGCTTCCGAATCGAAAGTAAACGTCTGCCCTGCTTGCGGAAGTTCCGCGCCAAAAGCATTGAACCAGCTCAGCCCGGTGAGCGGGTGGCTGTCGATCATCCAACCGCCGGTGCCGAACTTATCGAGCATGCGTGACTGGTTATTTGCCACAGCCGCCGCGCAGCTTTGCGCCTTGAAATCAGCGGTGGTAATAGGCGGAGCAGAATAACCAAGCTCTTGCGCCCAGGTCTGATTGTAAAACAGCACCCGCGCTGTGCGCAGCACCGGGATGCCCAGCCGCATTTCACCGGTGGGCAGTTGCAAAGCATCCTGCGCCCAATAGCCGGGAACGTAAGCGTCGATCTCAGTCTCCGAGAAGCCCGATTCCGGGTGCTTGATGAAGGGGTTGAGATCCAACAGCGCGCCTGCCTCGCCCAGCACGGCAAGCTGCGCGGATGTACCGGCGATCACATGCGGCAGGGAGGCCGGATCGCCGGTATAGGCTGCATCCAGCGCGTCTTCTAGTGCCCCTTCACTATAAAGCGGCTGCACCGTCACCCGAATATCCCACGCATTCGCGCGGTTGAACGCATCCACCAGCGCCTTCACGCGCGCATCGAGATCGCCCTGCCAGGGATGCCAAAAGGTGACTGCCTTACCCCGCAACGACTCAGCAGTCACAACCGGGTGATCGGGTGTTGCTGTGGGGCTCGGCGCGGCAGTGCCGGTGGGCAGATCAATCTCTGGCCTGGGCGTGCGCTCAGCAGCAGTGGGCTGCGCGGTGATCTGCGGAACATCACTGCCCCCCTGGCAGGCGACCAGCAGCATTGCAACCGTAAGAAAAATGAGCAGGACCTGGATTGACCGGGAGGGCATGTTGGGTGGGTTCCTGTGAAAAGCCTTCTTAAATGAGGAAGTTCGGGCGACCACAATCTTATCACCCGAACACGAACTGCAAAAATCAGCCGCAGGCCTGCGGAATTCGGGCGCAGGGAGAAGTTTAACCCAAGATGGATATCCGCGCAAATCTGCGCCCTTGACCTCTATATTGATACTTTTCGCATCGTTGTTGCATGGTCGACCTTATCGACCATGCAACAACGATGCGAAGCTCAAGTCGCCTTTGAATGTGCCGCTACTTCGCGGCGTACAGATTTTCCACGAAAGCCATGATCGTACCCTGCTCATCTTTGCTGGCTTTCTGCTGCCCCCCGCCCGTGAAGGTAAACTGCACCTTCATTCCATCCGCAACCCCTGCTGGGTCAGACGAATCAACGGTAAAGGAGGCGTATTTGTCGACCCAGCCGAAGAGCATTTCGAGCTGCTCCTCGTTTAGGCGGTAGACGGTCGGCTCTTGCGATGCGCTCTTGCAAGTGGTGGCATACACCCACCCGCCCGAGGTGATGGTCATCGCGTCGCAAAACCCCGCAATTCCCCCTTCGCGCGTCCACGTGATGGCTGGTTGAACGTCTTCTGCGCCGTTTTCCAGCTCCTGGCGAAGAGAGCGTGCCCATTGAGCAATCGCTCGCTGCTCCACAGCGGAGGGTTCCCGCGTGCCATTTCCGCGAAAAGTCAGCACACCGGCGCGCGTGCCTGCTTCAAAGCTGCCGTACACATCCGCCAGCTCTGCCAGCTCTTTTGCACGGTCATCGGTCAGCTCTACCTGTTTCAGCGTGCCGCCGCAGGGGCCATACTGCACAAATTGGAAGCCGATCTCGGCGCGGGTGCAGAGACCTGCCGAAGTTTGCTCCCAGACAACCGCCGGTTGTTGCGAGGTCGGCATCGGCGCGCCAGCGGGGACAATTTTGCCACCCGCGTCGTCAGTGTGATACACGTACTGCTTGCCACCCGCTTCTACGGTAATGCGGTAGCCGGGGGTGATCACCTGCAGGCACATCATGCCTGGCCGGTTCACACCCAGGCAGCTATCAGACCACATCACCTCTTCAACAGAAACAACGCGCACGTCATCTGGGCGAAGGCTGTTTTCGGTAGCGAGCAGATCGATTACATGACCCACCGCTGCGGGCATTTCACCCTCAACCGGTTTGCCAACCGGGGTGCGATCGAAAATGGTGCGACCAGGAGTAGGCCGCCGGATTGGCTGTGCCGCATTGCCCACAGCCTCGCGTACCTGCGAGCCGTCAAAATTGGTATGGAAAACTGCTTCTTTACCTTCGGCTTCTAGCACCACCCGGAAGCCGTCCACAATCATCTCACCGCATGCCTCATCGGGCTGCTCGACACCCAGGCAGGTATTGGACCACTGCACCTGCTCGATTTCACGAATTATCACGTCACCCGGATCCACACCAAGCTGTTCCGCCAGGGCCTCCAGGGCAGCCTGCGCGGCAGGTGGGACAGGGATTCCTGTTTCGAATGGCGCTGGTGTAGGCGGCACGGGCGTGGCTCCTTGCAGCGTTGGGGTAGCCGGGGTGCATGCGGCGAACAGCATCCCAACCAGGAGAACCAAACTCAAAAGCTTTGGCATCTTCATCTCTTCATCAACCTTTCACGTCATTCTATGTGTCCGAAGGTGAATTTTAACCGCAGCACAGAGTTCTTCGGAACAACCTTAAGACGAATTTTCCTCAGAAAAGTTCCTGTTCCCTGTTCTTGGGGTGCGTTTCAGTTGCTTGGGTACATCACAGTTTGTTGATGGATAGGGGCTGGACACAAAGTTCCCCGATCCCAATCCACCAACAAGCTGCCCCCCATTCCTGCCACTGGAATAGCTACTCGTACTTCGTATCGTTGTTGCG
>JAEYTI010000134.1 GCA_023434145.1 Chloroflexota bacterium | reverse complement strand
CGGTTATCCTACTTCGAGTCGAAGTCGTAGCTGTAGCGGAAGGTGTTCTCAGGGTCTACGGCGGCTTTGATGGATTGCAAGCGCGCGTAGGCTTCAGGGCTGTACCCATCCTTGGTGCGATCGCGGGCTTCTTGCCCGTGGACGAAGTTCATATACAGCCCGCCGGTCAGCACAGAGGCGAGCGCCTGCTTCATTTGCTCGCCCTGCTGCTCCGCCCGCGTGTACATTTCGGGTACGGGGGCCATGCCAACGGTGAACAGCAGCAGCTCGGCGTCGCGATGGCTGAAGGCACAGTCGCCATCGGATATGCGGGCAACCGCGCCGCCCACGTGGCGCACTTCGGTCATGGTCAGGGCGGGCGGGCCGCCCTGCGGGAGCGCGTATTGGATCAGCGTATCGATCGCCTCGTTGCTCAGCTCTCGCAGCCACGCGCCGGTGCTGTAGGAGGCCGAGGGATTTACCGGATCGCTGCTAATCTTCGCCACCTCGGCAAAAGGCATGGGGCCGAACATGTCCATCACCGGAGCCTTCCAGCTGCGCCAGTAGCCGGTGATCAGCGCCTCGCCTTCTTCTAACGAGCCAGCGTAGCAGCCGCGCACCATCACGAAGGACTGCCCGCGCAGCGGCTCGGGGACCTGCGGGATGGGCGGGAAGTTCATCAACACGATTGAGGTGGTCAATTCGTCGGGGTTGGTCTTGATCCAATCGCGATAGCGGCGCATCACGTCGCGGGCGTCGGCGGCGGGATAGAGAAGGTTGCCGCCGTAGACCATATCGACCGGGTAGATGCGGATCTCCATGCCGGTGACAACGCCAAAGCTACCGCCGCCACCGCGCAAGCCCCAGTACAGGTCCGGATTTTCGCTGGCGCTGGCGCGCACCACATCACCGGCGGCAGTGACCAGCTCGAATACCAGCACACTGTCGACAGCCAGGCCGTACTTGCGTCCCAGCCAGCCTAGTCCCCCGCCCAGGGTGTAGCCAACGACGCCCACACCCGGCGATGAGCCCAGCAGCGGCGCCAGACCGTACTTCTGTGTTTCGGCCAGCACTTCACCCCACTGGAGCCCCGCGCCGATCCAGGCGGTCTGCGATGTTTCATCGACGCGCAGATCTTTCAGACCCGAGGTGAGGATGAGCAGCGCGCCATCGGCGGGGAGCGTAACGCCGTGGCCGGTGGACTGCACTGCAACCCCCAGGCCTGCGCTGCGGGCAAACTTTACCGCCTCGGCGATGTCGGAAGCACTGGCCGCTGCCACAATCAGCTCGGGGCGCTGCGCTACGGTGCGGTTCCAGGCCAGACGGGCCTCTTCGTAGCGCGGATCGTCAGGCGTGATCACCTGACCCTGGATGGAAGACTGCAAAACGGCTGCCGGAACGCTGCCCGGGCGCGCGATGGTCGAGGGGGTGGAAGAAACGTTCATTTCAAAATCTCCTTACACAATTCGTTTGGTACTTTTTGTAATCCTTGTTGGACACAAGCACCATTCTCCCACCAACCCATCCTCCCAGCGTTACGGCAAACGTTACGAAGAAGCAGTCTATGGGAATGCAATGGCAGCGCGCCCAGGGGCGCGCTGCCATTGCATTCCCATAGACTACAAGGTATGTCTAAGTACCGCGAACTGCCGCACCTGTTGGAAACCGGCCTGCGCGTAGAGCCTGGCCGCGTCTTTACCCGTCCACAAGAACCAGGCGGCTTGGAAGCCTTTGGTCAGCATATCCGCCAGGCAGCGGAACAGCAGCACCCGCCCCAGCCCCTTGCTGCGCAGGCTCGGGTCGACGCCAAAGGGGCCAAAGCGCTCGCGCCGCTGCTGGCAGTAGCCCACAATTCGCTCGCTATTCGCATCCGTATGCGTAGCGACCAGGAAGCAGATCTGGTCGGAGCCGGGGCCGTACAGCTCCAGCAGGTACTCCTGGGCAAAGCGCACCCAATCCCATCCAAAATGCTGCGCCAGAAAGGCCATCAGCTCGGGCACGTCGCCGGGCTGCACGGGGCGCACGCAGTAGCCCTCGGCTGCGAGCGCCTGCTCGCGGGCGGTGATTTCCGGCGGGATCTGGAAGCCGGTGGTTTCGGCGCGCATCGAGATGGGCCGCTGCGTCACCTGCCAGCCGGTCGCCTCCAAAAAAGCGATCCCCTCTGGGTAGGCGTCCACATCGACGCCGGGGATGAAGTAGTTGGGCGTGTAGGGGGAGATGAGCACCTCTTTCCTGCCCAGCGCGGCCAGCCGGTTCAGCGCGGCGGAAAACAGCCCCCGCCCTACCCCCTGCCGCCGGTACGCTGGATGCACGCCAAAGGCCGTGATCCATGCCCGTTCAGGCTCCAGGCCCTGCAAAAATAGCGGCACCTGCCGCGCCAGCGAAAGCACGAACCCCACGGGTTTCGAATCAATCTCCGCCAGCCGCAGACCCTCCGGCGAGAAATTGAGATCCAGCAGCACTTTGGTGCGAAACACCGAGGGATTGATGCGGTCGTGGGTCATGCTCGCGTTCCACAAGTCGATCAGCGCGGCTTCATCGCTGCCACGATACGGGCGAATGGTGACGCGGTTCGTCATGCTGTCTCGATGTTGGTGAAATTGAAGGAATCTTGGGCGCCGTCGACGAGGAAGGCGATCTGCCGGATTTGCTCGTCCTCGCCGATCACGCCGATGCGGTCGCCGCTCTCAAACACCGTCAGCGACTTGGGGTTGGGGATAATCTGATGGTTGCGGATGATGGCAACCACGGATGCCCCGGTGCGCGCGCGGATGTTGGACTCCAGCAAAGTCTTGCCGATCAGCGGGCTGTCGTCCGTCAGCACGACCCAATTAATCTGGAGATTCTCCGAAGCCAGAAGCAGCGCGCGCAGCGAGCGGTTCTCCGCCTCAACAGGACGCATGCTGTAGTTCTCGCGGCGGATGGTCTCGACGTACTCGAACACCTCGCGCAGCGGGTAGCCAATCTTCAGCAGGGTGTGGAAGATCATCTCCAGGCTGCCTTCCATCTCCGGCTGCACCACATGATCCGCGCCCAGCGCCGCCAGCGCTTGCATGCCGGGCTCGCTCGCGGCACGGGTAATGATCGGCAAATTCGGGTTGATGGCCTTAATCGCAGTGACAACCATCCCCGAGGTGGACTCTTCCGGGATGGTGATGACAGCGATTCGTGCGCGGCTGAGGGCGGTATGGGTGATCACTTCTGAGTTGGCCGCGTCGCCAAACAGCACCGGTATGCCGCGCCCGGTGAACTCTTCCAGCCGCTCCATATCCGAATCAACCAGCAGGTAGGGGATTTGCAGCGCCTCCAGCACGTCTGAAAGGTGCTTGCCTACCCGCCCATAGCCAACAATCACCACGTGATCCTTCAGTGTATCCTGCGAGGGCAGCGGGAAATCGCGGTGCGAATCGAGCTTGCGCCAGATGCCCCCGGCGCGCTGCAAGTTGCGCGCAAAAAACGGCAGCGCCCGGAACATCAGCGGGTTGAGGGTGATCGACACCAGCGCGCCCGCCAGGATCAGGCTGTACTGGTCGGCACTGAGCAGGTTGAGCCGCACCCCAGCCGAACCAAGAATAAACGAAAACTCGCCGATCTGGCTGAGGCCCACCGCAACGACCAGGAAGGTCTTTGCCGGGCGCGGAAATATCATCCCCATTGCCAGCACAATGATGCCCTTGCCGATCACAATCAGCAAGGTGAGCGCGGCGACCTGGCCAATGTTCTGCATCAGGAAGGTTGGGTTCACCAGCATACCCACTGAGACGAAGAACAGCACAGCGAACGCCTCGCGGAATGGCAGCACGTCTGCCCCCACCTGGTGACTGAGGTGTGACTGGCTGACGATGGCCCCTGCCACAAACGCGCCCAATGCCAGCGAAACGCCGAACAGCTCGCCAGCGCCCAGCGCCGTACCCAGGGTAATGGCGAGAACGGCGAGGATAAAAAGCTCACGCGAGCGCGTGTGGGCGATGCGCTGGAGCAGCGAGGGTATCAGCCGTGTGCCGATGAAGAACATAATGCCTGCAAAGGCAACAGCCTTCACCAAAGTCAGCGCCAGACCCGACCAATCGAAGCCGCCTTCGCCACCGACCAGGGCCGGCATAATGACCAGGATGAGCACCGAAAGGATGTCTTCCATCACCAGCCAGCCGACGGCTGCCTGCCCGTGCGGGGTGTTCAACAGCGAATTGTCCATCAACCCGCGCAGCAGCACCACCGTACTGGCAACGGAGATCGAGAGACCCAGCACGATCCCCGCGCCAGGATCCCAGCCCCACAGCCGCGTCATGCCAAAACCGATCAGGGTGGCAAACGCCGTCTGAATCAGCGCGCCGGGTACAGCGATATCGCGCACGCGCCAGAGATCCTGGAACGAAAAGTGCAGGCCCACGCCAAACATCAGGAAGATGACACCCAGTTCGGCTAGCTGCTGGATGGTTTCAATATCGCCAACGTAACCGGGGGTAAACGGGCCAATGACAATCCCTGCCAGCAAGTAGCCCACAATGGTGGGCAGGCCAATGCGGCGGGCAATCACCCCGCCCACAAAAGCGACCACAACGGCAAGGGTGATATTAATCAATAACGGTAAATCATGGTGCATAGGCTCTCCAATCGGGAGTGGGGGCCGGCAGGCCGTAAAAAAACCCGCGGTGCCTCAACAATAAATCAGCATGGTGGGCTTACAAACCATCACCATGCTGCTCTTTATGTGGAGTACATCAAATGGGGACTCCGTTTCTTCTCGAACTGTTCGCGCACCGGGGACCAGGCATGCGCGAATTCGTCCACCGGCTGCCCGCTGATAAGATGCTCGCGGATTTGCCCGGACCCGGCCAGCAGATCCATGTGCGGCGGGCGACCCTCCCAACTGGCATTGAGGAATTCAAACTCGTTCATCGAAAGCTCGCGGCAGGCAGCCAGCACGTGCAGCCCGGTGATCACCGGGCGGAAGGTGTGGCGATCCATCACGTGCACCTGCACACCCTCGCACACCACACCCGAATGCTTGCTGGCAGTGGGCTTGAAGATGTGCGGGCGGAAGGCCACCCCGGGCAGTATCAGCCGGTTGAGCCGCTCGGCCAGGGCGTAAGCGTCCAGCCACGGCGCGCCGGTCACCTCAAACGGCAGGGCCGTTCCACGCCCCTCGGAGAGGTTGGTGCCTTCGATAAAGCACATGCCCGGGTACACCGTGGCGGTGGAAAGATGCGGCATGGCCGGCGACGGCGTGACCCACGGCAGCCCGGTTTCGTCCCACCACATATCGCGCCGCCAACCTTCCATGGCGATGACGGTGAGATCCGCGCCCAGGTCGTATTCGCTGTTCATATACCGGGCCAGTTCGCCCAGCGTCATACCATGACGGATGGGGATGGGCACAATACCCACGAACGACTCGTGCCCCGGTTCGATTAACGGACCTTCTACCGTTACCCCGTTAATGGGGTTGGGACGGTCGAGCACATAGACGGGCAGCCCGGCCTTGCCCGCTCCGCGCAGCACGTAGTAGAGCGTGGAGAGATAGGTGTAATAGCGCACGCCCACATCTTGAAAGTCGACCACCAGCGCGTCGAGGTTGGCCAGCATATTGGGAGCCGGTTCGCGAACTTCGCCATACAGGCTGTAGACCGGCAGCCCGGTGCGGCGGTCCATCTCGTTATCCACGGCTGCGCCATCCGCGGCTGCGCCTGCAAAGCCGTGTTCGGGGCCAAACAGCGCCGCCACCTGCGCCCCCGCGGCGATCATTGCATCCACAATGCCGGTGAGGTCGGGCAGCACAGCAGCCGTATGGCTAACCACGCCCACCCGCTTCCCCGCGATGAGATGGATACGATCCTCCAGCAAAACTGTCAGGCCGGTACGTACCATAAGAATGCTCCTAATGAAAACGAATTACTGCTTCAGTATCCTCGGATAGATCCACAACGCCTGATCCTGGTCGGGAGCGCCCTTTGCCAGCACTACCAGGATGAGCTGCACGTTCTGCCCCGCCAAGAAAGAGAGATCTACATCGACGCCCTGAATGCTGCCATCGTGTGCCTGTTCCCACTGCTGCAAGTTGACCGGCGTGCCGTTGTTGATGCTGTAATTGAGCTGGTAGATGACATTGCAATTGTTCGCGCCGCTCAGGCAGCCGATGGTGGCGGTGAAGTGATAGCCACTTTGAATGGGGATGGCGGGAAAACGTCCGGTAATTGCGCCATCGGTGACGATCTGCGGGTGGGTGAGCAGCACAGGGTTTGCCTCGTGCGAGCCGGTTTCCAGGCGCGGGTTTTGCAGCTTCATCACGTAACCCTGGCTGTCGGCGGTGGTGCCGGGGCACAGCAACTCGCCTGCCTGGCTGCGCCACTCTGCTTTGCATACGTTGGCGGAAAAATCGTAAATCAGGCCGCTGTTGGGGGGCGTGAGCGTTGGGGTGCGGGTAATGGCGGGGGTCAGCGAAATGGTGGGCGTCAGAGTCGCCGCCGGGATGACCTCGATATCGGCGAAGAAGGGTTGGTCGGCGAACACGCCAAAGACCACGCCGCTGGCATTGCGCAGCTTCCACTCGCTCAGGTACTTCCCGGGGGTTGCCGGAGCCCGCAGGTTGACCGAAAGATCGACGGTGGTGTTAGGCGGCACGTTGCCGGGCAGGTTTACCACAGCGGGCGCGCCCATCGCGTCACCACGGATGAAAACCATGGCGTAATTCGGCGTCCACGTGCACGAGCCCAGGTTGCGCAGCCGCCACGTCTTGGTGAAGGTCTGCCCCGCCACAATCTTCGAGCCATCGGGGATGGTCACATCGGCAATGAACTGCGCCTGGTCGCATGGCTGGGTGGTGGCGGTGGCAGTGCTGGCAGGCTGCTGTGTTTGCGCGGGCTGCGTGCTGCCGGCTTGCGGGGTATTGGTCGCGGGCCCTGGTGTAGATGTAGGCCCATCATCGGTCGCCCCAGCCAGGGCCGTGCGAATATCAACCGTAGAGTCGACAGTGGGGGTTCCGGTGGTGGCAACGGGCATATTGCAGGCCAGTGACATCACCGCCAGGAGTAGAATCACCAAAAGCAGGCGCGGCATCATTGTAAAAACTCCTCAGAAGGACTGCCACGCATGGAACGGCAAGTCGCACACGCGCGGCTTGACTTTCTTTATACCATGAATAAGGAAGGATCATACGAAAAAGAGGCGGGGGAAAATCGGGGGAATAGGGTTACCACCCTGCCGGTTGAAACCGGCGGCTACTACCCGAAACCCCACCTTCGTGGGGTTCGTTCTATTTGGATCGGGTGAACGAAAGGCCTACCCTGGTTGCACGGCGAAGTGCATTAGATCCAGATTATCCCTAAAAAGGAACCCCACGAAGGTGGGGTTTTGGTGATTAGCCGCCGGTTTCAACCGGCCGGCCGCCATGGGAAGGAACCATCTATATACCGCAAATCAAAAAAGGGACTGCCCCTTCCCGGGCAGTCCCTCTTCTTTCACAATCGTCAGCGGTTAATCCAGCTCGTCCCCAAATTCGCCGTACAGCCAATCGAGGTCGTCCGCTGTATCCACGCGGTAGACGCCGCCGGTTCCGGCGCAGGTGCTGTTCATGCCGAAGGAGGTCACGCCGCCGACTACGTTGCTATCGCCGATGAAATTCGGCCCGCCGGAGTCGCCGAAGCAGGTGCCGCCGGTATTGGCGTTATTCGAGAGCAAGATCGAGTAGTCGCCGACGATCCCGCCGTCGACCTGGATCAGGCGCGGGGTGGCAACCATGCGAACCTTCACGTTATTTTCTTTCCAGGATGCTGCATCGGGGAAACTCATCTGCAGGCCATAGCCCACGGCGGTGAAAGTCGTGTCTTGCTTTCCACGCCTGGTCTTCAATTCGGAAAGAACACCCTCTTCGGGTAGGGCGCCGTATTCGGACATGACCACCGGCTCATCGAGCACGACTACGCCTAAATCGTGAAGGAAGAAGGCATTGTCATCATAATCGGGGTGCGCGTAGGGCGTTCCGCCAACGTCACCGGTGAAGGGATATCCATTTTGTGGGACGCCGGATTCCACATCCGCGTCAAACCAGATCTCTACGTGCCCCGCGCCGTAAGTGCAGTGGCCCGCCGTCAGGAACAGTGTCGGTGAGATGAGCGTTCCACTGCAGCGCCAGAGAGGGGCGCCATTTGCGGTCTGGGCTACCATGAGGCCCACGTACGGGTGACCATTTCCATCCGGCTCGCCATCGGTGACGGCCTGCGCCGCGCCAAAAACACTCAAAGTAAGAACCAATACCAGCATGATCGAAACTGCAGCTTTTTTCATCGGTTGTTTCCTCTTTCTTCTCGTCGTTTGGAAATTGGGTTTGGAAAAGCAGTACGCACTTTGTACCGTTGGTACGTGGCCTACGAAGCAGAACAGATAGCAACGGACGGTGTATAAATATAGATATAGCATGAAATTCTTCTAAAACAAGCGAATCGTTGATCAGGGCGATATAAATAGTCCGAATCTAGTACTATCGGTTCTTCAGCAATAGATCGTTTGTAGGTTCTCTGGGTTTTGCCGTGGTTGTAGGGGAACGTTGCTTCGC
>JAEYTI010000129.1 GCA_023434145.1 Chloroflexota bacterium | reverse complement strand
CCTTTCGACGGCCTCCATCAGAGCTGTGGCATGTTCGAAGGTGTTATACGCCTGGAACGAGAAGCGCACCAGCGTATGCCCGTTCCAATGGAGCACCGGCACTTCGATGCGATCTTCCGCGTAGATCCGCGCTTGCAGTGCCTTTGGATCCCTCTGGAACGGGATGGGTGCGCTGACCATTTGCCCGAACCACTCGCCGGAGACCGGTGAAAGTGGTGGCAGCCCGGCGCATTTGCTCATTTCGCGCAGGGCTTCCTCCGCCATCGTATGGCACGCGGCGCGGACTTCGTCCCAGCCGTTCTCCTGCTGGTAGCGGATGGCATCCGGCACGGCGAGGAAGGCGGCGATGTCGCGCGTGCCCTGCCATTCGACGTAATCCACCAGGCGGCTTGGGGAGGGCATATCGCTCTCGTAGCCCCAGCTCACCACTAGCGGCTCGATCCATATGTGGTGCTCAGGCCTGGCATAGAGGAAGGCCGCGCCCTTGGGGGCGCAAAGCCATTTGTGCAGGTTGCCCGAGTAGAAGTCCGCGCCGAGAGTATCCAGGTTCAGCGGGATCTGCCCCGGCACGTGCGCGCCGTCGATCACGGTTAGGATGCGCTGCTCGCGTGCCCGGCGGCAGATTTCCTCCACCGGGAAGATCAGCGCGGTGGGCGAAGTGATGTGGCTGAGGAAGATCACCCGTGTGCTGGCGGTGACACCTTGCCAGAAAGCCTCCACAAATGCCTCGCGCTTTGTTAGAGGCACAGATATGGGCTGGTTGATGTACTGGAAGCCCTGCTTACCCGCCAGGAAGCGCCACGTGCGGTCGAGCGCGCCGTATTCGTGATCGGTTGCCAGCACTTCGTCGCTGGGGCCGAGCTTCAACGCTCTGGCGACAGCGTTTAGGCCGGTGGTGGCATTGGTGACGTAGGCGAGATTGTCCGCTGCGGTGCTCAGGTATTGCGCCAGCACCTCACGCGAGTCGCGCAGCAGGCTGGGCGCGCGGCGGCCCAAAAATTCGGTGGGCTGAAGCTCTAACTCGCGCTGCCAGCGTTGATAACTTTCAAAGACCGGGCGCGGCGTAGCGCCAAACGAGCCGTGATTGAGATAAATGATGGTGGGGTCTAGCAGAAACTGCTCTTGCCAGTTCGTATCGTGCGTAGGCTTAGGAGAGAGTGGGGAAGTCATGAGGGGAGATTATAATCACTTTCCAACCTGATTCGATTAGAATTGCTGGTATGGGCTTCATGAACCGCGTACTGCAAACCATCTATTATCGACTCCGGCGCTTTTTTGCGCCGCCGCAGCCCGTTCCGCAGCATCTACAGCGTATCTTCCTGCACCTGATCCTCGACATTGCCTGGTTTGGGGTGCTCAGCGGCACGACCATTGCGTTTATTGGTGTCTATGCAACCCGGCAGGGCGCTTCACCGCAGCAGATTGGCCTGCTCAGCGCGGGACCGGCGCTGGTGAACCTGCTCTTTGCCCTGCCCGCCGGGAGCTGGCTGGGCCGCCGTCCGCTGGGTAAGGCCGTCTTCTGGACCTCGGTGATCAGCCGGGCCTTCTTTGGCCTGCTGATCCCGCTTCCTTTGCTGCTGCTGCCCGAAGCGCAGGTATGGGTCATCATCCTCATGACGCTGGTCATGACCATCCCCGGCGTGGCTGTGACGGTGGGTTTCAACGCACTGTTTGGCGAGGCGGTGCCCATCGAGTGGCGCGGCTACCTGGTTGGCATCCGCAATGCGGTGGTGGCTGTGGTCACCACGGTGTTTACCCTGATCAGCGGCGTGATCCTCGACAGCATTGCCTTCCCTACCGGGTACCAGATCGTATTTGCGGCGGGGTTGGTAGGCGCGGCCATGTCTTCGTACCATCTGTTCGTGCTCTCAAAGATGGTAGGTGAAAAAGCCGCCCACGGGCCGATCGCTACGCCCCGAGTGGCGACAAATGGCAGCAGCCGGCGCCTGAGCGAGGAAGCGCGGGCGCTCTACCAGCGCGGCGTGCAAAGCTTGCGACTGGACGTGATGGGCGGCACATTTGCCCGCCTGATGGGGCTGTTGTTCTTCTGGCACCTGGTGCAGTTTCTCACGATTCCCATCATCACGCCTTTTGTGGTTAACGACCTGGCGGTATCGGACCAGCTCATTGGGCTGGCAAACGGCCTGTTCAATATCACGGTGTTTTTGGGCTCGCTCCAGCTCAACAACATCACCGCGCGATTTGGTAACAAGACCGTTACGGCGGTGGGCATCATGGGGCTCAGCCTGTTCCCCATCCTCACGGCAGTGGGGCCGGCGGGATACATTGCTGGAAACTTTTTTGCTGGGATCGCCTGGGCCATGGCGGGTGGCGCGCTGTACAACTACATTCTGGAGCACTGCCCCGCGCACGATCGCCCGGCCTACCTGGCCTGGTACAGCCTGATATCGAACGCCGCCATCCTCATCGGCTCTACTGCAGGGCCGGCAGTTGCCGCGCTGATCGGCTTTCCGCTGGCGCTGCTACTGTTTGGGCTTGGGCGTGTGGTGGCAGGCGGTGCGCTGCTGCGTTGGGGGTAAGAGAGGCTTGAACAGTTCGGTTCCCCGTGCTATTCTGTAATTGTGGTTTATTCTCCATTGCTCCGGCAGGTCGCAACGTTGGTGTTCCATCGCAGCGCCGGGTGAGTCACCGCAGCCACCGATCAGGGTAGGGAGGTGGCGTATGAGAATCATCACAATTTCGCGCCAATACGGCAGCGGTGGGGATGAAGTTGCCCAGCGATTGGCAGAACTGCTGGGCTACCGGCTGTTCGACAAAAACCTGATCGCTCAGGCCGCCGCCGACTCTGGGCTGTGGCACCAGGAGATCAGCGACTACTCTGAGGACAATCACAAAGTGCGCGGCTTTTTGGACCGGCTGCTTAACCGCACGCCAACAATCGCCGAGGCCCACGTCTGGCATGAGACCACCGACGGCATGCGCGTGGTGGAAGAAGTGAAGGTCAGCGAGGATGTGGCGGTGACTTTGGTCGAAAAGGCCATCCGCACGGCGCACCACACCGGTGAGATGATCATCGTGGGGCGCGGCGGGCAGATGATCCTGCGGGAAGCGGCGGATGTGCTGCACGTGCGCATCGAAGCCCCGATGGAAGAGCGGATCGCACGGGTAAAGGCGGAGATACGCCAGGAGGGCGCGGTTTACCACGCCGATATTGAGTTTCGCCGTGATGCGCAGGATCGCATAACCGCGCGTGATGAGGCTTCCGCTGACTATCTGCTGCGCTACTACAACGTCAAGCTGAACGATCCCCTGCTGTATCACATGGTTTTGAACACCGGCAAGCTGTCTGTTTATCAGGCAGCAGAATTGATTGCCGGCCTGGCGCGCGCAAAAGCATAGCCGGTAGTTTGGACCGCGTACATGGTACGTGGACACCCACGAAAAAGGGTGATTCCACCGTTTTTGCGTTCCATGACGAAAAACACCTTGCGGTGCAAACCAATGAACATTAAAATCACCCTATGGGTGTAAAAGTCGTCGCTACCAACCGCAAAGCACATTTTGAATTTTTCCTGCTGGAGCATTTTGAAGCCGGGATTGCTCTGCAGGGCAGCGAGATCAAATCGATCCGCGCCGGGCAGATGAGCCTGGCGGAAGCCTATGTGCGCATCGATGAGGTCGGGCGCGAAGCCTGGCTGATGAACGCGCATATTGCTCCCTATAACCCGGCGAGTCACTATAACCACGAGCCGCTGCGCCCGCGCCGCCTGCTGCTGCACAAGAACGAAATCCGTGAGATGTGGGATGCCGTACGCCAGAAGGGCGTAACGATCATCCCGGTGCAGGTGTACTTAAAAGAAGGCCGCGCCAAGCTCGATATCGCTGTGGCAAAGGGCAAGAAGCTCTACGATAAGCGCGAAACAATCGCCAAGCGCGACGCCGAGCGAGAGATGGCACGCGAAGCCCGCGGCGGACGCGGGCGTGGTTAGGGGGCTGCATTGAACAATGTGCTGGCATTAGGCGCGTCGTTTGGGCTGGCGCTGCTGTGGTTGCGAATCAATGACTTTTTCGCCCACCGGGGATGGATCAGCAGCGGGTTGAGCCGTAAGATGATTCACATTGGCACTGGGCCGCTGTTTGTGCTCACCTGGCTTCTGTTCTCGGATGCGCCATCTGCCCGCTGGCTGGCGGCGCTCGTGCCGTTTGCCATCACTGCGCAGTTCGCGCTGGTGGGGCTGGGCATTATGCGCGATCCACAGGCCGTGAAGGCCATGTCGCGCACGGGCAATCGCCAGGAGATTCTGCGCGGGCCGCTGTACTACGGCATCGCTTTTGTGGCACTCACCCTGCTGTTCTGGAAAGACTCGCCCATTGGTATTGTGGCATTGATGATGCTGTGCGGCGGCGACGGGCTAGCGGAGGTGATCGGCAGCCGTTTTGGCAGGGCAAAGCTGCCCTGGTCGCGGAATAAATCGTGGGCGGGCACGCTCGCGATGTTCTTTGGCAGCTTGCTGCTCTCGCTGCTGATCCTCGCGGCGTATCTGGCGGCGGGAGTCTTCCCGGGCGGGCTGGCCGATTATCTGCTCCCGCTCGCGGTGATCGCCTTCGCGGCAACGCTGGTGGAGACTATCCCGCTCGATGATTTGGATAACCTGACTGTGCCGCTGGTGGCAGTCATCTTGGGGTATATTTTCTTCTAGGCAGGCATGCTTTCCTGATACAACGGCTCAGTTGTCGTATCAGGAAAACAGAAAAAGGACAAACCAGATGCTTCTCATTGATGGCTCCGGGTTGGGGCTGGATGATATCGTAGCCGTTGCGCGGCATGGGGAACTGGTGGGGCTGTCGGATGCTGGCAAGCAGAATATCCTTGGGTCGCGGCAGAACCTCGAAACCATCGTGGCGACCGACCGCCCCGTGTACGGCATCAATACCGGCTTTGGCATTTTTGCCGACCGCCGCATCCCGCGCGCCGATTCCGCTACCCTTTCACGCAACCTGATCCTCAGCCACGCGGTGGGCACAGGCCCGGCCCTGGCCGAAGAAGTGGTGCGAGCAGCCATGCTGGTGCGCGCCAATACCCTGGCAAAGGGCTTTTCCGGCGTGCGCATCGAGATCGTGCAGACTTTGCTCGATATGCTCAACGCCGGGGTGACGCCAGTGATCCCCTCGCAGGGCTCGCTCGGCTCATCCGGTGACTTGTGCCCGCTCTCGCACATGGCGCTGGTGTTGACCACCGACGAAGCAGACCGGACGGAAGATTCAGGACAGGCCGCCTACAAAGGCCAGATTTTGGATGGTAAAACCGCCATGCAGCAGGCAGGGTTACAGCGGATCATCCTGGGGCCGAAGGAAGGGCTGGCGCTGAACAATGGGGCCACCTTCTCAGCGGCGATCGCGGCGCTGGCAGTGGTTGACGCCGAATACTTGCTGGACGTGGCCGATTATTCGCTGTCGATGACGCTGGAAGCCGTGATGGGGTGCAGCACCGCCTTTGACCTGCGCCTGCACACCGTACGCGGGCATCCGGGGCAGATCCGCGTGGCCGAACACGTGCAGGAGATCACCACCGGCAGCACCCTGCTCGACAGTTCCGGGCGCATTCAGGATGCCTACTCGCTGCGCTGCGCTCCGCAGGTGATGGGCGCGGCTCGCGATACGGTGGCTTTTGTGCGCGGCGTGGTAGAGCGCGAGTGCAACGCCGCCACCGATAACCCGCTGATCTTTGGCCCTGAAGACGTGCTCTCCGGTGGCAACTTCCACGGCGAGCCGGTGGGCATGGCGATGGATTACCTCGGCATTGCCATGAGCGAAGTGGCAGCCATCTCCGAGCGGCGCATCTTCCGCCTGACCGACAGCAAGCTCAATGCCGGCCTGCCAGCCATGCTGGTAGATACGCCGGACGATGCCGGCCTGAACTCGGGCTTGATGATGCCGCAGTACACGGCCGTTTCGCTGGTGCTGGAAAACCAAACCCTCGCCGGGCCCGATTCTGTCCGCTCGCTGCCGACCTCGGCAGAGCAGGAAGATCACAACGCCAACTCGATGACCGCCGCGCGCCATGCCCGGGCTATTTTAGAGAACACGGCGCACGTGCTGGCGATCGAGCTGTACACCGCCGCCCGCGCGCTCGATTTGCGCCTGCGCGAGCGCCCGACCGCCGCGCTAGGGGCGGGCACAAAGGCTATTTATCAGAGCGTACGCGAGGCGGTGCCGTACCAGCCCGGCGATGCCTGGTGGGGGCCGGAGATCCAGCGCGTGCATGCGCTGATCACCCGCCGCGCCCTGGATCTGCTGAAAGTTTAAGTGTGTTTCGTACGCGAGCGTGGGCCGCGGCCCACGCTCGCGTACGAAACACACAGGTATAATTAGAAGGTTGACATTTCCGACCTTTCTCGATATCTTTAGCGCTATGAATCCGATCTCTCGCCGCGATTTTCTCCGCCTATCCGCGTTTACTGCTCTTGGGGCTGGCCTGTCTGCCTATCGACCGCTGGATGCGTTAAACGCGCTGGCGCTCCAATTTCCTGATGCTGAAAAAATTGGCCGGGTGACGTCGGGGCGGGTGGATATTCGCGCGAAACCGTACGTCAACGCTGCGATAACGAAGACGGTCTACGACGATGCACTGTTTCCCTGGCTGCGCGAGGTGGTCGGAGAGGCCCCGGGCGGTTACGGCAGCAGCCGCTGGGTGGAGACCCCGGATGGCTACATCTACGCACCGCGTCTCCAACCCACCTTTAACAAGCCCAACGTCCCGGTGAAAGAGCTCCCCGCGACCCCGCCAGGGGCAGTGCCGGGCGGATCGGGCAAGGGCATGTGGGCTGAAGTGACCGTACCCTACGTGAACCTGGTCATGCGCCAGCCGGTCGCTTCCTCCGTGTTCCGCGAGAAGATGGATATTGGCCTGCCGCCCCGGCTGTACTACAGCATGATCATGTGGGTGGACGATATGGAAACCACCTCGGACGGTAAGGTACTTTATCGGGTGAATGAGCGCTACGGCAACCCCGGCGACCTGTACTGGATTCCTGCCGAAGCGATGCGCCCGCTGACGGAAGACGACGTTAGCCCGATCAGTGAGGACGTAGAGAATAAAAAGGTGGTTGTCAACCTCACCCGCCAGACGCTGACCTGCTACGAGGGTAGCCACGAGGTGTACTTCTGCCGCGTTTCCACCGGGGCCAAGTTTGATGCGGATGGCAATCCCGTGGATATCTGGTCAACGCCACCGGGGCCGCACCCTGTGTACGATAAGATGGTCTCGCTGCACATGAGCGGCAGGCTCACCGGCGACTGGCCCGGCGTGGCCTGGACGCAGATTTTCGCCACCGGCGGTGTAGCCATCCACTCCACCTACTGGCACAACTACTTTGGCATTCCGCGCTCTCACGGCTGCGTGAACTGCCTGCCCGATGACGCGCAATGGCTGTGGCGCTGGGCGTTCCCGCATGTTGGCACGGAGCCCGGCCGCATTGATATCTCCTCGCAGTGGCCCCCCACCGGCACCACTGTGGAAGTGATCGAGTAAGCATGGAAGAGACGAGCAGCGGGCGGCGGGCAGTCAGCACCAAATTAATCGCCTTCCTGCTGGCTGGCTTGCTCATTGGCGGCGTTCTGGGAGCGCTGGTTTTCTGGGGGGGAACAGCGCGGAACGCAGGCGGTGATCGCCGCCTGCCGCCGAGCGTTGGCTCGCCGGTGAAAGACTTTCAACTCGCTTCGCCGGATGGGGAGGCTTTCCAGCTCGCAGCGCTGCAGGGGAAGCCGGTGGTGATCAACTTCTGGGCCACCTGGTGCGCGCCCTGCAAAGAGGAGATGCCGCTGCTCAGCCAGTATGCAGAGCAGTACGCCGATCGTATGGTGGTGCTGGGCGTGAACTCTGGTGAAACCCCGCAAGCCGTCGCGCCGTTTTTGCAGGAAAATCCGGTAGCGTTCCCCATTTTGCTCGATCAGACGATGCAGGTTTCCGATTTGTACTACGTGCGCAGTTTTCCGATGACATTCTTTGTGGATGCGGAGGGCGTACTCCGCGCCCAGCATCTTGGCATGCTTTCGGAGAGCCTGCTGGCGCGATACCTGAAAACGATTGGAATAGAGCCATGATTACCGTCACACTGTACCATGCCGGGCCTACCCCGCAGGTTGAACAGGCGATTGCCGACCTGGAAGCGCTGCAAGCGACCCATCCGCACCAGTTAATTACCATTGACGTGGACAAAGAAAAGGCCCTGCGCGAGAAGTATGGCGCGGCCCTGCCGGTGGTAGAGATCGGCCCGTACCGGCTCCAACCGCCCTTCACGCGCCAGGATTTGCAGATCATGATCTCCTCTGCGCAAGACCGCCTGAACCAATTGGAACGGGTCGACAAAACCGGGTTGGACAAGCGCATCGCAAATGCGCGGTCGATGAACTCGGGTGATAAATTTTCCAACTGGTTCGCTTCGCACTACCTGGCGCTGGCAAACCTCTTTCTGTTGGTGTATGCTGGGCTGCCCTTCCTGGCACCAGTGCTGCTGCGCGCCGGCGCAGATTTGCCCGCGACGGTCATCTACAAGATGTACAGCCCGCTGTGCCACCAGCTAGCGTTCCGCTCGTGGTTCTTGTTTGGCGAGCAAGCGTATTATCCCCGCGGTTTGGCGGGGGTTGAGGACGTGGTGCCCTACGAAACCCTGGTGGGCACCGATGAAGTGGATTTGATGGCGGCGCGCGATTTCAACGGCAACGAGGTGGTGGGATACAAAGTAGCGCTGTGCCAGCGCGACGTGGCCATTTACGGCTTTATGCTGGTGTTTGGCGTGGTGTATGCGCTTGTGGGGCGCAGGCTGCCGACCATACCCTGGTATATGTGGGTGGCTTTGGGGCTGGTGCCAATCGGGTTGGATGGATTCTCGCAGCTCCCCGGCCTCGCGCAAGGCCTGCCCGATTGGGTGATCAATCGTGAGAGCAACCCTGGTCTACGCACGCTCACCGGCGCGCTGTTCGGTTGGATGACGGCGTGGTACCTCTTCCCGATGATCGAAGAGACTGCGCGCGAGACACGGCGGATCATGCAGCGCAAGCAAGCCTGGATCGATCAGTCTGGCACCGAGGCGAACCGCAAGCAGGGCGTATGAGGCTGCACGAATCCGGCGACCTACGCTACTACACCTTTGCTTCGTTCGATCGGCACGGGCTGGTGCATGGCGTGTTCACACGTCATGGCGGAGTCAGCCCGCTGCCGTGGGCCTCATTGAACCAGGGCGGCACGGTTGGTGACGCGCGCGAGAACGTGGTGGAGAACCGCCGCCGCATCTTTGCCGCGCTGCACCGCCCGGTGGAGTCGGTGTTTGATGCGTGGCAGGTGCACGGCACAGAGACGATCTGCACCGACGTTCCGCGCCCGCTTGACTCACCACACGAGAAAGCAGATGCGATCCTCACCGATCGACCTGAGATCACACTGTTCATGCGCTTCGCCGACTGCGTGCCGATCTTCCTCTTCGACCCGGTAAAGCGGGTGGTAGGGCAGGTGCACGCCGGTTGGCGCGGAACGGTGGACCGGGCATCCGCCGCGGCAATCGCGCAGATGCAGTCGCGCTACGGCTCGCGCCCCGCGGATCTGCTGGCTGCGATTGGGCCTTCTATCTGCGTCGAGCATTACGAGATCGGGCAGAGCCAGGAAACGGTGGACATGGTGCGGCAGGCGTTTGGCAAGAACGCCGGTGCGGTACTGCCGCGTCTGAATGGCGCTGTTCACTTTGACCTGTGGGAGGCTAACCGCATGGTGCTGGAGGACTGCGGCGTGCGCGAAATTGAACTGGCAGGCATCTGCACTGCCTGCTACAACGAGGACTGGTATTCGCACCGCGCGGAAAAGGGCAAGACGGGGCGCTTTGGCGCCTTGCTGGCCTTATAAACACGGCGCGGCGGCAGGGAGGGGAGCATGGCGGGGACAGTCGAAGAAATTCGAGAGAATATCGCCCAGGTAGAAGAGCGTATCGCCGCGGCAGTTCGCGCGGCGGACCGGCCCGCGGAGGATGTGCGGCTGGTTGTGGTTACCAAGGCGCAGCCGGTTGAGACGATCCGCGCCGCGGTAGAAGCGGGCGCGCGCATCCTCGGGGAAAACTACCCGCAGGAGTCGCAGCCGAAGATTGAGGCGTTGGGGTCAGTGCCGGGCGTGGAATGGCACATGATCGGGCATCTTCAGAGCCGAAAAGCACCCATCATCGTGCAGCATTTTGACGTGCTCCAATCGCTCGACAGTCTGAGCCTGGCGGAAAAGCTAGACCGGCGTCTGGAAGAGGCGGGCAGAGTACTCCCGGTGTTGCTGGAACTGAACGTGGGCGGTGAGGAGAGTAAGTACGGCTGGACCGTGCCGGACGAAGCCGCGCTGGAGCTGGTTCTGCCGGAGATTGAGGCGATTATGCAGCAGCCCAACCTGGTGGTGAACGGCCTTATGACCATGCCGCCGCTGTATGGTGACCCGCAGCAGACTCGGCCTTTCTTCGAGCGACTGCGGCTGCTGCGCGACCTGCTTGCCCGCCGCTTTGGCGTGGAGCATTTCCGCGAGCTTTCGATGGGCACCAGCGCCGACTATGAAGTGGCGGTGCAGGAAGGCGCAACCCTCGTCCGCGTAGGCACGGCGATCCTCGGTCCACGCCCGCGTTAAAAAGTTTCGTACTTCGATACGAAGTACCAGTACAAAAACTTTCGAGGCAGGGCAGCAGCACCTCCTTGCTGCCGCCGCAAAACCTGATACACCGAATAAAAACGGCGTATAAAGCGCCATACCCGGAGTATAATTAACGTATGAATGCTGTCGTTACCGTCATAATCACGCTGCTCAACTTTCTGTCGATTCTGATCATTGCCAATGCGCTGCTGTCGTTCGTTTTGCCGCCCTATCATCCGGTGCGCGAAACGTTGGAACGCATTTTGCGTCCGCTGTACGCGCCAATTCGCAAGGTTCTGCCGCCCATGGGTATGTTCGACTTTACCCCCATCGTTCTGCTGCTGCTCATTCAAGTTTTAGAGCGGATTATTATTTCTGTGCTGATTTAACCGGAGGGGATACTGTGAAGGATCGAGACTTTCATCTACATGATGGAAAGAGCGGCGCGGCGATCACCGTCCGGGTGACTCCACGCGCCAGCCGCAATGAGATCAGTGAGATTTTGGATGACGGCACGGTAAAAGTCCGCCTGACCTCCGTTCAGCAGGAAGAAAAGACCAACCAGGCGCTGATCGCCTTTTTGGCGGAAGTGCTGGGCGTGAAGCCCGCGCAGGTAGAGATCGTGGCAGGCCTTTCGGGTAACGACAAGCTGGTAACGATCACTGACCTGGACACCGATACCGTCCACGACCGGATTTTGAAGCACATCGCGTAGTTTTCCCATTCACGCCATGCGAAGCCGCTCTTTTCAAGACGGCCAGGTTCCATAAGCACATTTGGATAACTGGACAGGCATCTTATCCGATAAGATGCTTGTCTTTTTACAAAATCGGGCTTTTGTCAGGCTAATCGTTAACCTTCCACGCTGCTGTATGCTTTTTGCTCCCCCACCAACGAGGGTATATTAAATGATAAAAAAGGGTCTTATCTTTCTGATCATGCCCATTCTAATCCTGCAAGGATGCGCGTCGGCTTCTCGTTCGAATACCACTCTCTCTGTCCCGGTTCTGCCAACGATAGAATACTTTCATACACTTACAACAACACCGATGCCAAGCTCCACTCAAACAAAAACAGCGACGCAGACTCGAATCGTTACGCCAACATCGACAGTTACAGTAACCCCTTTGCCCACGCTCACCTTTCTGCCAACCGTCCCCAATCCGCGTGAGGAGTTGGTGGAACTATATGGCACCAATGGCGGGTGCAAACTTCCCTGTTGGTGGGGGATTACACCGGGGGAAACCACGATACAAGAAGTACAGAACTACTTCCGTCAGTTTAGCGGCGAGGTGGGTTTCGAGGGAAGTGAATTCTATGGCTGGGTAACGATGTACTATCCCCCGGCGAACTCGAGCATCGATTACGCAGTGACAACCCGGCTCTTGATGAACGATCAGATTGTTGAAGCAATATCATTGGATTACGAGGCTACGATGTGGGGCGGATTTTTCCCCGCACGGATGCTAAAAGAGTATGGGGAGCCGGACCAAATATACGTTACTTCAGATGATGAAAATATTTCTTTTCTAGCTTTCTACTATTCCACAAAACGCTTTTTTGCTGAATATCAGCTTTCGATTGAAGGAGACGGTGATAACAAGAAAGCCTGTTTTGTTGCGTTCGGTTCCCTGGTCACCTGGTCTGGCAATATGCCAGCAATAAATCAGTTTACGCAGGGCAGATACTCGATAAATTCGGATGAAGATTTCCTACAGGCAGATATGGCGCAATTTTATGAGAATCTTAAAGCAAAACCAACAAGTTTTTGTTTTCCGTACGAGACAAGCAGATAAATAAATTTGTGTGTTTGTGGTGCACAACGCAGTCGCGCATCACAAACACACAAATTATATATTTTCCGGATAGATTCTAGCTCAATCCGAACTGCATGGGGTGGGGGAGTTTGGCTCCGGAGAGGGCCATCCACCACAGTGTTTGCATGGCCGGCTCGATCAGATCTTCGCGCCCGCCGTAGATCATCTGGTACAGCTCGCGCACGATACCCTCGCTCGCCTCTTCGCGCAGGTACTGCATTGCGACAATTTTCTCGTCGGTGGTTCCGGTCGCGAGCGCGCGCACCAGCAATTCCGTGGCGGGATCGTCGGGGGCGATGCCAATGCCTTGCTTTCCGGCAAACGCCAGCATCTCCGGCGACTCGGCGGGCTGTGGCAGCGGTTTGGGGATGCCTGCGTAGCTAGCCTGGAGCGTTTCGAGCGCCTGGGCGGCGGCGTTGCGCACCACCCACTGGCCGTCAGCCACGGCAGTTTTTTCCAGCGCCTCGCGCGCCCACGGTTGATTGACCTGAACGAGCCCGAACACCGCGGCCCGGCGGGTTAGCAGGTCGTCGAAGGTGATCGCCTCTTGCAGCGCTTGATGCCCTTCACCGGGGATCAGTGCAAGCGCCTCCGCGGCGGCCTGGCGGATATCTTCATCGCCTTCCAGCAGCACCTGAACGATGGTGCTGAGCGAAACTTCGCCCGGAATCGCCGCGATTGCTAAACAGGCGGTGTGCCGTACGTCCGGCTCGACATCGGCCATCATGGTCAGCACATCGGTGATCAACTGCGGATTGGCAAGCGCGCCGCAGCCCAACAGCGCCATGCGCCGCACGTCGGACGATTTCGAGCCTAGCAGGGACTTGAATAACTTGGCAATCGATGGGTCGCCGGTGAGGGTAAATGCCCCGGCCAG